>NZ_JBSWSR010000005.1:0-326425 GCF_054095695.1 Candidatus Nitrosopumilus sp. bin_6a
TCAAACAAGGAAAACAACAAGAAGTTTTGATTACTGTAACACCACAAACAAGCCAAAGTATGAATTTAGTTTTATCTGGAAATTCTAATTCTGAAATGATTAAAATAAATACAAAAACCGAACCAACACATATTTCAGAACAAGTATTGCAAATACCTGTTACAATCTTGGTTGATGAAAATGCCCCTAAAGGAATCTATAAAATTTTAATAGGTTCGCAAATTCCAGATGTATCAATATCAACTTATGTCACAATCAAAGTTATCTAATCTTTTTAATTTTAGAAAACTATTGGTTTAATTTTTCATCAATCACTATTCGAAAGTCTGAAAATGTCTGTCCTCCAAATATTGAAGAGTATCCCATCTCTTCGTTTCCAACAAAGAATGTAGGAGTACCCAAAACTAGATATTTTTCTCCGTCAGCAATATCTTGATTTATTTCTTCAGCATATTTACTTGAATCTAGACAAGAATCAAATTTTTCTTGGTTCAAATTCAATTCCTTGGCAAATTGTTTTAATGTTAAAATAAGTAAATCGTACTTGCTTTGTTTCCATGAATTTTGAGTTTCAAATAACATATCATGATATTCCCAAAATTTACCTTGTTCATTTGCACATTCTGAAGCAAGGGCTGTAGACATTGCATTTGAATAAATTTTTTGGATTGGAAAGTCACGATAGATAATATTCACTTTGCCTGTTTCAATATATTCAGAATAGAGCAATGGCAATGTATCTGAATAAAATCGAGCACAAAACTGACACTGATAATTTGAAAATTCAATGATAGAAACAGGTGCTTTAGGATCTCCCAAAATAGGGTCATTGTCTTTGGAAATTTGGAAAAATAGACTAATTTCAGGAGTCTTTAATTCTTCCATTCTTTGTTCAAGTTTTTCTAATTCTTGTTTTCTAACTATATCTTGTCCTGATTCTATTCCAATAAAATAACCTAGAACAAATACAATTATCAATCCAGAAATTATACTAATACGAAGATTGTTCTCTACAAGATTTTTTAGATTAAAATTATTCTTCATGTTTTCTCTTATGTGATATTTTAACGATTAAAATTATAAATTAAAAGAACTTTGGTACAAATTTGAAATCTTAATTACATCATTGTTCATAACTAGTCACTTGTTAGTACAATGGTAAAACTAGTCTGTAATTATTATACCAGTTTTTTTTATTTTAAACGTTGTTTGAAAATTCAAAGTTTACAGTTTTTCTTGTAATTGCAATACTAGGAGTGTCAATTTTGTTATTTTCATATCTTACATGGTATATGTCACCTGATGAAATAACAGAACAAGTTAAAATTATTGCAAATACTGCTGATGGATGTATTGCTGAATCCTTTGACGGATTTTCTGTAAATATTGGTCCATGTGACGCAAAAGTAGGGGATGTAGTAGTTGGAACATATGATGGAAAAATAAATGAGCGAGCAGCAATGATGAATCCATAGGGTAGATATGGAAAAACAAAAAATAATTAGTTTTATTGCAATCATAATCATAATTGGGACAGTTGGATATTCATTAGTGAATGTCTATGCATTGGAACAACTAGAATGGGGTGGAAATGATAATCTTTTTAGATTTTTTTCATTTTATACGGCAGATGGTACAATCAATATCTGTAACAATTCATTGATTCCAGCAAATTTTAACGAGTTGGATATTATGATTTATTTTGAAAAGGAACTTTTGGGCACTTATGTAATTGATTCTGCAAGTATTATGCCAAATTCTATTTTTGAGGCAGATGGAACATACAGTTCAGAATCATTAGAATATTCGCAAACTCTTTTCATGCACTTTGATCATTTGTTTAGTGGTAGTGACGATACCGTTAGGATCGATCCTAGAAAGATGGATGTGGTAACACAATATCAAACAACAATCATCGGGATTCCATATGTAGTATCAGAACAGTATACTGCATTTGACTTTTGGAATATGTTAAATGATGAAGAGAATTTAGCGTGTTAATCGTATTCGTTTATTGTACTAAAATACGATACACGTAAAAATAAATTGTAAAAACAAAATAATTAATTGAAAATTAATAAAAAACTAATTGTCTTACTTGCATTGATTTGGTTTGTAATTTCATTGCCGCTTCCTTGGATAATTAACAATCCAAATGTATCAGAATCTGCTTTCTATACAACATTGGGAATAATTGGAATAATGTCCATTCCATTTGTAATGTTAGGCATAGCATGGACTTTGAAACCTGAATTAACTCATTGAGTTTTTATCAATATTAATTCCATTTCCATTTTTTCTTATCTGGATGTTCATCATTGTAGTAATTCCGTAGTTACTTTGTCAGCAATTTTCTTTTTTTGTATCCGCAAAGTGACCAGTAATCCATCTTACACTTCAGGAATTTTTTCATCAATATGTACGACGATTTTAGTAAGCAAACGTGCTCCTGCAAACGCTAATTGCGTCATCAAGTCATTGAATGTATTTTCTTTAGCATTGATGTCCCCATTATTGAAATTCCTTACAAGCTCCACATTCCTAGTATCATACACATAACCACAATCTTTGATCAAAGTATGCAAAGGGGCTTTTGTTTTAACTATCTTTGAAGTAATTTGATAACATATTCGATGTAATTCATAAGAGCGATCATCTTTGAGGATATAATTTCCACCTGATAATTTTACAAGAAGTTCATCATTACTTAACTGATCTAAATAATCTCTAATGTTGTGAAAAGGAACATCGTTTTCCATAAGTGATTGGCAGGGGTTTTTTGCAACACTTTTGACACTTACTTGTTCATCAACAAGTGCTTTGAAAACTAACCATATTTTTGTCTCAAATCCCTCAAATCCAATTTTTTTAAAAAAATCATATTTTTCACAAAGTTTTGAATATTCTTCTTGAGTTACTGTGATCATAAAATAATTAAAATAAATATGATTCTTAACTTTATGGTTGCACTATTATCGTAAAGGCATATACTTAAAATATCTAATATTTTATGAAGTTAACATGGTATCATCACCAAACATAGTACTTTTGATAATGTTTGTCATAGGAGTAATTCTTACAATCTCAGGTATTTCGATGACATTTTCAGATATGATCAAAGATCCTGTCAATAATTTACTAACTATGATGTTACCATTGATAACTGGAATTGTGTTAATTGGAATTTCAGCCAGTTTTGGACTAAAAAAAGTCGGTAAATTCTTGTCTAGTTAGATAATCCACAACATGGAATTTTTAATGTAGAATTAATTAATTCCAACGCCCTATTGATAAAGCACAAAATTATACCTATTTTATGGCTAAATCAGCAGGATTAATTCCAACAGCAGTGATTCAAGGGTTTTCTTTAGGAATACTAATGAGATTCAATATCGATATCACACCTGCTGGGATTTTGAAGATGATTATGCCTGCTTTAGAGCCTCTAGCAGTAGAGCAAACCGCATGGGTCATTCCAGTTGTTTTATTGATACTAACTATACTTCCCATCATTGCAATTATCAAAATTTTTCAAAGATTTGGAGTGCTTGGAATTATTGTATATGCAGTAATTGCCATTGGAACTTGGTATATTGTAATATCTTAACGTGAATATTTCTAATTCCATCTAGTTCCACAATCATTACATTTCCATTTAGGATCATCCCATGATACACAACATCCACCCAAAACAATCTCGTTTCTATCTATTGCGTGCTCGATTTCTCTCATATTGGCAGGGAGTCCCCAAAGAATTTTTGCATGATTAGTGTTTTGACAGTTTGGGCATTTTCTTTTTGTCACCATGTTGTCAATTCAAGCTTTTGTGCATAATTAAGTCCACTTCTACAATGAGGACAACGTTGGACATAGCGAAAATGAATATGAAACATATTTCCACATCTAGTACAACCATAAATTTGGTGAAAAGGTATCATACATCAGATTAACAGTAATGACATTTACGCATTTAAAATTAGATAATGGATGTTGTGTCATATGATCCCAAAAAATTTTGTAATGCGGACAAGATGTATGCGTAAAATTTCAATAATAGTGTCCGCTTTTCCCAATTTCCTTATGTAATGCTCGCATATCTCTTCGAATTGTTCTTGTACTTACACCAAGTAGTTGTGCAATGTGAACTTGTTTTAAATTACAATGAATCCAAAGTGAAAACATTGCAATTCTTCTTACTTCAAGTGGAGCTCTACCATGACTTAGTTGATCACACCATCGCAGAAAACTTTCATCTAAATTATCATCAGATACATATTCCACTTTTTGCAAGTAATCACAAAAAAACTGCTTAAAGTATTGAATATCTTTTAGTTTGGTATATTTTGAAATATAATTTGGTTGAAAATAGTTTTTTCCAATATCTTCTAATCCATTTTTAATCATTTTATTTCTCCATTATTTTCACCATGCTATCATGAGGTACACTTCCTGCACTAGCTACATTCCCTACACTTGTATGACTAGAATCACTTTCAGACAATGTAGCTTGTGTAGGCTCTACCAATCCTACTCGTTCTTTTGCTTCTTGGATTTTTTCAGTAGCAATACTCCACACAACACCTTTGTTTCCCCTCTTATTCCTAAATCCAAGTCTCTCCAGAGATTGTTTCACTTTAGCGTCGCCAAGAGATTCCAGTCTCCATTGCTCATGCAATGAATTGTTAATTACATTGTAAAGTAGGCGTGATTGAGTAGGAATTGACTCTAGATTCTCCAAAATCTGTAAAATTTTAAAATCAATGTTATCCTCAATGTCAGATATTTTTTTGTCTTCAGAAGTATGAAGCATTTTTGCTGTAATTTTATCAATAATTCCTTCAACTCCATGTGTTTCATAAAATAGAGCCATGGTAATTATTGGAAGCCATAATTTCATCTCCCTCCCCGATAGCTCTTTGATCAGTTCTCTTGCTTTAGGGATTAATGTATAGATCTCATCACCGTAATCTAAGAACAGTCTGTAAAGTGAATCTCGTGTTTTGTAGAGTTGTGGATCTTCGTGTTCATCAGGTTCACTATCTGCAATTTTTTTGTTGGTTGTTCGTCTAAGTTTTGTTTTGATACATCTGTCTTCTAAAACATTATCCAAACCCTGAATGTGTCCAAGTGCTTTTGGTGAAAAAACAGAAAAGAACTCGGGGTGAAATTCTTTGTTCTTTCCTTCTTTGGATCTAGTAACCAATCCTTCCTTTGAAAAACCATTTCTAAGTAAATTCTCAAAATCACTACGGTCATCTTTGCCTCCTTTAAGATTTTCAGTTTCATCTAACAGTAATGTTGCCCCTGTACCTTGAATGGTTCTAAATATGGAGGAAATACTAGCGTCTCCAGAAGAGATTCCTCCATAGCATTGCATTCTTAGAAATTTCAAATGTTTTGATTTGCCTGTATTTTTCATTCCAGAATAATCATTGTAAGGTGTAATGTCAAATAGAGTGTAAAAATATGTGTGTGTTATCCAACATGGATTATAATAATAATCGTATTCATATTCATACTCAAAGTATTTCAGTTCAAGACTATGAAGAGATTCAAAAACTTGTTTTGGATTTACTTTATCATTAGATTGAATATATTTTTGAATGTCTTTATTCTTCCATTTATTATTCAATATTCTAAAACTTGAAAAAAGATTGGTAGTGTATTGTTCGTTAAATTGAGGATCTTCTAGTGCCCGTATTTGTTTTCCAGATATCCCATTTGAAATTATGAAAGCTTTGGAATCAAAAGTTTCTAACCCATTTTCTTCTATTTTTACAGGTAAATAGACAAGAATTAGCCTTGTTTTATCATCATCTAATGTGATTGCACGAAGTTCATTTGGGGATTTATCTAGGAGTTCATACTCTATTCTATCACTTATTCGGAATTTTTGATTACTTTCTAGAATTTCATCTTGGACATATGTTATTGCAGAATGAAATAATTGCTCTAGTTCTTGATTATCTAATGGCTCTTTAGATTTATCATTAATTGTTGAAATGGTGTTAAATGCTATTTCATTATCTCCAACTGTTTTTAAAAGATTACATGACAATTTGAATAATGTGTTATTTCTATTTCCCTTAGTCACTCCATATTTAATGGCATTTGATAATTCTTCCTTGATTGGTTTCTTAATCAAGTTAAATCCTAATTTTTCAAGAATTGGTTTAATCTCTATTTCAAAATTAACGTAATTGATTGTTCTCGTGTTGGAAATTTTTTTATATATTTTACCTGATTTGATGTAATCCCCACTAGAAGTTTTATCATAATGTTCAGAAGTCTCACCAACAACGTAACTTCCAGTGGATTGAATGTCAATATGTTGATCTTTATTATTATCAAGGTGCATTATTTGTGGTAAAATATTTGCTTTTACAAAAATATGAAATCCTTTTCCTGTTTTTACAACATATGTCTTATCTAAGAATTGCTCAAAATGTGGAAATAAAGAATAATCATCCACATCAATGACAAAAATATTTGATTCTCCACCCATTACAATTCCAAAGGATTGTTGTTCATTTACATCACCAACATATTTCTGCCAATTAGTTACAGCAGGTCTTTTATCTTTTAATGGAAAAATTTTAAGACCTTGTTCTTTTAAACTAGACAAAGTTTCATGTCTTAAAGAGTAAGATTTAGAATCTGTTACTTTCAAAGTAGAACCTCTGTTGAAATTAAAAACTGTTTGTCGTCTGAATCAAAACATTTCTGACAATATTCTATGATATAATTTCCAGTAGAATCACCATCAAATACAATTCTGAATTTCTTAACATCTGAGCATTCACACTCATATTCAATTAATTCAGGCGTGATTCGGGTTGAAATTGTCAATAATTTAGCAGATTCGTCCCTTAATTAACTCGATTTGAGATAGGAAAAATCTAGGAAAAAATTCCCATGTTAGATTTAACTACAAAACAAGCAGAAATTATCAAAGTGTTCATCGAGCAATATCGGGATGAATCAAATAAAATTTCCAAAGGAATTACGGCTAAAGGGTTAGAGAAATATGGAATTGAACCTAAAACATTTAGAAATCACAGTAAATATTTTTTAGAAAATTATTTTCTTAGATTGACAAAAACAGAATATCATGGAGGTGAAAATTATTTTTGTTTTCAGATAACTAGATTGGGAATTTTAGCATATTTGAAATGGCAATCAACACAAAAAATTTCAAGTATTGACCTTGACCGTGATTTTTTTCCTTTGTTGTTCAAATATTGGGGCGAATTAGTTGAAAGTTATGAACAGGTCTTATTTGATGTATTAAGAAAAACACTAGAAAGAATAGACATTAGACCCGAACTAGAAGGAAAAATTCAGGATGAAGTAATTTTTGGTGGGAAATTAGATGAAAGTATTGTCATTCCAATGGGGATGGTTGAAGTTAAAATATTTAGAAAATATAGCCAACCAGAAGTTCAAGAAATTCCTACAAAAATGGATTGGGGAGTAAGTGATACTTTTGAAAGTTTGAATCATGAGATTGATGATAAAATCACTGAACGTTTTACCTTCCTGTTATTTTTTAATTTATTACATGTAGGTACAAGTTCTGGAGAACTGACTAATCTCTACCTGCAAAATAATATTGAATATGATAAAAATAATACGATAAAACAAAGCGAAGAGGAAATAAAATCAATAGTTGCAGAATTTCAAAAAAGAACCCTTGAGAATGTTGATAAATTATTTTCAATTATTAATCAAGACATGGAACTTCACTATCTAATGAAATCTACGATAAAGGAGATTACAGATATGCTTACAAATAGAAAAACAGTTCAAGCAATTTTTGATAAGTTAGATTAAGACTTTCGTCTGAGTTTACTAGTTCTAGAAATTTTCTTGTCCATCTTCTGCATTTTTAGACTCATTTCCTTTATTTTCAATTCCAAATCTTCATTGGAATTAGCACCTTTGGAAATTTCCTTAAACTTTGAAAAAATATTCAACCTTCCAGAGGCTTTGATGTACTCTTTTCTCAATGTTGCAGTAAATAGCTGTGCTTGTTTTTCATACGAGTCTTTTGTTTTGTGTCCAATGAACTCTTCAGCCAAATCATACCTTACATCAGAATCTATCAGTACAGATTTCAAAAGATCACGAGTTTCATGAGGGGTTATTCGGTATTTCTTTCGTGATCCATTTCCTACAGATTTTGAGTTTAAGATTTCATCCAGTCCTGAATTTTTTCTCATTCTATCAAAGCTTTTAGTTATCCAAGTTTCTTTGATTGGTTTTTGGAAATTATTTAAGAAAAGTGCACCCTTGTCACCCATTTCTTGTCCTGTAATTTTTTTTCTATAAGGAAGATAGTCAATTATTGCTGAAACTGCGTCTCTATCTAAGAAACCAAAATGAGATACATGGGTCTTGACTCTTGTCAGTTCTAACAAAATTGGGCATTTTTTTAAATCCCATTTTGTATAATCTTCTGTTCCAAATGCTTCTACTAACTTTGACCAAATCTCAAAATTAAAGCGGTCAACAAGAGTAGATGAATCAAGACCTCTTTGGAATTTACACAAAAATACAGCCCGTTCAGTTAGACTTGGCTTTCCTATTGTTAGGAGTGTTAGAAACTCATCCAACGTCATTATTTGTTCAGAATCATTATCATCAAGTTGGATTCCTGCATTAGGATCAAAGCTTAATCCTATAGGCTCTTCATTCTTTTTGAAATACTCATTTATTGCAAAAAAGGAGTTATTTCTCATAGATTTACTTTTTAATTTAACATCAGATTCCAAAAAGTAACTCTTGATTAATTTGACAAAGGGTTTTTTATCATAATGACTTTCAGAAAAGATTTTTAGGAAATGTTCAACACCATTTAGAGTTATTTTCTTTGTTACTTTTTTGTAGCTGTCTTTGCTTGTCTGAACTTCTGTTGTGTATTCCAAAGTTTTTCCAAAAATCCAGTTGTTAAAATAATGTAGATGTCTAGCGTAGGTATCTTTAGTTCCGTTTGTGACAGATTCAATATTTTTACGATTACTACCTCTGAGTTGACTTCTAAAGTAAGAGACAGTTTCTAGTTTACAAAAATCATCATATAATATTGGTACAGAATCATTAGGAATTTCTTTTAGTATTCCAATCTTCTTACCAATCGAAATTGCTTTGTAAACAACTGCTAAAGTTGCCTCCATTGTGTTTCTTCTTTGAGTGAACTCATTTTTGTGAACTTTAGCAAATGCTTTAGAATCAATCTTCTCACCCTTTTTCATTACTGCAAGACATCTTGCATATTGTGGACGAATTTCAAAGCCATAATCTTTCTTTGAATCAAATTTCTTTAGAACTTGGTAAACCTTCAACATTAAGGATAGTCAGAAAATTAAAGATAATAGGTGTATTTGACAGCTTTAACTATAATTCAAATTCTTGACGACATTTTTCACACTTTGCTCTCTCCTCACCAGGTGAACCAAGAATGAAAATCTTACCAATTGTTTTGCAAAGAGGACACATTCCAGTAGTGGCATTTTTTGGGCCAGTGCGAATAATTTTTTGTGTTTTTCTTCGTCCCATAGAAAAACTTCTGAAATCCGTCTATTAAGTTTTAATGGCGCGGGGAGGGGGATTTGAACCCCCGCGTCCTTGCGGACATAGGATTAGCAATCCTACGCCCTACCAGGCTAGGCGACCCCCGCATAATGAGGCCTAGAATTTATCTGTAAATAAATTCATTCGTCGGAGAATTGGCGGTAATTATTCACAATTTCATTGATTGGAAGTCTTTTTCCACCTACAATTTTGAGATCCACTCGAACTTTTTTGTCATTTATTGTAAGGATATTGTAGGTATTATCAAAAAATCCACGAACTCGTTCAGATGTAGCAGTTCCAGCATTTACAACAGTAAGTGATCCAAAATTCCAAGCCCATGGCCTATGTTTATGACCACATAATACTATATCCACCTTTGAATCTAAAACAGTTCTAAGAACATCACCTGCATCAACGACAGTAAGTTGATCAGAACCGGTATCAGGAATTGCAATTAAATGATGATGCATTGCAACAATCTTTACCTTATCTTTGTATTTTTTCATAGTTCTTTCTAACCACAAATTTTGTCTATAACCTACTTCACCTTCATTTCTATCAGGTCTAGCAGTTCCAACAGTGACCAATACCACATCATCATCTAGTTCATTTACAGTTTCAAATGGAAAGAATTTTTTGAATAACAGATAACCAGTGTTTCTATAATCATGATTTCCACTCATGGCAATAATTTTTTTTGTATTAAATTTTGATAATAATGATCTGCATTTTTCATACTCTTTCATCAAACCTTCATTAGTCAAATCACCAGTAATCACAATAACATCAGGGTTTAGTTCATTAATCTCATCTACTAAAACATCAAATTTTTCTTGTAAGAATTGAGAGCCGACATGAAGATCAGAGATTTGAACAATCTGCATTTGAATATCATTTATCAAATTAGGTATTAAATCATCACTATAGAAAATATGTAGAAAACATTTTCAAATACAAGGTAGAATTAAATAATAAACTCCTCAAGTTACTGCAGTTTTGAGTAAAAAAGCAGCAGTAATGAAAGGAGATGGCATTGGACCAGAGGTTGTAGATTCAATGCTCAAAGTCCTAAAGGAATGCAACTTTCAATCAGAACTAATCTTGTGTGAGGCAGGATCAGAACAGTGGGACAAAAATGGTAGAAAAGATGCATCATACATTCCTGATGCAACCATGAAGACATTAGAAGAAGCAGACTGTTGTTTCAAGGGTCCAACAACTACAATTCCAGTTCCAGGCGCACCAAGAAGTGTTGCAGTTACATTAAGACAAAAATTTGATCTTTATGCAAATATTAGACCTACTAAAACTTATGACAGATTAACTCCAGATAGAAAACTCGATTGTGTATGTTTCAGAGAAGCCACAGAAGGATTGTACACAGGGGTAGAAGCAAAAATCACAGATGATGCAGCAATTGCAATTAGAAAGATTACAAGACAAGGAAGTAGAAGATTGGTAGATTCTGCAGTAGACTGGGCAAATAAATTCAATATGAAAAAAATGGTAGCAATCACAAAAAGAAACATCTTGAAACAAACAGACGGGATATTTTGGGATGAAACACAAAAAGCAGTAGAAGGAACAGGCATAGAATTATCTGAAATTTACATTGACAACATGGCACAACAGATGGTAATAGCAACTGAACAGTTCAATGGTGCAGTATTAGTTAGCACCAATTTATTTATGGACATCATTTCAGAACTTGCATCAGCTCTTGTTGGTTCAATCGGATTAATTTATTCTGCAAACATTGGAGATAACTATGCAATGTTTGAGGCAGCACATGGTAGTGCACCACAATTTGCAGGACAAAACAAAGTAAACCCTACTGCAACTGTACTATCAGGAGCTTGGATGGCAGACTATATGGGAGAAAGGGCAATTAGAGATGCAATATTTGACGCTACTGAAAAAGTAATCAATGAAGGAAAAGCAGTGACTTGGGATATTGGTGGTAACGCATCAACAACACAAATGACAGATGCAATTATTACATATGCCAAAGAAAATCTAAGAAAATAATCACCAAACTGCTTCTACAAGAATTAATTCTTCAAAAAATAGTTTCTTTTTGCCCACAATTCGAGTTTTCAAGCCTAATTTCTCAGCATATTCTATCAATTTTTGATAATTAGACAAGGAAGATGTAACAAAAACAAATTTCCCATTTATGGCAAGATTACTAATTGCAGAATCGAATATTTTTTTAGGAATTTCAAATCCTTCTGCACCGCCATCGGTTGCAACATCTATTATTTCGTCAGTTGCAAGATAGGGTAGATTACATATTATAAAATCAAATTTGATTTTTAATGCATCTGAACCATTACAACAAATCAAATTCTTTGTTTTGTAAGAAGTTTGATGTTGCAATACCTTACAATTGATATCAGTGCCCACCACAAACAAAAAATTATCAGAGAGTAATTGTGTGAGATACCCAGAACCACTTCCAATATCTAATGCATATTCTCCTTTTTCATTTTCTATGTTGTTTGCTATGAAAAAAGTATCCTCAGAAGGAGGATATTCGTCATTTTTCGAGAATTTGTTTTGCAAGATTAATTATTTCATCCCCTGAAAGATCATCCACTCGTTTATCTATTATAGATTCTTTATCAAATTGTTTCAAAATATTTTTGACAGTTTTTCTTCTGTATGAAAATATCTTATTGATTGTTTGAACAAGATCTTTGCTTAGATTATTTTTTTTAACTATTTTAAGAATAACAGAGTCGATTTTTGGAGGAGGAGAAAAATTATTTTTTCCGACTTTGGATACAGTTGTTATGTCAAAGGCATGAGTTGCTATAATACTAATGGCTTTTCTATTCTTGGAGGACTTTGCAAGCAATTTATCAGCAAATTCTTTTTGAACCATAATCACACCATGGGAAAAAGATGTTTGAGCCAACCACTCAATTGCATCCTTACTCCTAGAATAAGGAAGATTTGATACAAAAATGGTGAAATTGTCTTTTTTCTTCAAGCCATCTCCAGATTTTAGAACAAGATTGTCTATATGAGAAAATTTGGATTTTGCATTTTGTACTAGTGTTTCGTCAATATCAACAGAGATTACTTTTCCAGCCTTTTCACACAAAAGAGAGGTCAGAATTCCTTGTCCAATGCCAATTTCAAATACAATATCATCTTTGGTGATTTTTGCCTCAGAGATGATGGATTTTGCTATAGAATTTGAGTTTAGAAAATGTTGTCCGAGTTTTTTTCGTTTTATCATCTCTTAACGAAGAGATTCATTCTACTTTCACCAGTGATTTCATCAAGAATTCTTTCTGAAATGTGTTTAATTGGTTCTTTGAATCCAACACGATCTTGTAAATCCTGATAGCTTTCAAACTTTTTTTGTTCTCTCTCCTCAAGCATTGTTTTCATGTATGTTTTTCCAATTCCAGGAATCAATTCTAGTGCATGAATTCTAGGAGTTAATGGTTGTGCATTGTTCAGATATGTTACAAATTTTTCCTCATTATTAGTTACAATTTTTTCAATTACAGACTCTAATTCACTTTGTGCAGACGATGATATTCGATTATAATCCATCTTTCCTAAAACAGATAGAACTTTAGTACGTCCTTCTTTTCCGATATAGATCTTCTCACCAATTTCAAATGTAGAATTTGGAATTCCAAGAATTTCTAAAAGAGTTAGTCTGTCTTCACCAATTGCAGTGATAATAATTCCATCCCTGCCCTTTACGGTAGATGACTTTCCTCTAGGATTGAAATCTAAAACATATGCATACTCTTCATATTTTCTAGCTGGGGGTTGTGCCCGATACAAAATAAAATACTCCGAAAAACTTACGAATGCTCCTTGATTATCTTGAGCATTTTTTCTAGTGTTTCAGCAAGAATTAGTTTTTTCCAACCAAATGTGAAGGAACGTAACTCTGCCAAACTTGTTGGTCTGATGTTTACTATTTCAACAGCTTCATCTTCTGTTAATTCACAATCTTTAATCAATTGTTTTTTCATTTCTTTTGCATCCTTTGGTTCGGTGGATACAAATTTTGAAACATAATCATATGTCCAACGTTGAATTTGATCCATTTCTTCAACATCGACTTTGCCTAAAATTTCTTTAACTTCTGAAAGAGAAATAGCTTGTTTCTTTTTTACTTCTTCCATATTACACACCGAATGGTTTAATGTGATCCAATCTAGTGATTAAGGTTTTCGATTTTTCACCTAATTTCACATCTAGGGTTACAGCACGTCTACCCACATTTGTTATGACGCCTACTTTACCATGGTATCGTCTGTGTGGTAATCCTTTATGCTGTCTTGAATCAATAATGACAAGGGCTTGTTGACCTTCTTGGTATTCACGTAACAAAAATGAGACTCCTCTTGGGGACTTTTTCTTCATTACAGATCTAGATTTGTGTTTAAATCCATGTGAACGACCATGTGATTTCTTAGTTGCCATGTAGTGTAAAATCTTTGAAAGCCCTATTTTAAGACTTAGAACAAGATATGCTCAATTTTTACTAGCAAGATCGGTTCTAAGTTGGCCACAAGCAGCAGAAATCTCAGTACCTTTCTCGATTCGAATTGTACAATTTATGCCAGCATCAGATAAAATTCGTTCAAATTCTAAGACACTTTTTTCAGATGGACGCTTAAAATCTCCTGCGGTAGGATTGATTGGGATCAGATTCACATGTGAGCCATTGCCTTTCAAAAGCCTAGCCAATTCTGTTGCTATTTCAGGCGAGTCATTGATTCCTGCCATAAGGGCATATTCAAAAGTTACACGACGGCCGGTTTTCTTAAAATATGTTCTACCTAATTCAATAATGTCTTCCACAGACGTAGGACTAGCCGTAGGAACTAATTTTTTTCGTAGTTCATTGTTTGGAGCATGTAATGATATTGCAAGACCGATTTGTAAATTCTCTTCAGCTAGTCTTTCAATCCCAGATTTTATTCCAATAGTTGAAATCGTTATGTGTCTTTGACCTAATCCAAATCCTCTATCATGCGTTAAAATTTTTACAGCTCGAATCATTTCGTCATAATTTGCCATGGGTTCACCCATACCCATAAAAACTAAATTCGTTACATGTTCTCCACGTTTTTCCAGTATTTCTGCAAAATGAATTACTTGAGATATAATATGTTCTGCTTTTAGATTTGTTTCAAAACCCATCTGACCAGTTGCACAAAATACACATCCCATCGCACATCCAATTTGAGTAGAAACACAGATTGTGGATCTTGGATGACCTCCAATCTTTGCAGGATCATATTGCATTAGAACTGTTTCTACAGCATTATCATCAGATAGCTCAAGTAATAATTTTGTTGTATCCCCATCATCACTTACAATACGATGAGTTTCTTTTGCAGAACCTATTGTGTATCCCGCTGCAGTTAATTCCTCTCTTAATTTTTTGGGGAGTTGTGGGATATCATCAAGTTGTTTTGGAAATTTGTAATATAATGGAAGTAAAATTTGGTCTGCCCTATATCGAGGATATCCCATATCGATAACAAGTTGTTCCATCTCCTCAGGAAGTAATCTATACAAATCTGTCATTATGTATTAACAGATTCACATGAGGGATATTTTATAATTTGGTGATTTAATTAAAATGAAAATCAAAAAGAGTGAAAAATTGGAGAGAAGAGGATTTACTCTTCTACAGGATCCAAATCATCAGATTCGATTTCTACTGTAGCCTCTACCTCAGGTGTCTCTACTGTAGCCTCTACCTCAGGTGTCTCTACTGTAGCCTCTACCTCAGGTGTTTCTACTGTAGCCTCTACCTCAGTTGCTTTTGCCTTTTTGGTAGTTGCTTTTTTGGTAGTCTTTTTCGTCTTTTTATCGGCCTCTTCAGGATCTATAACTCCTGCTTCACCTAGAGCAAAGATTACTTCCTCTTCAGGATGGTGAGGGCTATCTACCATTCTAGCAATTCGTTTCTTACCTGATTTCTTAAAGTATATTCTGTATGTACTTGTATGTGCAACTACATTTCCGCCAATTGGACGAGTTGGATCACCAAAGAAGACATCAGGTGATGCCATAACTTGATTTGTGGCAATTGCAGCACAGTTGTATGTTTCTGCAATTCTTGACAACAAATGAACAAAATGATTTAGTTTTTGTTGTCTTACAGACAATGTTCCTCTTCCAAGATATTCAGCACGGAACAGTCCAACTGCAGAATCTGCAACAATTAATTTAACATTGTTTTCTTCAATTACTGGACCAGCTTCTTCAAGAATCAATACTTGGTGTGAGCTGTTGTATGCACGAGCTACTATGATGTTATCTAAAACTTTTTCAGGATCCATGTCATGAGCTTTGGCAATAGACACTATTCTTTCTGGTCTGAAAGTATTTTCAGTATCAATGTATAATACAGAACCTTCAAGGCCTCCTTCTTCTTTGCTTTTTTGAACCATCACAGACATTGTATGAGCAAATTGTGTTTTACCACAACCAAACTCACCATAAACTTCTGTTAATGCTTGAGTCTCTATACCACCATCAAATAATGTATCAAGACAATTTGTACCAGTGGTAATTCTACCAATACTTTGTCGGTGTTTGTAAATTTCAGTTGCACTTGTAAAATGTTTGGCAATTAATCCACCTTCAACTAAATGTTGTCTGGCTTTATTGACAATTTTTTCAGCAGTATCCTTTTCCATTCCAGTTATTTCTGCAATTTCTACAGGACCTCTAACGATGAGGTCCATGACGTTGTGGACACCTGCATCGGATAATTTTCTTGTAGTTACAGGACCTACGCCCTCTAAACTATCTAATCTTAAATCTTCTACCATACCGTATAGTACGGTACCAGTACTTTATAAGAGTATTGTTTGGGAAAATGATCGTAAAAGAGGTAAATTTTAGTAAAAATCGACTATCGTCTCTTTCTTCTTTGTCCAGGTTTGTTTTGACCAGGGAATCTACCTAAGACAAATCGTTTCTTGAAATTGCTTTTATTTCCAACACTAGAACTAGTGCCTACAATTTTTCTACCTTCAACTTTTGGTGTTTGGCCTCTAACTTTACCTGCTTTGGTAAGTGAACCGTGTGTTGCCATGTTTTAAAATAAGAATTAGTGAATTTATGTATTTGGATAACTACCAATACTTTGCCTTAACAGTCTCAATGACTTTCTCATGTTCCTTACTCTTTCTGCGAGCATATTTTTCCATTGCACCTAAAGGTACACCGCCAAGAGATCGTGCAATCGCGTTAAAGAAGTATCTCTGTGGACCTTTAGAACCAGTTTTAGTCATGAATTTTTGAATACCATATTTGAAATTGTGTTGCCATGTTTTGTATAAAACACCTAATTGTGCAGGAGTCATTTCGTTTCCAATATGGAAGAAATCAGATTTTTCAAGCAATCCAATTGGAACGAATGTTAGTGCTGTAGCAGTAAACATAGAATCAGGTTGTTCTCGTTCTAATTCACTGAGCAATCTAATAGTTTCCCAAGAATCCTCAGGAGTTTCATCATTATCAAGACCCATGATTAAAGTAAATGCAGGAATCCAATAGTCTTGGTTCAAAGTCTTAACACCTTCTTTTACAACCCAGTGCCATTCAGATGGATCATACGGTGCAAGTTTTCTATCAGCATACTTGCCAATTAATCTAAGACTACCAGTTTCAAATCCAGCTTGAATTCCAATCATATTATCAGGACTAGCTTTCATGATTTTAGAGAGATTAGGAATAAGTTTTTCATCTGCAATTGCGCCTGCTAGTGTTCCGTGGGTTGGATTGGTATGTTCAACTCCAGTAGACATGATAGCAGTAAATAATTCTTCCAAGGCTTCTCTGTTAGGTTCCATCCCTTTGGCAGTTCTAGGATCCATACCATAAACAAAAATATCATCACTGTGAATCCATGCAGATTTTGAACCGCCTTTCTTAATGTTAACTTCAATTTCTTTTTTGACTTTTTCTGGAGAATAATATCTTAAAGATCGTAGTGTTACGTCACAGAATTTACAGCCTCTTCCACAACCACGCATTACTTCAACCATTCCATGCATACTTGGTTCAACAATGTCAGGAATTTCTTCTAGTTCAGGTCGATCCCAAAAGTTTACAAATCTTCCATGAATCTTTTTTCCTTCTCTTTCAAATTCTTTAATGTTAACCTTAAAGTCACTTCTCTTTCTGAAAGGATCCATGTTTTCAAAATCCCCATTAATCAAATAGTTAAAGAATCGACCTGCATGTCCATCAATTTCAGGTGCGATACCACCAAGTTCTCCTTCAAGAATTGCATATATTCCAAATTCTTCAATTTTAGCTGGATCATAATTGTACTGCCAAGTTCCAGATGCGCCAGAAATTACTTTGGCTTTACTTCCAGTCCTTGCTTTAGCAGCTTTAATTCTATGGTGTAATTCAGCATTGTAAAATTCATCATATGATGTTTGTTTTCTACCATAAGTAAATGTCATAGTGACAGGGCCCATTCCCAATGGATCCATTTCATAAGTTCCGATAACTTCAGTTTCAGGACCGATGAATTTTTCAATATGATTTGGGTGAGCAACAACTACATCTTTGCGTGCAAAGCCATCACGTAGTAAACCAGCTTCTAATTTTCTTAATCCATATGGAGCATATTTTGCAACACCATCAATATCAGGAGACCAATTACAAATGAAATCAAATAGAATTTTTGGAGTTACTTGATTTCCAAGAATCTTATACCAAAAACTGTTTTTATCTCTGCTAGGGTCAAGTGCCGGAGCACATCCGAAAAATGTTGCAAGAGACAATCCCCTATAAGGAGACATTAAAGTTCTATCGGCTGTTAAGACTATTTTTGGTGTACCCATACCCTTCATGGAAATAATTTTCTGATTTATTTTAAACCTTGCTAGGCAAAATTAGTAATTTTCTAAAATTCCAGCCTTATTCCTATGTAAATAACCAAATTCCTTGTTTTTGGATAAATGGTCTCCGTCAAACACAGTGCCATCTCTGCAAGCAAGATCCTCACCCACACAGCAACTACCACAAATTCCAACTCCACATTTCATCATTCTTTCAAGGCTAGCTTGAACAAAGATTTGTTTTGAATGCGCAGCCTTGACAGTTTTGTACATCATAATTTCAGGACCGCAAACATACACTGCGTCAAAGTGAGTTTCATTGACTAATTTTTCAACCAAATCAGTTACAAATCCTCTCTCACCATAGCTACCATCATCAGTTGAAACAATCACTTGATGAGAATTATTTTTTAGTAATTCATTAGACAAGTCTTCAAAGAATACCTCGTCTTTTGATTTAGCACCCATCAATACAGTGACGTCATCAGTAGGTTTTACAAAAGTAAGTAGTCGCATCATAGGTACAAGACCTGTTCCACCACCAACCAGCAAAAGTTTTCCTTCTTTAACATCAAATGAATTTCCATATGGACCTCTAATTCCTATTTGTCCTCCAACTGGAACATTGAATAGACCAGTTGAAGAAGGACCATGCTTTCTAACTGTAAATGCTGCCTTTCCAGATTCTTTTGAAATCATTATGCTCATTGGCAATTCATTAACTCCAGGAATCCAAACCATAGCAAATTGTCCAGGAAGAACATTTGGCATTACATCATCTGAAAAAACCAAAGTCCTAACAGTAGGTGTTTCGTCAATTACTTTTTCAATTGTAACAATTGTTGGATGATTAGGATTTCTTTGCAAGACCCACCATGTCCTTTATTGTAGCGTAGTTATTTCTCTTCATATATTCCAAAATTCCTTTGTTGATATCATCAAAAACTCCAACCCAGTTATCACCCATTGCGCTACCAAGTTGAACTGCAGAAGCTCCGGCCAAAAAGAATTCTACTGCATCCTCCCATGTGGAAACTCCTCCACATCCAATAATAGGAATATCATATTTTGAAGAAATTTCATAAACACATCTTAAGGCAATCGGTTTAATCGGAGTTCCAGATAACCCACCAAACCTGTTACTGAGGATAGGTCGTTTGGTTTCAACATCAATTGCCATTGCACGAACAGTGTTAATTGCAGTTATAGCATCAATTCCAGAATCAACTGCATTACTTACAGTATTCAGATAATTACTGGTTCCTAAACCAACTTTTGCAATTACTGGCACATTTGTTGATTTTTTTACAGTGGACACAATTGCTTTAACCAATCCAGGATCATCTCCAACTTCTAGCCCAACTTTAGCAACATGAGGGCACGATAAATTCAATTCGTAAGCTTTGACTTTACAATTTTTGAATTCCTTTATCATATCTTCAAAATCTTCAGGTACAGAGCCCACTAAACTTACTATAATTGGTACATCTTGATTAGGTTCAATCATTTTAGCAAAATTTGAAGCGCCAGGATTAGATAATCCAACTGCATTTATCCATCCACCACCTCCAACACTGAAAATTGTAGGATTTGGATAACCTTCCCATGGTGCAGTACTAAGAGATTTTGTAACAACAGCACCAGCACCTGATGCATAAAGTCGATTAAACACGTCAAGAGATATGCCTAGAATTCCAGACGCGAGCATTACAGGTTTATCTAATTGAATTTGACCTATGGAAGTTGCAATACTAGGTTCCACTTTGATTAGTGAGCATAGTTTCGAATATAACAGTTGATTCGTGATTCTGGTACCTTTTTTAAAGGTGATTTAGAATCAACTAGTCATGTATTCTGTAATATTAACAGAGTTAGGAATCTCAGTTTTCAACGATGGGAAACTAGACAAGGCATTTGCTTTCTCAAACCCTGTGAAAGAATACCTGCTTGTGAAAAATAAAGAATCAAAATTAAACGAACTGGTAAATTATTTAGCATCTACTCAAAGAGGATTTTCTGTAAGTGATGAATCATTACTTGCAATTCTAAAAAAATATTCAATTGATTGTCATTTAATGGAATCCTCAGAATTAGCTACAGTTCAAGCTACAAAACCACAAATTATTGTCGATTCAGGTTTTGCTTCTAACTTACAAGATACATTAGGAAAATTAAGAGAATTTGCTTTAGATTTTTCATCTTCAAAAGTCACTGAAGTCTCAGAGAGTCCAGACCTCCACATTATCCAAGCAATTAATTCTCTAGATGAAATTGACAAGATTGCAAACGGACTGAGTTCAAGACTAAGAGAATGGTATGGATTGCACTTTCCAGAATTAGACAACATAATTGATAGCATTAATGGATATGCACAAATTGTTCTGGCAGGTAAACGAGAGTCATTAACTAAAAAAGTTTTTGAAGATGCAGGTTTTCCAGAATCAAAAGTGGAAATGTTATCATTAATTTCATCAAAAAGTAGAGGGGGAGACATTTCAGATATCAATTTGGCAATTGTGCAATCAATTGCAAAACAAGTTTTAGACTTTCATGAATTACGTAAAAAACTTGAAGAACATGTTGAAACAGAAATGCAAGAGATTGCTCCAAATCTTTCAGCAATTCTAGGAACCGCAGTTGGTGCAAGAATATTAGGAAGAGCTGGCAGTCTTAAAAAAATGGCATCACTTCCTGCCAGTACAATTCAAGTCCTAGGAGCTGAAAAAGCATTATTCAGATCATTGAAAACAGGTTCTCAACCTCCTAAACACGGATTATTATTCCAACATGCAATGGTTCATGCAGCTCCAAGATGGCAAAGAGGAAAAATTGCACGTGCAGTTGCTGCAAAAGCAGTCATTGCTGCAAGAGTTGATGTATACGGTGAAGGATTGAACCAAACTTTACTTGAGAAACTAAACGTTAGAGTTGATGAAATAGGCAAGAAATATGAAAATCCTACTGAAAAAGACACAAGACCACCTCCATCATTTAGAAGAGAAGGAAGCTATAGAGATAGTCCAAGAAGAGAAGGTGGAGATAGAAGAAGAGGAGATAGAAGAGAAGGTGGAGATAGAAGAGAAGGTGGAGATAGAAGAAGAGGAGATAGAAGAGAAGGAAGCTATAGAGATAGTCCAAGAAGAGAAGGTGGAGATAGAAGAAGAGGAGATAGAAGAGAAGGAAGCTATAGAGATAGTCCAAGAAGAGAAGGTGGAGATAGAAGAGAAGGAAGCTATAGAGATAGTCCAAGAAGAGAAGGTGGAGATAGAAGAGAAGGAAGCTATAGAGATAGTCCAAGAAGAGAAGACAAGAATTCAAATAAAAAGAGAAAGAAGTTTGGAAGAAGATAACAAATCATTTTTTTGGATAAAATCAGAAGGCCAAAACAAGCTAGCAACTGAAAACATGGTTCCTGGAAATCAAGTTTACAAAGAAAAATTAATTATCAAAAAGAATATCGAGTACAGGTTATGGGATCCATTTAGGAGCAAATTAGCTGCAGCAATAATGAATGATCTTGATTATTTTCCTTTTGAAAATAAAAGTTCGGTTTTGTATCTAGGAGCATCTACAGGAACTACAGTTAGCCATATTTCAGATATTGTAGGGCCTATGGGAATAGTCTTTGCAGTAGAACATGCAAGTAGAGTTGCAAGGGACTTCTTAGATAGAGTTGCAGCGTATAGAAAAAACATTATTCCAATTTTACAAGATGCAAGAAAACCAAAAGAGTATTTTTCAGTATTTGGAAAAGTAGATGTAGTGTATGTAGATATTGCGCAACCGGATCAAACACAAATTGCGATGGATAATTGTGAAATGTATCTAAAAAAAGGAGGATATTTCTTTTTAGTTATCAAAACTCGAAGTATCGATGTTACAAAAGCACCAAAAAGAATCGTAGAAGAAGAAATAGAGAAATTGAAACTAAGATTTGATGTTTTGCAGACTATTGATTTGCACCCTTATGACAAGGACCATGCAATCGTAATTTCAAAATTCAAAAATTAGTTATTGTCAATTATTTTCTGAACAGGTTTCCAGCTTTTACGCACAAATTTAGGCATCTCATTGTTTTGTTTATAATATTTTGTTACAAATTTGACAGTGACAGAGTCAGAGGGATAACCACTTCCCAAATCATATTCTTTTCTTAATTTCATTATTGCTTTGTCTCTAGTAACTTTAGCTAAGATGGAAGCTGCAGAAACCACTACAAACCTACTGTCTGCACGATGAAATGACTTGATCTTATGATTATCAGATAGTTTGGATATTTCTTTTCCAAATCTAGTTGGATTTACATCGCATGAATCAACATATGAAATATCAGGATTTAATTTTGAAACAACTTTTGCCATATATTTTGCCTCTAAACCATTTAGACAGTGTTTCTTTACACTAGCATCAATAGACCTAGGAGAAATTTTTGCAATATAGTAATCATCTACAATTTCAATAATTTTTTTGTAAAGTTGTTCACGCAATTTAGGAGTAAGCTTTTTTGAATCTTTTACACCTAATGCACTTAATTTTTTAATATTTTTTTTCTGCAATGAAATTCCAGCTATCACTAGAGGTCCCAACATTGGACCACGTCCAGCATCATCAATACCGCAAATTTGCACGAATTGTGTCTTAAAACACAAGTATTAAACCGTTAGACGTTTAGAAAAATTGAAAACCAATTGGAATTTCCAGATGAAACTTTTCAAGAGATAATAGAGGGCAAAACAAAACTACTAGTCCCAAAAAAAGCAATCACAGATAAAGTTCCTCCAATGAAACCTGCATTTTTTAATCCAAAAGCAAGGGTGAATAGAGATTTTTCCATAATTGCATATTCAGCTTTTCTAAAAAAATTCCAAGGTCCAAGAATTTTCTTAGAGGGTCTATCAGGAGTGGGTGCAAGAGGATTACGAGTTGCAAATGAATTGGATGTTGAAAAAGTGATAATCAATGATCTTAATCCCACTGCGCTAAAAATGGCAGAGCATTCAGCAAATCTAAATGAAATAAAAAATATAGAATTTTCTGAAAAAGAAGTATGTAGATTTTTTAGTAATTATTCAAGAAAAGGAGAAAGAGGTTCAATAGTAGACATAGATCCATTTGGCTCGCCTGCAGCATATTTTGATTGCGGGATTAGAGCAACTATGCATGGAGGCATATTATCAACTGCAGCAACAGACCTTCAAGTCTTAAACGGTCTCTTCCAGTCTGCCTGTAAAAGAAAGTATGGAGGGATTCCAGTTAGAACAGAGTACGGAAATGAAATTGCAATTAGGCTAATACTAGGTGCACTGAGGGCAGTAGCAGCAAGATTAGGCGTGGAAATTGCTCCAATGTTTGTGGAAAGTGAAATGCATTACTATAGAACATATGTCAAAGTTTTCAACAGACCAGATCAGAAAGAAAATCTAGGATACATTCTGCATTGTAAAAATTGCGGGCATAGAGAAATCACACTAGAGCAAGAACATGAATGCAAACTATGTAAATCAAAAATTAGCATTGCAGGACCATTATGGATTGGGAATCTTTTTGACAGAGAATTTGTTCAAAACATGCTGGATGAAAACTCTGAATTAGAAACAGACAAAATTTGTGAAAAAACACTTCGTAAATGCCTAGAAGAAGCAGACATGCCTGGAACTTATTTTACAGTAGATGAAGTTGCATCTTTAATGAAAGCATCGCCACCAAAATTAGAAAAAGCAATTTCAAGTTTAAAAGAAAACGGATTTGTATCCAGCATAACAGCATTTAATCCAACAGGATTTAGAACCAACGCAAACATCAATGAAATAATAAAAACTTTTGAAACTATCCAATAAACCCTAAACACACAAGATACAACTCACTACTTTGTTTTCTACTTGCATCAGGTTTTGTGAGATTGACTCTAGAGAATTTTTTCTTCACATAGTCTCTAAATTCCATAGAGTATTCACCGTCAAAAATTTTGAAGACAGCATTTCCTTTATGTGCTAAAACTTTGTCCATGATTTTTGTACAGTCATAATTCAGCGAAATTTGCTTTGCATGATCAACGGACCAATTTCCGCTTACTTGTGGCGAAAGATCACAGATAACTGCATTGACCTTACGTCCAAAATAAGATAATACTTCGTCAACGACATGTTCATCTTCAATATTTTCTCGTATAATATGAGCGCCTGGAATTTCTTCTACATAGGACAAATCAACTCCCATGACTTTGCCTTGATTTCCAACTAATTTCATAGCCATTTGAGTCCAACCTCCAGGGGCACATCCAAGATCCAGAACGTTGAATCCAGGCCCAATAAGACGATATGAGCGATTTAATTCTTGTAGTTTAAACGCAGCTCTGCTTCGAAAACCTTGTTCATGGGCTAATCTACGATAGTGATCTTTTCGTGCATCAGCTAGTTTCATTTGGCCTTCACAGGTTTTTTCAATTCAGCAAGTACCCAATCCTCAATGAACTGGCAGGTTGTAGGACTAATCTCACCTTCAAGCGAACATTTCTGCTCTACAGGACAAACTAAACATGGTGCATTCTCAATTGATTGAGTGCTAATCGGAGTCTTCTTTAAAATTAATTTGTATGTCCAACGATTATTCTCAAGAAGTTTTTCCCTTGTAATTGTACCCATTCTTTCAAGTTTTAATGCTAAACGAGAACCAATTTGATTTGTCAGTTTAAGCTTTTTCCATAATTCACCTTGGAACATTCCATCGGATTCTTTCTCAGCCAAAATATCACAAACTTTGTTTGTCAATCTTTCCATGTCAACTTTTTCTATTTGGAAATTTTCAATTTCTTCGTCAGATAGTTGTTCTTCTAATTCTTCTTCTAGGGTTTTCTCAGCTTCTCTTTTAGCTTCTTCTAATTCTTTTTTAGTTAATTTTTTTACTTTTTCAGGTTTAGCTTCTGCTTTTTTTGCTGTTTTCTTTGCAGGTTTAGCTTCTGCTTTTTTTGCTGTTTTCTTTGCAGGTTTAGCTTCTGCTTTTTTTGCTGTTTTCTTTGCAGGTTTAGCTTCTGCTTTTTTTGCTGTTTTCTTTGCAGGTTTATCATCAAGAATTTTCTTTTTCTTTTTTAACTCATCAAGATCAGCCTTGATTTTTTCTGCTTCTTCAATTAGAGTATCTTTTTTCTTTGCCATCAAATCACCTTAAATTTTAATTTCAATATCTTAATTATCAATCAGTATTTAATTCCTATTTAACAGTAAAAGTTCCTTTAGCAGAGATATTCTTGAGTTGTTTTGAGACCATTTCTATGACTATATCATACGAGCCAGGAATAGCAATTACCTCAGAAAATGTGTCTCCAACTGGAATTATTTTGCTTCCAGATTCAAAACATTGCTCAAAGAATCCACCTTGTGTAATTACATCACTTTTTCCAGAAGAATAAATTGTAATGTACAGATCTCCGCAGCTAAATGAAGAATCGTTGATTTTAACTTGAACTTCAACAGGTTCTGATGTAGAATACTGCTTAGATAGTCCAATTATTTCAATTGAGGCATTGTGAGAAGAGCCTCCATCAGAAAAAGACATTGGTAACATGTTTAGTTCTCTATCAGGTTTTTGAAGAACATCAGACAAAACTGCAGCGCCAAACACTATTGAGAAAATTACAGGTAAAACAAATACAAGAAAAACTCGTTTAGTGGCCATTTTGTTTTAAAATCTACAATTCCCTTATATCTATTTAGCAAAATTTCAAGGGTCAAGATCAATTTGACGAATGAGTTAAATCGTAGCCGACTAAATATCGCTAGATGCGACTAAGAAAATTCAGAGTTAGAGCATATCGTTGCATTCATGATTCTGGAGAAATTACAGTTGGAGATTTGGCAGCTTTTGTAGGAAGAAATGAAAGTGGAAAAACTACAATTCTTCAAGCACTGACACTGTTGAATAAAGATGAAGAAATTTCAGAATTAGATCTTTGTGACGAAATGAATGAGGAATTAAAGGAAGAAATGAGACTAGCCGAAGGTGAGTTTGATCTAAGTCAAAATGAAATCAGCATCATTAAAGAAAAATTTCCAGGACTGCCAGAAATAAAGAAAATTAAATTATTTAGAACGAATCAAAATCCAAGGGTCCAATATGAATTTGAAAATATCAAACTCAGTGAAGATGGCAATGAAGGATTAAATTCTTGGGAGAATTTCTCAAGACAAATTTTTGGTTTCTTAGATACCATTCCAAATCACCTGAGAATCCAAATTGATACAAAATTCTTTGAAGGTGAAGTTCCAAAAAACCAAGAAGTGTTTGATAGAGGAATGGCAGAATTTAGCAATCAATTTCACGTCATAGCAATTCAAGAGCCCAAAGTCATTGAAGAGTGGGAGAAAATCTATGACAGTCCAGAAAGCCAATTTTCAAATCTTCTTAGTGGAGAAAGTGAAAAAGTGGCCTTGCAAAATTTTATTGCATCAGAATTACATCCAAGGTTTGTTTATTTTTCAGATTACAAAAAAATCTACGGAAATATCAATCTCAATGAATATCTCAGAGAAGAAAGCGGCAAACGTCCAGATTCAATAGAGTTTATTGAAGAATTCGACAAAGCAGAGACAGTTAGAAATCTATTCTATCTTGCAGAACTAGACATCAAAGAGTTAGACGAGGTCAAAGAGAGTCCTTCAAAATGCATTAAACTTCTCAATGCTGCAAGTAACAGATTAAGTAAAAAATTAAATCCAGCATGGAAGGGTGATCCCATCCATGTTGACTTGAGATATAATCCAGGCAACATAATGAGTGTTGTAATTTCAGATGTTCATAGAGACGGAACTATTACAAACACAGGATTGTTAAACAGAAGAGCCGAAGGTTTCAAATGGACATTTTCATTTATTGTCAACTTTGCAGCTGAAACACAAAGAGCAGAGTTAAAAGAAGCAATACTACTATTAGACGAACCTGCAAGAAATTTACATCCTACACAACAGATGGGAATTTCAGATTTGCTGAAGAACTTGGCTGGATCAAACCAAGTATTGTATGCAACACATTCACCATTTATGATATTTGATTATACACCAGGAAACTTACTTGTGGTAGAACTGGACAAGAGAAAACACCTCAGCAGAATATTTTATGATTATTGGAATGCAGATGATAAAACACTGACACCTATTTTGTATGGACTTTGCAGAGGTCAAGTTGAATCCATTGTAGATAGAGAAATAGGAACAAACTCTAGGCCAATAATCATAGTAGAAACAATGTCAGATGCAATGTATCTTAATGCATTTGACAAGTTCTTGCAAGACCCAAACATTTCAATGAATCCACTAAATGTGGTTGCAGCATATAGCAAAAATTCAGTTTTACCATTAGCAATATTTTACAGAAACCACGGATATAGAACATTTGTTTTATTAGATAACTCTGAAGAATCAAAGCAGATCTCTGCTCAGCTTGTTTCAAATGAATTTTCACCAATACAGACTATTTTCTTTGAAAGAGAAGGCAAGAAACTAGAATCAATTGAAGATTACATTGCTCTTGAAGATTATTTGTATCCAGTAAACCAAACCTATGAAATCAAGCTAAGAAGAGAAGGCTTTTCCAATCTTACCCCTCAAGACCTTACATCTAAAGAAGGCAAAGGGGTTTTAGAAAAATTGAAAAAAATTTGGCAGGATCATAGAGATGAAGATTGGGGAGAATTCAATAACGAAGAGATCACACGATACATCTGTGAGAAGATCACATTAGAAGAAACTAGTTTTCTATCAGACAAAACCAAAGATCAATTCAGATCATTATACAGACTAATTGCAGAACGTATTAGACAATACCAAAACGAAGGTACAAAACTGGACTTGGACAAATTTCAAAAGGCCAAGCATTAAGATTTAAGAAGTTTGCTCATGAAAAGCACTAAACTCAGAAATAGAAATACGAGGAAAAATCTTTAAGGTTTAAGTGAGAGATATTGAATTTGAGTTACATGAATAGATCCTCTACTAGAGGAATTTTCCTAGCAATTGCATTGTTACTTTCAACAGCATTAATGATATTGCCATCAGATATCTATGCTGAAGAAATTACTGTCACCAGTATTGCATTAGATGAGACATCAGTAATGGAATTGACAAATGATTCAGATAAAGAAGTCAACACTTTGAGAATTTGGCTTGGAAGTGATTTTAATTTCAAGTCATTTAAAACAGAAAAAGGATGGATAGGGGAAAAGAATGCCCAAGGAGTAATTATTTTTACATCATCAGAATCCATCAAGCCTGGAGAATCTGTAAAATTTGGAATAAAGACAGACAAGCCAATTACAGGCATTAACTGGAAAGTTTTAGATAAAAAGAATACACAAATTGACACAGGAATTACATCGCCTGGAGAAATAAAGAAAGTTGTTACAAATCCAAAACCAAACCAAAATTCAGAAACAGTAGGTCAAGGCATATTATCTAAATCAGAATTTAGAATAGTTCCAGAGAAACCAAATGTTGATTCGACAATCAGAGTAACAGGAGACAATTTTGGATCATCACAAGAATTTGATTTTTATATAGATTCTAAGAAACTGGGAGCTTTTGTGACAGATGAAGATGGTCATTTTATAACTACGATGAAAATTCCAAAGGAGCAAAAAGCTGACAGAGTAGATTTCATAGTAAAAGACAAAGAAGGTCAAGAAAAGAAATTGAGTCTCAGAATTGGAGAAAACATCAATAGAATTCCAGATGAAGTAAATACACCACTTACGGTTAAAGGAATTCCAAAAATCGCTCACAGGGGAGACTTTTTAGAAATTTTTGGAACAGCATCTCCAGGTAGCGGCGTTACAATAGAGATTCAAGGACCGGACAACAACATTATCAGAACAACGACAGCAGAAACAGACAGTAAAGGGAATTGGAAATTAGAGTCATTATTGGTTCCACTGGATAGACCATTTGGAAAGTACATAGGAACTATTTCAGATGGAAGAAATACAATAACTGGAGAATGGGAAATACAGTCAGATAAAGTAATCATCATAACTCCTAATAATTTGAAATTTGCACCAGGAGATACTATGAAATTTAATGGGACAGCATTACCCAATAAATTAATTGAAATAGTATTAGAAGATCCTTTGGGAAAAGAAATTGTTTCAGATATTATCAAAGTGGATGAAACAGGATTTGTAAAATTTGAATTCCCCACCACACAAAGCACACCAGAAGGAACATACACACTAATTGCAACACAAGAAAAAGAAAAAGAATTCACATATGCGGGACTGGGTCAACTTCCAACAATTCCTGTAAATTTGGAATTTGATAAGCTCAGTTATAAAATTGGAGAGACAGCCGTTATTACACTATCTGGAAAAGCATCGGAGGTTGTCAATTTGTTAATTATTGATCCTTCAGACAAGCCAAAAGGAGAATCAATATCCATTACTTTACAACCAGATGGTCGAGGAACCCATTCCATAAAGTTAGACGGTTATTCATCAGGAGTATATACGGCAGTTATCAGCAAAGGTACTGCACAAAATTCAGAAGTTTTCACAGTAGGTCTACAAACAGGTTCTGGAGCAATCAAAATCAACACAACAAAGCCAGATTATCTCCCAGGTGATTCAATTTTGGTTTTAGGTGAAACAGGTTCAAACGTTCTTCTCACAATAACTCTGATTAATCCAGAAGGTGAAGAAGTAAAAATCAAAGAAACATTTTCAGACAAAGATGGAAAGATTTCAGAGTCATCATTTAGAGTTCCAACAGATGCAAAGAGAGGAGAATGGATGATTAATGCAAAAAGTGGATCAAACTTTGACAATTCCATAATCAATGTTGTCAGAGAAAAATCTGAAGGTATGACAGTAGAAGTAGGAATAGGAAATACAATGTCATTTGGTAAAACAATCAACATACATGTTTTCGGAGCAGCGCAAACAGTTGAAATTGAAATTATTGCAGAAGATGGAGAGATTATTGACGAATTATCATTCCCAGCATCAAAAGAAGGGATAATTAACCAACCATGGATAATACCAAAAGATACAGAGCCTGGAACATATACGATCAAGGTCTCAGATGCACAAAGTAATGCAGAAACAACGTTTGAAATCAAATAGGCTCAAACAATTTTATTTCAGATAATCATGACACTGATCATGAATCTTAAGGACAAAATTGCAGAATATCCAAATTTCCCTAAAAAAGGCATTTTATTCAGGGACTTTAGTCCAATCTTAAAAGATCCATCTTCATTATCATTTATTGCAGATGAATTTTCAAAATATTTCCATCCAAAAGATGTCGATATTTTTGCAGGAATAGAATCAAGAGGATTCATTCTGGCCTCAATTTTAGCCTCAAGATACAACAAAGGAATGATGATGATTCGAAAAGCTGGAAAACTACCTGGTAAAACTACAAAACTAGCATATACGATTGAATATGGAAAAGACACAATAGAAATTCAAAAAGACATCATCAAAGAAGGAGAAAGAGTACTAATTTGTGATGACTTGCTTGCAACAGGCGGTACTGCAAAAGCATCTGCAAAATTAATCGAAAAAGTTGGAGGCAAAATTGTAGGATTTGCTTTCATAATAGAATTAGTTGATCTTAACGGAATCAAAGGAATCAGCAATTATAACTGTAAATCATTGGTGAAATATTAATGGAAAAAGATGTCGAGATAGGAATTTTTGGAGGGACGGGAATTTACGATTCAGGTTTACTTGAAAATGCACAAGAAATAGATATTGACACACCATACGGAAAACCTTCAGACACAATCACTGTTGGAATTTTCAAAGGAAGAAAAATTGCATTTCTTCCAAGACATGGAAAAAAACATACAATCCCTCCACACAAAATTAATTTCAAAGCAAACATTTGGGCTTTTAAAGAATTAGGAGTCACCAGAATTATCGCACCATCAGCTGTAGGAAGCTTAAAAGAAGAATTCGAACCAGGTCATTTTGCATTACCTAGTCAATTCTTAGATTTTACAAAATCAAGAGATGGAACATTTTCAGAAGATGGAAGAGTAATCCACATTTCAGTGGCAGATCCTTTTTGTCCAGAATTGCAATCATCGATTTTACAAGTAACAGATAATCTGGACATGAACATGCACAAGTATTGTACATATGTCTGTATTGAAGGTCCAAGATTTTCTACAAAAGCAGAATCAAAATTTTATAGAACTACAGGCGCAGACATTATTGGAATGACACTAGTGCCAGAATGTCAACTAGCAAGAGAAGCACAGATGTGTTATGCATCAATTTCTACTGTTACAGATTATGATGTTTGGGCAGAAAAACCAGTTACAGCTAAAGAAGTTCTTGAAACACTTTCAAAGAATGTAGAAAAGACAAAGAAAGTTCTAACTGAATTAATTGATAAAATTCCTAAAACAAGAAGTTGTTCATGTGCTAAGGCATTAGAAGAAGCAGAATTCTAGTCATCGACAAAGGATTCTTTTGTGAGTCCCTCTGGAAGAGTCAAATCTCCTTGAAGCAAATTTCTCTGGAGCAACAAAATCACTTCTTCTACGTTATAACCTAATTTTTCTAATTCCTTTTCAGTTGTTTGAGAAAGCTTTGCACCAATATTTTGTCCGCCAATTCTACCAAATGCAATAGCAGTAAAACGAAACTCATGTTCGTCAATTGTAAATTTACCAGTAATTTTAGCGGCCATTTGGCTTCCATGAATATTATTGATGTGGACTTTGAGTTCCATGTTAAAATTAAATTTCTACAGCTTTGTTAACATTGTCATCAATTAAGAAGCTCCAATGTTTATCGTCTTCAATTTTGAAATCTTTGACCTTCAAAGGAACTACTTTCTCGTCAAGACATTCGTGTTTGATTTCGCCATTTTCTTTTAGTTTTACCAATTTCCATTTGTATTTGCCTTGTTGAAGTTTGCATACAGAGACACCCCATTTTGCATCAGGATCTATTTTGGGCATTCCTACCAAGTCTGCTAGTTCTTCTATTCCAAGTTGTTTCTCTTCACAGAATTTTTTCTTGCAAACACCACATCTCCAAACATCAACCGAACCTATGGTTCGTTCATCAATATTGATATTTACCACACCAAAGTAAACTGGCTGATGTTTGCAGGTTTCAGTATCTATACTCAACGTTGTTCACCCAACATTAGTATTATTTAGTTCTTGCATCATCGTATGGTTTTTCCAATATTACTCCTATATTATCAACTATTTTGTTTCGCTTAAATTCAATATTTTGTCTTTCACACATTTTTCTATACATATTCACAGCAGTAAATCTAGGATGCATTGCTTCAAATTCGGTGGGAGAAATATCAATAAAAGCACCAAGAGACATTAGATCTCGTGATGCTTTTTTAGCATCATTTGTAGAGATTTTTAATTTTTCAGCGATTGATTCAGAAGACATTTTTCCAAAGCATGTAACCAACAAGTAAACTTTAGCTTGGATTGCATCTAAACGAATTTCAGATACAAGATCTTTTTCAATTCCAGAATAAGACATTATTTTTACTAATTATCATGACAACATAAAACATGATCTATGCAGTTATTTTTTGACCAAGATTTTTTTAGAAATTTTTAATGAAAATCCCATTGCAATAAAATGAACAATTGCACCTAAAATTGCAGCATAAATCAAATTATCTAAAATAATCCATGTAAGAACAAACGTAATGATAGAAGGAATTGTGATTATTACTGCAATAAGAGCGCCTCTTAGTGCAATTTGACTGATTGAAAGTTTAGATTGTTTACCATCAGACAATAGTTAAAAATTCAAAAATGGTAATAAAAACCAAAGATTAGTCAGAAAATATTGTCATAATTTTCTACTTGATTTTTATCAAAAATTTATCACTTAACATAAAGATTTTGCACTATTTTAGACCTAAAAACATACTAGTATTTTCTAACTAGTGACTTTGTATAAGATCGATTATCTGGAATACATTTTCCATTTACAAGTATGTATCCTTTTGGACAAGTACCACTAGCACCTACACGCATACCAAATTCCTCAAAGGCCACACTATACTCGTCAATTCTTTTCCTAACATCATTAACCCCTGTAAATGATTTGACAATATCTGTGACATTTTGCTCTAGTTCTTTATCTTGAATAAAACGTGCATTGCCCATCAAAGTATCTGCACTTTGAATCAGTTTTGATAGTTCTTTCTTGTCTTGAGGACTGGTAGCCAATTTTAGCAGACTGCCAAGAACTGCTTGTGAAAGATCATTACATTCAGATTGAAATGCTTTTCTGTGTTTTTCTCCAAAGGTCATTTTAGATAATCATCTTGTATTTTCCCTACAAATCAGCATATGTTTCTCAAATTTATTAAACTGCCTTGATTGTATTTTGTTTACAAACTCACTTTGTATTGAGAGATGCGATTTTCTTACTTTTTCAAAATCACTATCTAATTTGAGTTTGCTCATATTTCACATATGGTCACGCTTTTTTGGTTTCCGTCATATAGTTTTTCAACTGCGTCTAGCGTGCAAGGTGAAATGTATGGGTAACCAGTAGTTATTGTCGGCGACATTAATTCTTCAGATGCCGTAGAGTGTGCCAAGCCAAGTGCGTGTCCAAATTCATGCCTGAGTATGGTTGTAATTTGATTTGAGCTTAATTCTTTGATATCATAAATTGTGATAGTTGATTTTAAGATTTGGTTGTTATCTACAACTGAATTTGTATAACCAGAATAACCATCACCGTTTCTCTGAGAAACCAGCCTTATTGTAATGTCTGCAATTCCGTTATCAGAAGATATGTATTCGAACTTATTTGGAACGATCATCTTTCTTGGGTTTTTTGATACTTGATCCATTGCACCTTTCCATCCCATATAATATGTGGAAGAAGTTCCCTTGATTCCTTTGTTAAGAAGAGAGTTATCTATCTGTAATGATTTTTCAGATAAAATGACGTCTTTTAATTAGACTCTTTTATGATTTTATTTTAATTGTAGATTGTAATCTGTAACTATTTCTTTTTCTGCCATATTTACAACCTGTTATTCCAGTATTTTTAGGATAAATTAGTGTAGAATTTATCATCTATGATAACAATCAGTAATGATATGCAGAATTAACAATATCTACTTTTTCAAAAAAATTTCTCGGCTTTAAACAATAATTGAAATCATCTTTTTAAATACAAGTCAGATGTATAATTATTATTGGAATCGTTATCTTCAGATGAAACTCATCAGATAAAAGAGATGGAACAAGAAAAATTAATGCTTGAAGAATACCTAGAAATTTTATCTAACAAAGATTCCATTAGTCAGGAAATTTTTGATTCTATGAGCCATGAACTGAGAACTCCAATAGTTTCAATCAAAGCATATACTGACATGCTTCTTCAAGGGCGTTTTGGTAAATTAGAGAAAATACAACAAGAAAAATTAAATCATATTAAAACAAACACAAGTTTGTTATTAGATATAGTTTTTAAAATGTTAGAAAAATCCAAACTTAGATGAAATGTTATTGTCAATGAGTTACTCTAGTGGTTTGCATATTTGAAATTAAATTTTAGTTGACTTGTATTGTATGGTTCAAGTTCATAAAATTAGTTATTCAAAGTATTTGTTTTTTATTTCGGTAACCCTTTCAGCTATTTTAAACGGATCTACATTCAATTCAGTGCTCATTAAGCAGATGACAGTATTGCTAAGAGGCAAAGTGATCTGAAACAAATGATCATATTTTGCAACTTGACATTTTAGTTTGGCTGTTTTAGTAGAAAATAATTCGCCTGATTTCCATCGTAAAATTCCGTGTCGAAGTGATTTCTGTGTTTTCTCTTCTGTCGAACTACTTTTCTTACCTTCTTGCATTTTTGAATGAAATTCATCATCTACAAACAATCCTACAAATCTAATCATATTGTCAATTTTTAAAACTTCATTACAAAAATACTCATAATTTCTTCTCAAGATTTTATCCTTTTGTGACCTTCTGTTTTTCATTATGTTTAAAATCAAATATTGGTTATTTTAGAAATAAATTCTTTAGTTTTTTGGCTTTATGGAGTCAGGATTTTTCATGATGTAATGAAACATACATTGTTTGCCTGCGCTACATTGACATTTCATACTCGAAAAATCAGATATTGTTATTTAAACAATAATTTAGTTGACCTCATTTAAAATGAAATCAACTCTTAATTACATTTTATATAATTTAACTAAATACTATTCATTGATAACATATAGGGAATTTACTGCTGAACACAAATCCTATGATAAATCAATACATTGCGATTATTGTGGAGTTCAATTAAGTACTCAGGGTGATTATTGCTCTGACTTGTGTAAGCAAAAAGATTCAGTTTGGCATAAAGAAGATGAGGTATGAGCATGGAAAATTCATATAATGATGAAAGCACAATTGAACAACAATTTTCAAAATTATATCCTCAATATGATTATTCATTAGAATCTTCTTCACATGAAAAAGATTTGAGGAAAAGAAAAAGAATGAAAACAATGTATTAATTACAATACAGTTAAAATTAACGTCGTCAAAAATTATGAATTCACATACTACTGCTAAAACTAGACACAGCCATGTAATAATTCGACAAATGTCTGAAGATGATCTTCCAAAAATTGTTGAATTACAAAAACTTGCATTTCCATACATGGCAGCAGAAGGTGTTTACTGGAAATCTGAACAACTGAAAGCTCACTTGAAAGTTTTCCCTCAAGGTCAGTTTGTTGCAGAATATAATGGAAAAATTGTCGGTTCGTGTAGCAGTTTGATTATCAAACTCAAATCAGATTATGAAACACATACATGGAAAGATGCATGTGGTGACAGTTTCTTCAAAAACCATAACCCGAAAGGAGATTCTTTATACGGTGCAGATGTATCTTCTCACCCTGATTATAGGAGGTTGGGTATTGCCACAAAATTGTATGATGCAAGAAAAACACTTGCAATAAATCTGAATTTACGTAGAATCATTGCAGGTGCAAGATTGTTTAATTATTGTGAACATGCAAAAGAATTCACTCCTTTAGAATATGTTGCAAAAGTCAAAAAACATGAAATCAAAGAACCTGTATTGTCTTTTCAGATACGAAACGGCTTTAAATTTATCAAAATATTGCCTAATTATATGAAAGATCCACGTTCATTAAATAATGCAACTTTTATTGAATGGAAAAATCCTAATTTTGTAGAAAAATCATGATTATTGACTGTCATGTTCATGTAAATCAATATGAACTAACTCAACATGTTCCTTTGCTTGAAGATAGACTGAAAATGCTTCAAAATGAGATGATCAACAACAATGTGGATTATTCAATAATCTTATCTTCTTACAAAACAAATGCCGAAAGACCATCAACAAAACAAATCATTGATGCCATCAAAAAATATGATAATCTTGGAATTGCTGCAGGATTTACTATAGATAATCACACTGATGAAGATCTCAAAATCTATAGGGAATGGATCAAAGAGGGAAAAATCAAAGCCATGAAAATCTATTCAGGCTATGAGCACTATTATCCATATGATGAAAAATATCAAAAAGTCTATGATACATGTATTGAATTTGACATTCCTGTGATGTTTCATACTGGAGATACTTATTCTGAGAAAGGAAAGTTACGATATTCTAGGCCTCTTAATCTAGATGATGTTGCAGTAGACAACCCTGAACTCAAAATCGTAATGTGCCATTTAGGTAATCCTTGGATTCAGGATGCACAAGAAGTAATTTATAAAAATAAAAATGTCTATGCCGATGTATCTGGACTCGTTGTAGGTTCGTTTGATCATTTCTTTGAAAAAATGATGAAAGAAAAAGTTGCAGAGTTGATCAATTATGCAGGTGAGCCTAAATACTTACTTTATGGAACAGATTGGCCCATAAGCAGCATGGATTCATATCTTAATTTTGTAGCTAAACTAAATATCAAAAAAGAATTCAGAGATAACTTCATGTACAAAAATGCCAAAAAATTATTCAAGATTTCATAACCTGATGAATTACATCGTACAAATTCTTCACTACGTTTAAATTTCTGGATTTTGATTTTCTTTTTGCCGTTACAAGGTTTGTAGGCAAAACCTAGTTGGCTAAAACCATACGGAAAGAAAAACCTTCAATCAAAAACAATGAACAATTAATTGATTGTTTTTATTGTAATTCTAGATATTAATTCAGTTTATCTGGAACAAATCCCCTTTAAACAAAAACATAGACTGATTAATTCTAAATTATTATCTTTTGGAGTCTACTGAAAATTTTTGTATCTGAATTTATCTCTTCAACGTTCTACAAGTGAATTTCATGAAGGCAGACCTGTAATATACGGGAGATGACAGCTGTCTTATCACGAATTCACTGTAATACTATATTTTTTAAATTATTAAGATTGATTCTAATTGATTTGAATCAGAATAAAGACAACTGGTTATCTGATTTTAAAATGAATTCAAAAAGATCCATCTTAATAGGATTGTAAAGAGGTGAAAAAACATGAGATGTCCTAACTGTGGAAATCAAGCAAGCTGGAGAGATCCTGACTGTAACAAATGTGATACAACATTACATCAGAAAAACTGCAAAGGCAAGTCTGCTGATTGTAAATGCCATCAAATCAATGAACAGACATGGTCACAGAAAAAAGCAAAGCAGGCTCAATAAAATACTAATACTCTAAAACTTACTAACCGTAGAATGAAAGTAGCTCTAATCTATAATGAGACACAAATAGATCCTAATGATGTAATCAATGTCTTTGGAATGACTACCAAAGAACATTACAGTTCCAAAGCTGTCGAAAGGGTTGCAAGAGCATTAGAAAAAGGTGGCCATACTGTAAAAGTGGTAGAAGGGGACATTCATCTCGCTGATGAATTACGAGAATTCATGCCAAAAGTGGTGGCTGGTGAAAACCCTGGAATGGTGTTTAACATGGCATATGGCATTCAGGGTCAAAATAGATACACTCACGTTCCAGCCATGATGGAGATGCTTGGAATTCCCTATATGGGATCAGGTCCTGCAGGCCATGCAGTAGTTCAAGACAAAGTGATGACAAAAATTGTTTTGCAAAAAAACAACATTCCTACTCCTGGGTTTTGGGTGTTTAGAACTCCTGAGGATACATATGATGATTTAATATTCCCTGTAATTGTAAAACCAAAATTAGAGTCCACTTCTATGGGAATGGAAGTTGTTGATAATTGGGATGATCTAAGAGCTGCAGTAAAAGTTCAGCTTAAAAAATTCCAACAAGATATCTTGGTAGAACAATTCATCTCGGGACGAGAATTTGCAGTGGGGTTGCTAGGAAATAGTCCAAACATTGACGTTCTTCCAATTGTTGAAATAAATCTAGATCATCCAGATCAAATCCAAACCATTTCTGATAAAAAGAAAAAAGGTGGTGTTGATAAAACCTGTCCTGCAAAATTATCTAAAGCAAAAACAGAAGAGATGAAACAGATGTGTGTCAAAGCATTTGCTTCTTTGGGACTAAATGATTATGCTAGAGTTGATTTTAGAATGGATAAAGATGAAAATCTGTATATTCTTGAATTAAATTCAATGGCTAGTCTTGGAATGGGTGGTTCGTATTTTCATGCAGCAAAAGTTGCTGGATATACATACGAATCACTAATCAATAAAATTTTAGATGTTTCAGTAATAAGATATTTCGGATCTTCCATACAACATCATGAATCTGAAGCTGATTTAACTCAACCATTACGAGTTGTTGCTAGAACCTATTTGAGAGGTCATTTACATAGTCTAAAAGAAACTATGAAAAATTTTGTAAATTTGAACACACATGTATACAATATCGAAAATGTAAATCAATTAGGAACTATGATTTCTAAGAGATTAAAACATCTTGGATTTAGTGAACATATTCATAGGCAACACGACGTTGGAAATTTCTACTATTTTAAAAACCATACAGAGTCTGAAAATGATGTTTTGCTAGTTTCTCATCTTGATACACACTATGGTCCTGATGATTTAATTAGTTATCATGAAGATGATGATAAAATTTTTGGTTCAGGAATTGCTGAAAGTAAAGGTGGTTTAACTGTAATGTTAGGTGCATTACATGCATTACGATTTGCAAAAAAACTCAAAAAAGTGAAATGTGGAATATTGCTTACAACAGATGATAGTCTAGGTGGCAGATTCAGTAAAAAATTTGTCAAAGAATATTCTAAAAAGTCGCGATATGTTATTGGACTCAAATCTGGCAGCATAGATAATGGAATAATTACTACATGTTATGGTAGAAATGATTATCAGATTAGATTTACTGCAAACGATCAGTCATCTTCAGATATTCATGGAATTATACCTATTTTGGCAAAAAAATTAACTGCACTTGAAAAACTATCAAAAGATGAAAAAGATTATCGATTAAGAACTACGTCTGTTATTTCAAAGGGCTCTCATGGTAATACTCCGAATTTTGCTACAATGACATTGATATGCAGTTACAAAACAAAAAAACTAGGCGAATTAGTCGAATCAAAAATTCAATCCATAATGAAAAAGAAGGAGACAGGTTCAAAAAAACTAGATGTGTCTATAAACACAATTCAAACTAGACCTGCTGTATTAGAAGAACCCTCTGACACTAAATTTTACGAATTGGTTGAAGACCTTGCTAAAAAACATGAAATCAAAATTAAAAAACATTCTCAACTCATCTCTTCAGATATTTGTAATGTTCCAACTAAGCTTCCTGCATTGGATGGATTTGGACCCTTGGGCCATAACTATCGTTCAACTAAAGAATACATCATACATGATAGTATTGTAGACAGATCTGCCTTATTGTCATCTGTAATCTATAGATGCGCTGAAAAATAATATTGAAATTAGTTTTCTTGAGTACTGTACTTCTTAATAGTTTAGAAGTGTTATAATACAAAGGAATTCAATTGGGATGATATAGAATTGAAAGAATCCCTTGGAATCATCATTAATCGACTTGTTTATGGATTTACTTTTGCTTTTCTATATCAAATTGTTATTGGAATAGCAACATCTTTGCTTTCTATACCTCTGACAGGAAATATTCAAGATCTCATATCTGGAGTAGAACAAATTGAATCCCAACATGGTCCTTGGCTTGTAATTTGGTGGATTATTTCAACCATAATAATTACGGCTATGGCTTTGTTGATAATCAGATACAAAAGATATCTGTCACCGTACAAGGGTGAAAAAGATATTGAAATTCCTCCAAAGATTACTGTAGTTACTGCTATTATTATTGGCGCTTCTATCTCTTTTCTATTTTTCTTACTTGATACTGTAATCGGAATGGTTGTAGAACCTGGAACGAAAACTGATGTTAGTGCAATATATCAGGCTGCGATAATAGGTGATTTTGCACCTCTAACTGTTAGTATACTTTTTTCAATTATTGCTGGATTCATAATTGTAGGAGTAGCAAGTAAGACATCTAAAGTTAAAGAAATTACAAAAGACTTTGGATTACAAGATATCACAAACATTTCGCGTATTATGAATAAAACAAAAACTCAGAAAACAACGTTGTCTGATACAATTGGACATCGTCCTGGAGCTTTAATTCATGTTGGAGAGAGAAGAGTAGAACAAGTTACAATGAACTTGATAGAATATGATGAGAAAAACATCCATGAAATTCCTAATGCTTCAATCAAAGAATGCTTAGAATCTAAAAACAAGTCAAATGTATCTTGGATAAATGTAGTAGGTGTTCATGATGCAGAAATCATTAAAACTTTTGGAGATGATTTTGACATCCACGCACTTCATCAATCAAACATAATGAACACTGAACTAAGACCATACATAGAGGTATTTGACAACTATGTCCTACTCATGTTAAAGATGCCTCATTATGATGATAAAACTGGCAAACTGGATTTAGAACAGATCTCGATAATTTTAGCTCAAGGCCACGTCTTGACTTTTCAAGAGCATAGTGCTGATTTTTTTGATCAAATACGAAATAGATTAAGAAACAATTCAGGAAGTATACGAAAACTTCAAAGTGATTACCTCACATATGCAATAATTGACGCAATCATAGACAGCTATTTTCTGGTTATTGAAAAAGTAGGTGACATGACAGAAGATATTGAGGAAGAATTGATGGCAAATCCTGATCCTGAAACTATGCAAACCATTCAAACATTGAAACGTCGAATGATTTCATTGAGAAAATCAATCTGGCCCGCACGTGAAATTATAGATTATCTGGGGCGTGATTCAACATCTTTGATATCTGATGATACAAGGACGTATCTTCGTGATGTTTACAACCATGTAATACAAGTCACTGATTCTATTGAAGGGCTCCGTGATGTGATTGGTGGAATGCTTGACACTTATCTGTCAAGCGTGAGCAACCGCATGAATGAAGTAATGAAAACTCTTACTGTAATTGCGGCAATTTTTATTCCAATTACGTTCATCGCTGGCATCTATGGAACGAACTTTTCATATGTTCCAGAATTGCAATGGGGAGGAAGCTATTTTGTCATGCTAATTGGGATGGCTTTGATCTCAGGAATGATGATTGCTTGGTTTAGGAAAAAGAGGTGGATCTAATTTGAGACTAGACAAAATCAATTTTCTAAGGAAATTATTGTTTGTAAATGAATCATGACCAACAAAGTTCTGAAAAGAGCATATGAAATTCTAGAGGGAACTACTAATGACAAAGCCACAAAAGGCTTTCAAATTTTCATCATTGCTTTGATTGCAGTAAACGTACTTGTAGTAATAATCGAAACAGAAGAATCTGTTTTAGATGAATACGGTTATCTCTTTACTCCCTTTGAAGTGTTCTCAATAATTATTTTTACAGCAGAATATGTTGGAAGAATAATTGTTTGTAAATTAAATCCAAAATATAATTATTCAAAGTTTGGTTTTATTAGATTCATGTTTAGTCCTATGATGTTAGTTGATTTATCTGCAATACTACCATTCTTCTTGCCTTTTGTCGTTACAGATACTCGATTCATCAGAATAATTCGACTCTTGAGATTGTTTAGGCTATTCAAACTTGCACGATATTCTGATCCCATGCAAACATTGGGGGAAGTATTCAAATCAAAGGCAGGAGATCTAGCAGTAGCATTTTTTATTCTTTTCATTGTTTTGATTTTTGCTTCTAGTATGATGTATTATGCAGAGCATGAAGCTCAACCAGAAATATTCTCCAGTATTCCTGCATCAATGTGGTGGGGGGTAATCACACTTACAACAATAGGATATGGTGATACATACCCTGTCACTATAGCTGGTAAAATTATTGGAGGCGGAGTTGCAATTTTAGGAATTGCAGTATATGCAATCCCTACAGGAATTATGGCATCTGCATTTACAGAAGAGCTTCGAAAGAAAAGAGATGAGAACAAAAACACATGTCCTCACTGTGGAAAAGATATAACTCCAAGTTAGAGAAGGAAACTGAATATTGGATATTGAACAAATAGAACAATCGTTTAAACCCACTTCTAACAAGAAATGTTCTGTAGCAAAAAGAGGCATGGTATCATCAGCATTTCCTGATGCCACAAAAGCTGGAGTTGAAATGCTCAAAAAAGGAGGAAATGCAATTGATGCAGCATGTGCTACTTCACTTGCATTAGGTGTTTGTGAGCCTCAGGCTTCTGGAATTGGCGGTCAATCTATGGGAATTATCTATATCGATGGAAAATCATATGCAATTGATGGCTCTAGTCGTTCTCCTTCATTAGCTCACTCGTCCAAGTTCAAAAAGAAAAGAACTCGTCGTCTTGGTTACAGAGCAACAACAGTTCCAAGTACATTGGCTATGATTGGATTTTTACATGATAGGTATGGCAGATTGGAATGGCAAAAAATTGTTGCACCTTCAATTAGGATCGCAAAAAAAGGATACAAAATCACTCAACTTCAGCATTCTTTACAAAAAAGAGAATTGGAAAATTTTCTTTCAGTCAAATCAAAATCTGGAGCAAAATATTTCTTAAAAGATGGTATTGTTCCATATGATGTAGGCGATAGATTCATTCAAGAAGATCTGTCTGAAACACTCAGCACAATTTCAGATTATGGGTATAAAATTTTCTATCATGGTGAAATCGCAAAAAAAATTGTTCTTGATATGAAAAATAACAGAGGTTTGATTCGAGAAGAAGATTTGTCATACATTCCTGAACCTCTGATTCGAAAACCGATTAGCAGAAAATACAGACATGTAAGAGTTGTCACGTTACCCCCTCCTGCTGCAGGAAGAACTCTTTTACTTACATTGATGATGTTAAATCACCTTCCTTCAAAGTTTTTGCGTAGTTCGAAATTAAGTTCATATCATTTTGTCGCTGAAACTTTTAGAAAGGCATTTTTGCATAGAGTTCAACGACCCTTTAATAGACATACATACGATCAAGTTCAGGATAAACTACATTTGCAACGAAGCTTTGCAAAACAGATGGCAGATTCTATTCATAATTCCATGGATGCAACATTACCTATGATTGATCCCGATTTTGGTGGAGAAGATACCACACATCTTTCTACCATGGATAATGAAGGAAATGCTGTAGGCATTACTCAGTCTATAGAGCTGGCATATGGCTCAAAAGCTGCAGCTGAAGGCCTTGGATTCTTGTACAACAATTACATGTCTGCATTTGAGTTTACAAATCCTAATCATCCTTACTATATTCGTCCTAATTCAATTCCTTGGACTTCTGTTTCTCCAGCATTGATTTTTAATGATTCTAAATTATGGATGGTAGTTGGAAGTCCTGGCAGTCAGAGGATTTTTTCTACAATTACTCAATTTCTGTCACGAGTGATTGATGGTGATCTTCCAATGAGTGAGGCAATTGAAAGACCTCGATTCCACTGCTCCATTGCTGGGAATGTAAGCATTGAAGATGGAGGATTTAGAACTGAAATTATCGACTATCTTAAAAAAATGGGATATGAAATTTCAATCAAAGACCGATATTCCTTTTATCATGGAGCAATTCATGCTATAATGAAACTTCAAACCAAGGATGGATTTCATGGTGTAGCTGAAGTAAGGCGTGACGGTATAGCAGAAGGTGTGGATTGACTAAATTCCCAATATTACTATCAATTCCTCATGGAGGAACAAGAAAGCCTGTAGAACTTGATGGACATTTGTCTATAACAAAAAAAGATCTGTTTGATGATTCTGATCCTTTTGTGATAGAACTATATGATTTGGGCGACAAGGTTCAACGTGTAATTAAAACAGATATTGCAAGAGCCTTTGTGGATCTTAATCGCTCTAAAGAAGACATGCCCCCAGATAATCCTGACGGATTGATAAAAAGTATGACTTGTTATCAAAAGCCCATCTACACAAATGGAAAAGCGCCTGATCAAACTCTTTGCAGTTTGTTGATAGAGATGTATTATATGCCATACCATAGGTCTATACAAAAAAGTCTTGAGGAATTAGACTTGCAATTATGCCTTGATTGTCATTCGATGGCATCTATCGCACCTGGAATATCTCCTGATGGAAACAAAAATCCTAGGCCAAAGTTTTGTTTGTCAAACAATGATGGGCAAACATCATCACAAGAAATGCTTGAATTGCTTGCCGATTCTATATCAAAATCATATTCCATTGACAGGGATGAAATATACATAAACAATCCATTTCATGGAGGCTACATAACTAAAACATATGGTAATAAGCCATTTCCTTGGATTCAAGTTGAGATGAACAGAGACTTGTATTTGCAATCCCCTTGGTATGATGAAGATTCTCTTACTGTGGATCCTAATCATCTTCAAAAATTAAACAGGCAATTTGAAAAATCGCTTGATCTTTTGTTCTCAAAAATCTAAATTTCATGTTTTTCTGATATATCAAATGTCAATTTTCTTTGAGTCTGTTTCTGATTAGGCGTTTTTTTTATCTTCTTCTATGAGTATGATTAGAACATGCAAACACTGTGGAAATGAATTCCATGACTTGTACAGGGTTTGTTGCTCAGCAAAATGTGCTAAAGAGATCTCTTAGGTCGAAAACATGAAAAATCAAAGTAAAGTCTCAGGCAAGTATTGGTCTGGCCAACAATTTATCGGAATACCTGTTTTTGACCGTAAGGGAAATGATTGCGGAAAAATCCAATCAATATGCATTGATCCAAAAACCTTCTCGATATCTGGAGTCATGGTCAAACGAAGATTATCTGCACCATATTTCATTTCTGTCACTTATTTTGAAATTTTGACTGAATCTTCTCTTAAATTAAATTCAATTCCAATTAAACCTCATGACAAAATTGTAGATGTTGATGGAAAATCAATAGGAAAAGTAATCAAAATCAATCTTAATTCTGAAACAAACAAAATTGAAACTTTGGAGATAAAATCTCGATTTAAATCAAAAATTGTCCCTTCTGAAGGAATTGTAGGTGTTGGAGATAAGATTACAATTAAAGGCCAATTTCTCAATTAGTATCACCTAACTATGTATCTGTTAAAATAATACCTATACACCAAAAACTTGGTAACAACAGAATGGTTGATAAAAAAGAAAACGAAAATCTTGGAAAAACTATCAAGAAAAAACAAGAGCATGTTCTTGATGATGTTACAAAAAATTATTCACAAACAGTAGAGCATGGAAAACATCTTGGAAAAGAATCTATTGCAAAAATCAATCAAATTACTAATGATACTGCAGACTATCTCAAATCCAAAGAGTATCTGAAAACAATAAAAATCAACTCACTAAAAATCCGTGACAAAGGGTTAGAACAAAAAAATATGCTAAAAAAGAACAGCCCTAAATTCTATAAAAAAATATCTCGTGCTTTTTTCCTCTTCTTTGAATCATTTGTAGGACGAATAAAAATTGGCACACAATATGGTTCTACAAGTCTTGAAGTTTTAGAAAAATTAGCTAAACTAAAAGAATTAGGAATCATCACTGATAAGGAATTCAATGATAAAAAGAAAAAAATCTTAGATAGAATATGAAATTTGGTAAGGATTTGAAATAAAATTGGTTCATGAGGAAAATCTAAAACCTGGAAATATACCGTCTAAACAAACTATCGTATTAAGGACTAAATTATTGCCTCAAGATGTTGTGAGTGTTTTAGAGAAAAAGAAAACATCCTTTTTTGGCTCTACATTAAGACGACCAAAACCTGACGAAGTAACCATTGAAAGTCCCCAATTATATTTTGAGCAATTCGTTTTTGTCATGGGTCATTATGACATTGATTTTAATCGAGACACATCATATGTGATCAAAGTAGATCCTGATGTGACTGAAGTTACAATTGGTAATGAAAAATTCCCGATTTCAAATAAATCTGGTGTGTGGAAAAAATTTGGGAAAAAGATGAAAGAAGGAGTTGGAATATCTAAACAAGATTTGGAAATCAAAGTAAGTGAAAATGTAGTAAAAAGCATGACTGATTCTATATATTTAGACAATAATGGATTAGAAACTGCTTTCCATTATAGCACCAGTTCAGATTCAGTAGAAAATTATGCGCAAAAGGTTCTGGAAATAAACAAAGATCATATTAGAAGAAACAATCTATCTGATGATGATATTTTTTTAAAACTATCTCATAGACTTAAAGATAGTCTAAAACATGATTTGAAAATTAATCATGAAGAATACATCATAACAGAATTTCGTGAGATATTTGTCCCGATTTATGAGACAAAGTGTTATGATAATAAAAATAAAGTTATTGTTGCACGAGTAGATGCAATTACTGGAAAACTCGTCTAAATTATTACTGTTGAAGTAACTGATTTGTATTGTTAGCATTGTTGCTAGGTGAGGTATGATCGGTGTAGGAATACTAAAAAATAAAATTCCCAACAATTATTGGGTTTATGCTAATTGGAATAATTGCAGGACTATTGTATTGGAATAGCAGTATTACTGATTGAAGATTCTGTATTTGTATTCAAAAAATTGTCTCATGTCCATATTATAGGGAGTCTGCTAAAAGAAGACGAAAATCCTGAACCTGAATAAAACATATTTCTTCATTTGGTTTATCAAAAAATTACCTTTTACGAAATGGTAAATTTTGAGGTGAACTTTACAAATATTTGCAATTTATAGGGTATCTTTATTTATCTTAAATGAGATTTAATGTATGCAAGCATACATTCTCATAAATTGTAACACCGGTAGCGAAATGAATGTTATTTCTGAACTCAAAGAACTACCTGAGATAACTGAAATCAACGGAATTTGGGGCAAATATGATATTTTTCTCAAAGTCAAAACTATAGATCCTAACGGCGTAGAAGAGATTATCCGAAGATTGAGAAATCACCCTGACGTCACTGATACTTTTACCATGCACGTATTGTATGGTCAGGGTGGAAGTATAGATCAAGAAAATTAAAGACAAGTCTGTGATTATTACACCTGACATAGATTACTTGAGAAACAACGTTCTCTTAAATGACAGCCATTATCAAAGCGTAAAAGAAAAAAAATTTGATCATTCAGAAACAATTCTGAATAAAATTAATTTATTTTCAACACCATGCTTATGATTTTACTTTGGGATGTTCATCCTTGATTTTATTATCAAAAAATAAACAAGCAGTAAGGTCCCCTGTGACATTGACCATGGTTCTAGTCATGTCTAAAATTCTGTCAACTCCTAATAGTAACACTACTGCCACTGGAGGAATTCCAGCAGCTATCAAAATTGTTGAAAGAATGACTATTCCTGTGCCTGGAGCTGACGGTGCACCAATTGATGCTGCAAGGGCAGTCAAAGAAATCAGTAAAATTGTGGTAAATCCTAAATCCATATTGAAGAGCTGCGCTAAGAAAAATACTGCAATTATTTGATACAATGCTGTTCCATCCATGTTGATTGTAGCTCCTAAAGGAATGACAAACTGAGAAACTTTGGGTTTTACTTTCATCTTTTCTTCTGCGGTTTTAATTGACAATGGCATAACTGCAGCAGAACTGGAAGTTGAGAATGCTAGCAATTGTGCATCTCTCATCATTGTAAAAGTTGAAAACAGTGGTCTCTTTGTGAAAAATTTAATGATTAACATGTAAACAAAAATCATCACAAAAAGACCTGCGACAACAGTTAGCATGTATGCCCCCAATCCAGTAAGTGCAGACAATCCAAGCTTTGATGTGATGCCTGCCATTAAACCAAATGCTGCAAATGGAGCTAAACGCATTGCCCATGATACTACTTTTAATGTGATTTTTTGAACAGATTCTAACAAGTCAAGTATTGGTTTTGAACTTTCTTTGGGTAATGTGATCATTGAAACTCCAATAATTATTGCAAAAACAATGATGCTTAACATTTCACCAGACATAAAAGATGCCAATGGATTGCTTGGAATAACTCCTATGATGCTTTGAGGAATATCAAAAATAGATATCTCTTCACCTTGAACCGGCACTGCATCTTCAATTCCAAAGCTTTCTCTAATCAAAGAACTATCAATAAAATTCCCTGGTGCAATGGTAGTTACCATGATAATTCCAATTGTCAATGCTATGGCAGTTGTTGCAACAAAATACAAGGCGACCCCAAGGCCCATTTTTTGAAGCTGCTCTAAACTTCCAGACGACGTAAGTCCTCTAATTATAGATGCAAAGATTAATGGCACAATAATCATTTGAATGATTTTTAGAAAGAGATTGGCAGGAATGGATAACCAATCAGTAATTATTTCTGCTGTATCTTTTTCCACAATTCCAAACTCTGGCCCTAAAATTGTGCCTACGATTAATCCTAAAAATAACGCAAAAAGCACCTGAGCCCATAATTTTTTCTTTACAAGATATGTGACCTGAGGAATAGAATACTTGAATGATTTCAGTGCCAATATAGTATTGTCCTATTTCTATTATATTAAAAAAAATGTAATTTTTGTTAATGATTGTGTTTTTCATGCTTTTCTTGTAAACTGTCTATCTTTTTCATGAATTCTCTTCCAAATTTTTGATATCTTGCAACTCTTGATATCTGATTTCTTTATTGAGAATCAGTTCAATCTTAATATTAGATGGTTTATGGTTTTCTTTGTGGATCTTAACAGAATTTTAGTACCTATTGACGGCTCAAAAAAATCCTTTGAAGCCTTGGATAGAGCAATTACACTTGCAGGGTTTACACACGGTCAAGTAACTGCAATCTACGTAATCCCTCATGTTATTGAGGGAGGTCCAAGAACAAAAGCATTTGACAAACAATTAGAGGAAGATGGAAAAATCATTCTAAACAAAGCAACAAAACGTGCAGGAAACAAGAACGTTAAATTTACTACAAAACTTCTGCGAGGCTCCCCTAGTCATGTTACTTTGCATACTGCAAAATCAGGCAAGTTTGATCATATTGTGATGAGTACAACTGGTGCTGGTTCTGCCTCTAAAGATATGATTGGAAGCGTTTCAAACCATGTTCTTCAAAAATCCAAAATCCCTGTATATTTGATAAAATAATTGGTCGAACTAAATTGTCTGATTTAATTTCAATTATGCAAAAGCCAATTACAATTGAAAAAAATTCTTCTCTTAGTCATGTGATTTCAGAATTATTGAAAAATAAAATTAGCAGATTAATTGTGATTGATAATGGTAAACCTGTGGGAATAATCACTGAAAAAGATATTGGATTATTTTTACTTGAAGATGATTCTGAAAAAAATCTTGATGATATACCTGCTTCCCAACTTATGAAAACTCTCACATCTGTAAATGAATCTATGAATGTAGAGTCTTGCGTAGAAATAATGCTGGACAAAAAAATTGGTTCTCTTGGTGTAAGCTCTACTGCTCAAGGATTAGTTGGAATAATTACTAAAACTGACATTGCCCAATATTATATTCAAAATTATCCAAAAAAACACACTGTTGGTGATGTGATGACTATATCTTACATTTCAATGGATCATGATGTCACATTGAGGCATGCAGTATCTGAAATGGTTAACCAAAAAATCTCTAGAATCTTCTTAAAAAATCAAAACAATGAGCCACAAGGGATTATGACATTTCGTGATCTATTCCATGTTGCCTTAGAACAGGGAAACACTGATGCTGTATTAGACAGCTCAGATCCTACAATATCTGTAGTTTTTACAAGAAAGGGATTCCTTTCTGATTCGGGATTTGGAAATACAATTCAAGCAAAAGATGTAATGACAAATACTTTTGAATCTGTAGACTTTGATGAAGACCTTACTGTAGCATGTGAAGAAATGATTCAGAATAGAATTAACGGTGTCGGCGTGCGAGTAAATGGCAAATTAGCTGGAGTTGTTAGCAAAACTGATATCTTAAAAGCTATTTACATTGACAACAAATCATAAAATTTGTCAGTATTCTAACTTGGAATAGTTTTTAATTAAAAATAATCCAAACTGGGTTTATTCTTGTAATTGATTTAGGGTTCAAGAATTTCTATTAGAGTATATTTTAATGATGAACTATCTGCAGGTGGATTTTCAACATTACTGATCATTACTTCAAGTTTGTATTGTGTTCCTTCTTGAAAGTCAAATCCATCTATTTTGTCATAAAACATTTGCCAATCTGAATTTGGATTTTCTCTAATTGACATGCATTGTTGAGGACCTACACCTACACAATCTACTAGTTTTGAATCAACGTACAAAATCTTGGTTTCTGATAATGCATTGCATTCTCCTGAATATTTGACCTTGACATTATGGCATTTGGCATCTTCAACACCACATGCATAAGTGATGTTGTCCTCTCCGCAAACAGGATCATAAACCAAGCACTGAATTGAGCATTTTTCATCCGCCTCATATGTGTTGAATTCTTTCTGGATATACTGTTTTAATTGATCAAGCTCTGATTTTGGTATGTCAAGACTGACCATTTTTCTGATTTGATTCATCAAAACAAGTCCGTCTCTGTCTTGTGTTAATTTTTGACCTGTCGCTTCAAATGTATAATATGCTTTCATGATCTCAAGACGCTGGTTTTTATCATCCTCGTCTGGATTGTCCATCCAATCTTTTACCATTATTTTCAAATCTTGTTGCGTTATGCTGTATTTGGATTCTGAATCTGTTTGGAGGACATCTGTATTTTCTTCACCCAGAAAATTTACTCCAATAACTACTCCGATAATTAATCCGATAACTGTAATTCCAATGGCAATAGGAATTGTCTTTTTCATGTTGTCCATTTTTATGATTAATTCTTAATCGTTGTGATTAATCTCTAAATTTCAATAGGCTTAAGTGCTTAACATATCAGGAAACTCATGTCAACAAACATTACAGAATCCTGTCTTGATTGTGGGACTCCTTTAGATTTGACTCCTCAAGGTGAGAAAAAAAAGCCATGTCCTAAATGTGGGGCATATAGAAGAAAAAGAGAATATCTTGATTAACTATTACTGCGATATTTACCCTGTTGAATTTTATTTAGTTTTCATTTGGAGGTGAATAATTCATACCAATGCCTACTTGTCTGTTTGAGAACGAGAAAATTCATTTGAATTCAAAACCAATTGTTTTGGAAGTTTGATATAAAATTCAGAACCTTCACCAACCTTGCTATTGACACCAATTGTTCCCCCCAAACCTTCAGTAATTCCCTTACATATGGAGAGTCCTAGTCCAGAACCACCATCTTAGAATCATAAATTTTAAAAAAATATGAATCTCATAAATCTTTTACTTAATACTACAAGAGTAAAAGATATTTTAATTCTGTATGATCTTCGAACATGTTGTCAAAATCAAACCTTTCATTATAATGTCTGGTTTTATTTTGATATTTTCAAAAACTATCTAGTTCTGCAGTTATGTACTCTGATTGGGATTCATATTTTTCAAAATTACATGGGTTTGAACCTGTAATATGGGAATCTTTTATCCAACGCAGTTGATGCAATTGATACAAAGGGAAGCATTGCAATACGTGCAAGGACTGAAGAAAATAATCTGATATTGGAGTTTGAAGACTCTGGAGTTGGGATATCCAAAAAAGACATCAAACAAATTTTTGAACCTCTATTTACAACAAAAACCCAAGGAACGGGATTGGGATTGTCTAGTGTAGATGACATCATAAAGGCACACGGTGGAACAATATCTGTTACCTCTCCACCAACGGTGTTCAAGATTACGCTTCCATTAGAGCAAAAAACAGAGAAATAAAATTTTGAGCATATCTCCAGAGGAAAGAAAGAACTTGGAATCAACAAGAGTATACTATGGTATCTCAAAAAGAATGTAATGTCAAAAGACGAGATGAAAACTTATGATAAAGTATTAGAAAAATTAGAATAATCTAAACTTGAATTAGATTGCCTTTCGCAGTGTCTCATTTATTGCTCTAGAATAGCTAAATGATCCGTTGTTTTTTTGTATGTTTTTTGCCTGAATTTGTCGAAGTTTTTTATCCAGATCATCATCTATCATTATTGTTATGCGCTTGCTCATGTGTTATTGTATGATTGTATGCAATATAATGTAATGCTCATAGTTCCAAATTTGGAATTTTTAATTGAATTATTAAAATTATTTAGATTAAAAAATAAAACATGTTTACAAATCAAATTGTAAACCTTTGTCATGTAATGTATCATGGTTCGATCATTTTGATTGTGTCTAGTTGAACAATTGCATTGTATGTGATAGATCTTGTTGGATACTTGAAATAATTGCCCTTCTGACCTGTACTGGATAACTAAATCTGTGATTTGATTAGAACTTTATATACTCAATGTTCTAGATAGTTTGATTCTAAGAATCACGATATTTAGTTAATTATAAACATGTTCTTATATATTCTTTAACACTATATTCATATCTTAGCATCATAAAAAACCAATAGTGAAAATAAAAACCAAAATTCTGTTTTCAATAATGCTAAGCACATTATTGGTGATTTGTATGGGGGGAATTTTGAACTATGTAAATTTAGAATCGAAAATTATTCAAGATACATTGAGCGATGGGAATGCCATTGCCAATATACAAGAAGACAGAATAAATGACATTATTGATAGAAACTTTGAAAGACTTTCAAGTATTACTAGCAGAACTCAATTACGATTAAGTTTAGATGCATTTAATCAGGATCAGAATGATGTCGATGCAAAAAAAATCCGCAACACATTAAATGATGCATTAAAATCAATTTCAGATTTTAAATCAATTACTATATTTGATCTAGATAAAAATATGTTATTTTCGACTATGTCCTTTCAATCATATGATTTTCTTTCTGAAAATATTTTTCCAAATTCAAACAAACAACATTTACGATTTACAAAATATCAAAATGATGCAATTATGATCTTATCTGCGCCATTAGTTTTGGATGGAAAAGTTATAGGGATCATCGCAATTACATCCTCCCCTCAATCAATAACAAACATCACAAACGACTATACTGGATTGGGTGAATCTGGAGAATCTTTTTTGGCAATGCGTAACACCAATGGTGACGCTCTTTTTATAACTCCATTAAGATTTGATCCAGGTGCGCAACTAAATAGGACTATTCTATCTACACAAACAGACGTTCCAATAACAAGAGCATTAGCAAAAGTGGAATCAGAATTCAAGGATACCATAGACTATAGGGGGGTTGAGGTATTGTCATCTTCTAAGTATATTGATAAAACAGATTGGGGGTTGGTAGTTAAGATTGACAAAGAAGAGGCATTTGCACCACTGTTTGATATTCAATTGGTTACTGGATTAAGTGTTGGATTTACTATATTGTTATCATTACTTATTTCAAATTTGCTTTCAAACCGTTTATCTGGACCTATTATTGAATTACAAAAATCAACAAAAGAAATTGCAAGAGGAACACTAGATCATGATATAATCATTAAATCAAATGATGAATTAGAAGAATTGGCCACATCTTTCAACAAGATGAAATCCGATTTAAAAGAAAATCAAAAAAACAAACTCCAAAACGAAAAACTGAAAATTGTAGGAGAATTATCATCTAGAATCTCCCATGATTTGAGAAATCCTCTTTCTGTTATTATTTCACAAGTTCAATTATTTGAGATAAGAAATAAGGAAAAGTTATCTGAAAAAGACAAAGAAACTCTTGGTCAAATACTACTTGCTGCTGATAGAATGAAACATCAGATAAATAATGTGTTGGATTATATCAAAGATACACCTTTAAAAAAAGAATCAAAGTTATTGTCCGAAATTTTAGATACTGTGCTAAAAACCACCATTATTCCAGATAACATATCGATAAAAAAACCAGAAAAAGACATTTACGTTTACTGTGATTTATTAAAAATGGAAGTTGTGTTTATAAATTTAATTAGAAATGCAATTCATGCAATTAAAAAAGAAGGAACCATCACCATAAGTGCAGATGATGATGAACATTATACAATAATTGAGTTCATAGATGATGGAGAGGGTATTCCAAATAATGTGTTGGATAAAATTTTTGAACCTATGTTTACAACAAAACAAGAAGGAACTGGTTTAGGATTAGTTACATGTAAAAGGATTGTAGAACAACACGGCGGAACAATCAAAGTAAAAAATAACCCTACTATGTTTTCAATATCTTTACCAAAATCCTAAACCTTTTTTTAAAATTGATTAAGAATAGAAGATGAAAACTAAATTCCATTGCGGCATTGAAGTATTGACTTGAACTCCTTGAAGACGACGTAATACTCTAATTAAGACGGTTCAAATCTTATAGAAATCAAATCGGATTCAAAGCCTATCTTTAAAACAGGAATTTAGGCATACTTTTTCCAAATTTTTAGAATCATTCTTGATTTGTAGTTGTGAATGTCGATCCTATGTCTTGATTTGTGCCTAGTACTTGATGACTATACAGTAGGTCGGGGAGGAGTAATAAACTAAGTTGTGTGTGCCGGGGGCGAGTTTCGAACTCGCGACCTCCAGATTATGAGTATTGCCTTAGTTGGAGAACCGTTAGAGTTTACCAAATTAACTGGCACTCTAACCAGGCTGAGCTACCCCGGCATGTTATAAGGCTAAAAATTTGGGAAATTAAATGATTCTAATTTCACTTGAAATCTTTCCAAGATACTTCCTCATTTTTTACCCAGAGGAACTTCTTTTGTAATGCAGATGTGTATAATTTCTCCCATTCTGCACCTACTTCATCAGTCCATGCTTTGAAAACACGAGGATCTATGTAATTTCTCAATGATGTTCCAATGTTGTAATCTTTAGTTTTTTCAGATAGATCAATTTGCAACTCTAATTTTTCTAGTCTCTCTTTTTGTTTTGCTTTTTGTTTTTTAATTTGCTCGTTTAATGTTTTGATTCTTTTTGCTTTTGTTTTTTTCTGGGCATCTGTTTTAGGTTCGCTTGCTTCAACTTTTTTCAAAGTCTCTTGAGTTTTTTTCCATGCTTGCTCTTTTTCAACTTTTTTCAGAGTGTCTCTTTTCTTTTGCAATGATTGCTCAAATGTTTTAGGAATTGTTCTTTTGTGATTACACATTATGGCAGCTTCAAGATTTGCCAATTTTGCATGATATAATTTCTCAGTTGTAGATTTTCCCTTTATATCATCATGCTTTACAAGATAGTCTTTGACAACTGTTGTGGCTTGATATGTTCTAAACACTTTGGCAGTTAACCCCTTTACAATTCCTGAAAAGTATTTGTTTACATCCCTTGACGTGATATTGTGAAAAATCTCGTCATTTGGTTTTTTCTTTTCAATTAATTTTTTCAAATTTTCCTGAAATTGTTTATCATCCCCAATGGCTTTTAGGGTTTCCTGCCATCTTACACTATCTTTTCCCAAAAAATCAAATTCTATTGTATCTGCAGTAATCTTGATGTGCTCTTTTCTTAGGGTCGTTGCACCTACAGTATCAGCTTCATCAGGATCTTTTTCGTCCCCTACTCTCATTGCAGTTCTATAAATCAAATAACATGCTGTAGCAACATTGCTCTTTTTAGGGTCTTTCATATCTTTGACCATTGCTTTTTTTATTTTTTCAATTTCTTTTTCAAGCTTGGTTGCTTTTTCGTACTTTTCTTTATCTCTACCTTGTTTCAGATCAGAACTATCTGCAAGCCATACATACTTTCTTTTCTGCGTAAGAAAATCCATCCAACTTGCAAGCCACATGGAATCTTTATCATGAATTATTTTGCCCCATTTGCCCTCTGGAACTTTTGCCTCTTTTCCAAGGTTCAGCGTTACATCTTTTGCAGTAACCCGTGGCTTCCATTTTCCTCTGAGTGGATGTTCTCCTCTACCGATGAAAATTCCTGGGGGCTCTGCCATATAGTTTCCAACTTCTACTTCTTTTCCATCCATTATGGCAATTCCGTATTTTGCTTTCAATTGTTCTCGAATCTCTTTTCTTTTTTTTGCCTGCTCTTTCTTTTCCTCTTTAGACATCATCTCTTTGAGATCTTTTTCTTTGTCAACTATTTTGTAAGCATTTGAAAAGTCAATGTCTTCGTATGATATTTTTTTAAATTTTGAATCTAAAGTTTTAGCAAAATCCGCAGTGAAATTTTTCTGAAAAACTTTGTCTTGGGCATAAGGGGTGTCTTTCTTTTTTGCCCATTGGTATACCATTTCTTCTTGAGTCAGATCAAGATTTACAGTCTCTCCTTTGATCTTTATCTTGATTCCTTGAGCCTCATATGCAGGAGGAAACAAGATTCCGTTGTGTTGTAGAGTTTTCCATTTCATATCATTTCACTTCAAAATTGTGGACTTTGATGAAAACTCTACTTTATCTGTATATCAATTTAGCGTACAAGTACGATATTATCTGGGAAATAGTTCTTTGCTCAGGTATTTCTCAAATTCCATGTCTGTTTTCATCTTTTTTGCCTCCATGAACATGGCCGCATCTGTACCTACAACATATCGTGGCAGCATTTCATCATCATGTATTGCCTTCATGACAACATCTGCAACCTGTGATGGCGGGGTGCCCAATTCTGACATCATTTTCAATCCTGCCAAAATATTGTCACTTAATTCCTTGTATTTTGGGTCTGCCTTTGATTCTGGAACTTTCATTGAATTGAAAAAGTTTGTTTTGATTACTCCTGGCTCGATTAACGTGGTTTTAATTCCAAATTGTCCAAGCTCATACCTTAAACACTCTCCTAATCCTTCCAATGCAAACTTTGAGCTAATATAAGCTGGAGATCCTGGCAGTCCCATTCGTCCTGCCACAGAACTGATATTGATAATGTTTCCTGATTTTTGTTTTCTCATAATTGGTGCAACTTCTTGTATGATTCTCACAACACTGAAAAAATTTGTCTCAAATTGTTTTCTAAAATCATCAACTGTTACATCTTCTGTACATCCAAACTGTCCATATCCTGCATTGTTAACAAGTACATCTAATCTTCCTCTCTCTGTAACAACTTTTTTGATTGCAGAAACAATTGATTCCTCTTTGTCTACGTCAAGTTCTATTATTTCTATGGGGAGATTTTCTTTTTTTGCAGCATGCTCTAATTCTCCTCTTTTTTCAGTATTTCTCATACTGGCAAATGTATGATAGCCATCTCTTGCTAATGCAAGCGCTGTCTCTAAACCAATTCCTGACGAACTACCTGTGACTAGAGCTACTTTCATGTCTCTTCTAAATTCTTGTTATATTTATCCCATTTTGATTTGTTATACTAGGGGCCTGTCTCCTTCAATAGGATCTATCAATTCTGTTTTTTCACCTGAATTTATTCTCTCCAAAATTTCCAATGCAGAATATTTGTGGAGATATTCATTATTGTTGCCGCATCTATAGGAGAATGTGCATCTTGGACATCCTGATTCATTTTTGCAGGGACATTCCTTTACTATGAACATGCTTCTTTCTAGGGCTTTTTCAAATCTGTCATAAAGTGCCTTACTTGCGCCACTTCCGCCTATTGCGCCATCATAGATGAAAATCAAGCCTGATGTACCCAGTGATATACCTCCTAAATCCTGTGATACTCCTCCTGTAATCATATTGCTGCCTTCTATCACAACATGTTCTGTTGCATGATATCCGCTGGCTTCTGCATATTCTTCATCTTCCGCCTCCTCAATTACTTTGAGCGGCCTTGGTGCATGGAATACTATTCCCTTTGTAACAAAATCATACTCTAATGGAACGTCCAACTGAACTTTTTCACCTTGTGTTATTTCTTGTCCTAATTCGATGTTGACATAGCCGTATACTTTTTTTTCTATGTGTAATTTACAAAATGCAATTTCAATTCCATTTGCATTTCTCCTCTCAAAGACAGTTTCAATAGTTGGCCATTCTTCTGTAAGTGATTTTGTATAGTATGGATAGTCTCTTGGAATTCGTTCTAGTTTCGCATAGTTGTTTTTTGGATAATCAAATTCTTTTACCCTGTAACGTACACCTGCTAGAAAATAGATTGCATCTTTGTGAAGTTCTTCTAATGCAATTGGCAATACCCTGTCCCCTACTTTTTTCCCTTCCAGAAAAATATCTATTGATTTTCCAATCCCTCTAATGCTGTAATCATTTAACATCGTATTGATTTTATCAAAATTCGGGATGATTCTATTGTTGAATTCCTTTAGATTTTCATTAATGATGTGACGTTCGATTACTTCTTGATGTTCTTTTAATTCGTGCTTTGATATTGGCCTGTCACATGCCATTGCCAACACCTGGAATTCTTCAACAAAGGGATTCTTGGGATCGATGTATGTTTTTTCAATGTCTTCAAAATAGTCATCTGGATGATTCTTGTAGTATTGTGATATTGGGTCATTTCCTAATGCCAAAAATGCATACCCTCTTTGACCCTTCCTTGCAGCCCTTCCTATTCTTTGAATTAGCCTGTTTACTGGAATGGTAGATGATATTACACAGTCTACATTGCCCACATCTATGCCTAGTTCAAGCGTAGGAGTGCATGAAATTGCTTGTAAATTCCCTTCTTTGAATTGTCTTTCAACTGATGCTCTATAGTTTGCCATCAGCCCTGCTCTGTGAACTTTGATGTTTACCCTTTGTTTTTTTGCCTGTATTGCCAGTAATTCAGAATTTAGATGCGAATTATTGAAAATCATTGTCTTGTGATTCTTTTGTGTTAGTTTTTTTGTCAATTCAACCATTAGAGATCTCTGCGTTCGAAGTGATGGAAACAACATTGCAAAATCTGTTTTTCCTTTTTTACCTGAACCTTGAATTTTTTGCATATTTTCACCAAACAGCTGCTGACAGAATTTTTCTGCATCATCAAGCGTTGCAGAAGCTGCAACAAATTGTAATTTGTCAGTGCAAATTCTTTTTAGTCTTTTTATAATGTAATGAACATTTGTTCCAAAAATTCCAGAGTACACATGAGCTTCATCTGTTACAAGAATTCTAGTTGACGTTAACAATGATGAAAATTTTGTTTGGTGCCACATGTGATAGTGTAGAACATCAAAATTTGTAATTAGAATATGGGGAGGGTTGTCTATTATTTCTCTGCGTTCTTCTAATTTTGTATCTCCGTCAAATACTTTGACTGTGGTACCAATTTTTTCTGCAAATTTTTGAATTTTTGGATATTGATCACGTGATAATGCTTTAGTTGGATATACAAAAATTGCAAAAACATTGCCTTTACTTGAATCTTTTTTTATTCTTTGAATAACTGGAATCAAAAATGCTTCTGTTTTTCCAGATGCCGTAGGTGCCTCAATGACGACATTCTCTCCAAATATTATCTCCTCAATAGCGTCTTGTTGAAATTTATAGAATTTCTCTATCTTCAATTCTTTGAGATGATCTGTTATGGATTCATCTAGTCCTAAATCTTCCACTTTGCAGCCCATTTTAGGCTCAGGATTGCTCAAAACTTTGTATTCTGAGATATAGTCTTTTTTTGAGTATAGGATTTCTTCTGTGATTTTATCTGGATTGTTTTCCCCAATCATTTTCTTGATTTCTTTTTCGTCTCTTACGATTCCCTCTTCTTTGAGTCCTTCAGATAATCCCTTGACTGTCACTAGTCCTTTGTCGTATCTTGAAAGAAATTCTAAAAATACTTCATCTGGATTCTTTGAGAATTCTAAAAGATCTTCAATGCCACATTTTTCACATGAAACATGCATTTTTTTGTTGAATGTTTTTTGAATTTCAATTTTTGACTTGCATTTAGGGCATGAGAACTTCAAGATCTATTTGATAAGAAATACTTGATGATTTATTGTTTGACAGGTATTTTGCTCCATGACATTATTAAGATGGGTATGGGGTTTGAATTTAAAATTGAAAAAAATAGAAATCAACAATATTTACAATCAAAATTGCATTGAAGGGATGAATTTAATCCCCAAAAATAAAGTTGATCTTGTCATAACTGATCCTCCTTTTGCCATCAATTTTCAGGCAAAAAAGGCAAATTATAACAGAACATCTTCCCGTGTATTGTCTGGGTATAATGAAATCAAACCTAAGGACTATTATGATTTTACATTTTCTTGGATGAGTGAGGTTTTTCGAATTCTAAAAGATTCAGGAAGCATGTATGTGTTTTCAGGATGGAATAACCTTAAAGATATTTTACGCGCATTAGATGATGTTGGATTTACTACTGTAAATCACATAATTTGGAAATACCAATTTGGTGTTGTCACTAAAAGGAAGTTTGTAACCTCGCACTATCACTGTCTATATGTTTGCAAAGATGACAAGAAACGAAAATTTTTCCCATTCTCTAGATTTGAAAAAGACGAAAAAACTGGTGATGGACGTAGCCTTCATTACAAAGACAAGGAAGATGTTTGGGATATCAAAAGAGAATATTGGACAGGTGATGAAAAAACTCCCACGAAACTACCTTCTGAAATAATTAAAAAATTACTGGAATATTCAAGTGAAAGGAATGATATTGTATTTGATCCGTTTATTGGTTCAGGTCAAGTTGCAGTAGTTAGCAAATCTATGAAAAGAAGATACATTGGTTTTGAAATAGTTCCAGAATATTACAAATTTGCTAAAAAAAGACTAGACACTGATACATACAGAATTAAAAAATCAAAATAGACTATTCTTTCTTTTCAGGTTCATCCTTCACTTTTTGCCCTATTTTCAAGGCTATGCTCTCTCTTAACTCGTCATCTGTTTTTTCTCCAATTTTTATCCCTGCTGATTTTGCAATCATTTCTAACTTTTCCCGTTCTGTTTCAACAGGTCCTGAAATTCTAGGCGTTTCTTCAGTTGCTTCTTTGATGTGGTCTTGAATCTCGTTTTTGGCTTTATTGTATTCGTTAACTGCCTGACCCATTTTCCTTGCAGCTCCTGGAAGTTTTCCTGTACCTAAAATCAAAACAAGTGCGACAAAAATTATGATCATCCATTCACTCCCTCCTATATTCAATGAATAATCAATCATGTCTTGATTTTGTCTAATTTGAAATTAAACGTAATGCCTGTGTTTGTGCCTGAATCAATGATTTGTAGTTGATCTCATTCATGAGAAGGACTTGTTGTTAATAAATTCGGAACATAATTTTTATGAAAAAAGTAGAAGCAATCGCCCAGCAGGAACTAAAGATGCAGTAATTGATGCTATCAAAAAAGTTGTTTGCACTGGAACTAAAGGTGATGGCAAAGTCTTTGTAACTGAAATAGCAGATGCACTTGATATTTGCAACAAAAAACGCGGAACAATGGATATCTAATTCAAGATTTTCTGCGGCTCTAGTTTCTTTCTAACCTTTATTGCAAATATTGCAATTCCAATTCCTATAATACAAAAAATGAGATATGGTGCTTCATTCCCAAATGTTTGTGTCATTGGTCCTCCTATAGTTGGTCCTATTGCCCAACCCATGCCAAAAACTGTTTCATATGCACCGATAATTTTGCCTGAAATTTTCTTACTGGTTTTACTCAAAATTATTTCCAGAGTTAATGGGAAAAATATGCTAAATCCAAATCCCATTAGAACTAATGCAATTCCAAAAGTAATGATTGAATCTGCAACAATAGATATTGCCAATCCTATAGATACTGCAATGGTTCCTGCAATCAAAGTTTGACTTGTATTTCTTGCAAATTTTCCTGCAAATGCAAGAGATACCACTCGTGAAATCCCAAAAACAAAATATAGTAATAAAATATCTGTTGCAGACATTCCATTATCGTTGAGAAATGCCGGATAGATTGTAAGGATAATCCCAAAAGAAGAAGTACAGAAAATCAATAATATTATTACTTCTGGAAATCGCTTCATTTCTTTTATTGAAGAAAACGAAAATCTCTCATGATGTTTCTTTACACTTTTTCTTGAGGCTAAAAGTGAAGAAATTATTGCAGCTGCTAGAATAAATGCTGCAATTTGGAATAAAGTCCTGTATGTTATGTCTAATCCTTCAAGGAATACTGTTCCAAGTAGCGGTCCTACCATAAATCCAATTACGAAAAACATCGTAAACCATGAAATGTGCTTTACTCTGTTCTCTTCTGAGCTTTCATTTGAAATAATGGCTTCACATGGGGGCCAAAAAAATGCATGTGCTATACCTGTCATGATTCTGAATCCCATTATTTCTGGAACTGATTGTGCAATTGATAGGAGATAAATTGACGCTGAATTAATTGCAGCCCCTAAACTTAACAAGTATCCGTTGTTAATCCTGTCTAGTAAAATTCCTACAAACAATGGGATGAACATGTATGGAATGAAATTTGTTAATCCAATTAATCCAAGTTCAGAATATGTGGCACCTATGATATTTTTTGCAAATACTGGAAGAATTGGACCGTGTAATCCATATGAAATTCCAATGATTAATCCTGTGATGTTAACAAGTATGAGAACCCTATTCATTTGTATGCGGCAACCATTATTGCCCCGCCCATAAGATCTTTCTCAAATTCCACTCTTGAGAATTTTTCTAAAATCAACTGTTCTAGTTTTTTGTTTTGAGGCCATCTTTTGTATGTTCCATATAGTGTACCGAACTTTAATCCCAGTCTTCCACCTGCAGCAAATGCAAGAATCGGCAAAATACATCTGAGATAAAATGAGACACCAGCTCGGAAAAATGCTTCATCAGGTTTTCCCAAATCTACTATTACAAATCTTCCGTCTTTTTTTAACACTCTATGTATCTCCGATATTGCAATTCTCAAATTAATTGCGTCTCTTAATGAATAACCACACAACACTGCATCAAATTCTTCGTCTTTAAATGGGATATGTTCAAAAACACCATTTGCCATATCTGGAGTTCTTTCAAAAAACGTGCCCGTATTTTTTAGCATGGGTACAAGCGGATCATACAGCGTAATTGAAATTTTTCCATCAGTTAACTTCATTGCGGTTTTTGACATGTTTCCAAATCCTGAACCTGCATCCAAAATTTTGTTACCTGCAACTACTCTTTGCGAAATTCCTCTGATTCGATGCTCTTGATCTTTGCCAAGTGAAATTATGGAATTTACTTTATCATAAATTGGAATGATCTCTCGAAGTACTTCCATTACTTCTCCCCAATAACTTCCTAAACCCATAATCTATCGTCTCAGTATGCTTGTTTGAATAGTTTGCAAATCAAAATTTCTATGGAGCAAATTTTGATGCGTTTTGAGAATAATTTTGTAAATCCGATTCCGAAACTTTTTCAAATATTTTTGCCTCGGATGTAATTTTTGCCATTTTTATGTGATTGATTCCCTCTTTTGTTTCTGCTTTAAGATTAATTGCTGCTATTGCTAATGATGCCGCGTCTTCTAAACTCAAATCATCTTTGTAATGTTTTTCTAAAAATGCATTAACATCATCAGAACCTGCACCGATTGCAACTGCTGCAAATTGAACATATGTTCCGCTAGGATCTGTTACATAGATTGATTCTCCTTTTTGATCAATTCCTGCAATAATCATTGAAACACCATTTGGACGAACTCCTCCATACTGTGTAAATTGATGAGCTTGGTCTGCTAGATGTTTGGCAACTGTTGCCACTTCAACAGATTCATCATATGTCATTCTGTTTCCTTGTGAGAAGAATCTTGCACCATCTACTTGAACACGTGCATCTGGAATATATCCTGCTGCAGCAACACCGATGTGATAGTCAACTTGAAAAATTTTCTGTGTAACATTACTAGTTTGTAAAGTACGGGGTTTTTCTTCAACTGCCATGATTACACCATCCTTGCTTTTGATACCAATGGCTAGTGTGCCTCTTTTTACAGTCTCAATTGCATATTCGACTTGGTAAATTCTACCATCTGGAGAATACATGGTAGGGGTCATATCGTAACCGCGTGATGCCATCATAATATCACGAGTTCATTCTCAGTCAATTTAAGGGTAATTGTCTTGCCTGAATATGGGGAAGATCAAGCATATCCAATATGTGTATTACAGTATCATTTTTTTAAAATTTTAGATCTATTGAAAAATTTAAAGGATTTTTTCCTCCTAGCATAAACCCATCCAACAATACTGCCAATAATTACTGCTGACAAAACTACCTTGTAGACTAACTCCTCATCATAATCATTGTCTGGTGTCGCAATTGGATCTAGTTTTGGATTTATAATGCATATTCCGTCTTGATAAATTGCTCCTGGGTCACACACTGCATCTTGTTTTTCGATAACTTGTAATTCTACTGCCTTTGCTATCTCTTTTTGTTGTTGTGCAATTTCTTGTGGGATCTCTTTGATGTTTATCGGTTTGGTGTCTATCTTCCCTTCTTTGGCTTCTTCAGTGCTTTCTTGAATCTCCAGATGATAGTAAATTCTACTTTGTTCGATTAGTTTTTGATATCTGTCATATTCTGAATATGTCCATAGTTCATCGTTGTAGAGATTACCACATAATCTTGATTCAATTGAATGTTGATGGTGTTCAAAAAAGTCATTCCCAATCATTTTGTATAGTTGATAATTTTCTTCACACCATTCTATCCCATTTTTTGTTAAACCTGCTGTATCTCGGAATGGGCTTTGTGCAAATGCCGGACTAACTAAAAGTAATACGGAAAAAATTATCAGATATTTCAATTGAAAATTTTCTTTTTTATTAACTCATAAATGATTCTACTTTTAGAATAGAATCTCTTCTGATTGCACCATCATTTTACTACAAGGATATTGCAAAATTATAGTATCATTATCTTGTCCTCTCTAAAGGCATCTTATTAGGCATAAACTGTCAATTTGGATATGATCTGGAAATACTGTTTTAAGTAAAATTGATTTTATTAATTTCAGATATGTCCAATCAACTACTAGAATTCAAAGAAATCATTAGATCAAGACAGTCTTCTACTCAAAGAAAGACCGACAAGCAGACCAGGAAACTCTTGCTATACTTGTTTACAAGTACAAGAGGTGGCTTTACACGTTTACGAATAATTATTCATTTGTTAGATCAACCATATAATACCCATCAACTAGCACAAAAACTTGAACTTGATTACAAGGCTGTTCAGCATCACATGAAAGTGCTTGAGAAAAATAATATGGTTTTAAAAATTGGCGAAAAATATGGTGCAATATTTCACTTGTCTAATTTCCTTGAAATTAACATTGGCGCACTTGATGAAGCAATTGACAAACTGGATAGAAAAATGAATCACTCCAAAATCTATATCTGATATGGTTTGTCAATTTGCGATCTAAAAATTTGAACTAAAGTTAATATAATATGCACAGATTGAAAAAATATCTTGGTCAAAAATGATCCTTTTGCTAATGCAACAAAACAAGTTAATGATGCATGTGATATCATCGGAATCAAAGACAAAGAATTACGTGAATATTTGGCAATGCCAAATAAAGTTTTGAGAGTTAAAATTCCAGTTAAAATGGATAATGGTAAAATTAGAGTTTTCACAGGTTTTAGAAGTCAACATAACAATGATCGAGGTCCATACAAAGGTGGTATTCGTTACTTTGATCCAGAAGGTGGAGTGGAATACATGGAACGTGAAGTCATGGCACTTTCTTCATGGATGACTTGGAAATGTGCAATCGTAGATGTTCCTCTTGGTGGAGGTAAAGGTGCAATCTATGTTAATCCAAAAACTGAGAAACTCAGTGAAGGTGAACTAGAGAGACTTACTAGAGGATTTGCATACAAAATTTCTGAAATTATTGGTCCAGGCAAGGACATTCCCGCACCAGATGTTTACACTACAGGAAAAGAAATGACTCAAATCATGGATACTTTTAGCAAACTAAACGGCAATGTATATTCTCCAGGTGTAATTACTGGAAAACCAATTTCTATGGGCGGCTCACTTGCAAGAAATGTTGCAACTGGATTGGGCGCAGCATACACTGTCAGAGAAGCTGCAAAGGCTTTGAAAATTTCTCTTAAAGGTGCAAAAGTTGTTTTGCAAGGATTTGGCAATGCATCAACATTTGCAGGTGAATATCTTGAAAAAATGGGTGCTAAAGTAATTGCTGTTAGTGATTCTAAAGGTTCAATTTCAATTCCAAAAGGTGCAAAGGTTAGTGCAATTTTAGCACATAAAGAAAAGAAAGGCTCAGTTGTTGGATTTCCAGGAAGTACAAAAATCTCAACTGAAGAATTACTTACTACAAAATGTGATATTCTAGTTCCAGGTGCATTAGAGAATCAAATTGATGCAAAAATTGCAAAGAATCTCCAATGTAAAATTATTGCAGAAGCTGCAAACGGTCCAACATTACCAGAAGCAGATCCTATCATTTATCAAAAGAAGATTCTAGTAATTCCTGATATCTTGGCAAATTCTGGTGGTGTTTGTATCTCCTACTTGGAATGGGTACAAAACAATATGGGATATTATTGGAGCTTTGATGAGGTTGCAAACAAGATGGAGAAAAACATCACAAAGGGATTCAAAGACGCATATGAACTTAGTAAAAAGCACAAAATTGACATGAGAAAGGCAACCATGGTTTTAGCTGTAGAAAGAGTTCTTGAAGCATTTGACCAAAAAGGCATCTGGCCATAATCTTAGGCTAGAAAAGATTCGTAACTTCTTAACTGTTCGATAAACATTATCTTTCCTTTTGTAATTATACGGAGTTTTCTTTTGAAAGAAAGATCGACTTTTGTTCTTCTTTGTAGTAATTGAATTGTTTTTCCAGTTAGAATTCTTCCTTTTCTATCTCTGTCAAAAAGAATAATCAGTCTTTCATGTTTTACAACAGAATCTGCAAAATCAATCATTCCAGCAAACCTGTGAAACTCTAAAACTTTTCCAGTGAAACCCAGTTTTTTTAATGCATTAGAGTCTCGCTTTCCTTCAACGACTACTGCACCATTCTCTATCGAATTTAATTCAAATACAAATTTTTTTAGTTCAAAAATCTCTTGCTCTGATACTAACACAATCTAAAATCTATTTTCACTTATTAAAATACACCTTGTTGAAAACCAATAAATTAATTCGCTATGACAAGTTAATGAAATCAAATGAAAACTGAAACAGAAATTGCCGAATATAGAAAAGAGATTGAAGAGAGATTAGTAAAATCAGAATCCATGGATGCTATGAAATACTATCAAGGCGTTCTTAGATGTCTCGAGTGGGTAGTGACAGGACAAGACGTTTAGAAGATGTCTAAAGTATTACTTGTGCAAAATACCCGAGTTGAAGGTTCAGGATATTTGGGTGATCTTTTACGAAAAGATGGATTTGACATCATATCTGTTGATGCAAAACATGAAAAACTTCCAGACGAAAATTTCTCTCTAGTTGTAATTTTAGGCGCTCCTGAAAGTGCAAATGATGATTTGCCATACCTCCAAGCAGAACAACGATTAATCAAAAACTCTGTTGATAAGAACATCCCTGTACTTGGAATTTGTTTGGGCTCTCAATTAATTGCTAAAACATTTGGGGCCAAAGTGTATGCTGGTCCAGAAAAAGAAATTGGCTTTTACAATGATTTGAAAGTTGATAATAACTCTAAATTATTTTCAGGTTTTCAAAACCCATTTACTGTATTTCATTGGCATGGCGATACCTTTGATTTGCCTGAAGGTTCTATCAGATTGGCCTCATCTAAGAATTATCCAAATCAAGCTTTTCAGTATAAGAGCGCTACTGGATTACAATTTCATCTAGAAGTAAATGAGGATATGGTAAATCTATGGCTTGACAATACAGAAGAAAGACTAAAGGAAATCCCATACATTGATCCACAAAAAATTCGCTCTGATATAGATGAAAATATTTCAATTGTAAAATCAAATATGAAGAATTTTTACAACAATTTCAAAACATCATTTGATCTTTGACCAAAGTTTAATATACTGAGTTTTGATTTTACCGATCGAACGATGACAGCAGTTAAGAAAATTTTCGATGAAGTTATCCAAACTGATCACAAAGTCATCACTGAAGAAACATCAAAATCAATTCTCAAAACTTATGGTGTTAAAGTACCTCCATATGCGTTAGTGACTTCTGCAGAAGATGCAGCAAAACAAGCAAAGAAGATTGGTTTTCCACTTGTTATGAAAGTAGTATCTCCACAAATTTTACACAAAACAGATGTTGGTGGAGTCAAAGTCGGATTAGATAATGTGGCTGATGTCAAAAAGACATTCACTGACATGTATGGCAGATTATCTAAAAAGAAGGGTGTTGATGTTAAAGGAATTCTTTTGGAAAAGATGGTTCCAAAAGGTGTCGAATTAATTGTAGGTATTCAAAATGATTCCCAATTTGGTCCAATCATTATGGTGGGATTGGGTGGTATTATGACTGAAGTTATGAAAGATGTTGCATTTAGAATGCTTCCGATAACAACTTCAGACGCAAAATCTATGTTAAATGAACTTAAAGGCTCAAAACTCCTCAAAGGATTCAGAGGAAGTGAACCAATTGATACTAACATGGTTGCAAAAATGTTGGTGGATATTGGAAAATTGGGTGTTGAAAATGCAGATTACATTAACAGCATTGACTTTAACCCTGTGATAGTATACCCAAAATCACATTTTGTAGTTGATGCAAAAATTATTCTAAATAAAGAGATAAAGAAAAATTCCATTTCAAAGGCAAAACCAAACATCGAGTCCATGGAGACATTCTTTACACCAAAAACTGTTGCACTTGTTGGAGCATCAGCAAGTCCAGGAAAGATTGGCAATTCAATCTTGGACAGTTTAGTAAATTATGATTTTAAAGGAAAAGTATATCCAATTAATCCAAAAGCTGATGAAATCTTTGGACAAAAATGCTATCCATCCGTTGCTGCAGTTCCTGGAGATCTTGATCTTGTTGTAATCTCAGTTGATTTGTCAATGACTCCTCCTGTTTTAGAGGATTGTGCAAAGAAAGGAGTTCGTAGTGTGGTAATTGTATCTGGTGGAGGAAAAGAACTTGGTGGAGAAAGAGCAGATTATGAAGCTGAAGTTGCAAGATTATCTAAAAAATACAAAATCCGAATTATTGGTCCTAACTGTATCGGAATGTTCAACGCTGCTAATCGCCTTGACTGTGCATTCCAAGGACAAGAAAGAATGCTACGTTCAAAATTAGGCCCTGTGGCATTTTTCTCACAAAGTGGAACCATGGGAATTAGTATGTTAGAATCTGCAGATGTATTTGGCTTATCTAAGATGATCAGTTTTGGTAATCGTTCTGACGTTGATGAAGCAGATATGATTTGGTATGCTGCAAATGATCCTCAAACTAAAGTAATTGGGTTATATGTTGAAGGATTCGGAGATGGTAGAAAATTCATCAATGTTGCAAAACGTGTAATGAAAGAGAAAAACAAACCAATTGTGATTTGGAAGAGTGGAAGAACTGCTGCCGGTGCAAAACAAGCTGCATCCCATACCGGCTCACTTGGAGGTTCAAATGCAATCATCATGGGCGCATTCAAACAAGCAGGAATTATTTCAGTTGAAAGTTATCAAGAATTAGCAGGGGTCTTAAAGGCACTTGCATGGCAACCTCCAGCAAAAGGTAGCAAAGTAGCAATGACTAGTAATGGTGCTGGCCCAATGATTGGTGGAATTGATCAACTAGAAAAATTCAATCTTACAATAGGAAAACTATCTCCAGAAAATGTTAAAAAAATGAAAGCACATTTCCCACCTGCTGTCCCTATTCATAATGGTAATCCAGCAGATGTTGGTGGTGGTGCAACTGCAGAAGATTATAGATTTGTCATTCAGCAATTCATGGATGACAAAAATGTCGATATCGCAATGCCTTGGTTTGTATTTCAAGATGATCCTTTAGAAGAAACAATTGTTGATCATCTAGCTGACTTCCAAAAGAAAAGAAAGAAGCCTCTTTTAGCTGGTGGCAATGGTGGTCCGTATACTGAAAAAATGATTAAATTAATTGAAAAACACAATGTCCCAGTATACCAAGATCTAAGAACTTGGGTAGCAGCTGCCGCTGCATTATATCAATGGGGCAAAATTTCTAAAAAATAGATAACATTTAAGTCTCACATGACATGACAAATTTTCATGTCACTAGTTACCACATCTACTTCTGATGGCATTTGTACTGTCAAAATTAACAGACCTGACAAACTCAATGCTATGAATACTGATGTTGCAAAAGAACTAATCAAAACTTTTGAAGAACTAAACCATAATGATGACGTCAAAGTTATCATTTTGACTGGTGAAGGAGAAAAGGCATTTTCTGCTGGTGCAGATATTGAATACATGTCTAAAATCTCTGCAGATGAATCAGTTGAATATGCAAAGACAGGTCAGCTTGTTACTGAAACTGTAGAATTGGTTAAACAACCAACTATTGCAGCAGTTAATGGTTTTGCACTAGGTGGAGGTTGTGAACTTGCAATGTCTTGTGATATTAGAATAGCAGCAGATACTGCTAGACTAGGTCAACCAGAAGTAACAATTGGTATCCCTCCTGGATGGGGTGGTACTCAAAGATTAATGAGAATTGTGGGAATAGCAAAGGCAAAAGAACTTGTCTATACTGGTAAAATGATCAAAGCCGAAGAAGCAAAAGAAATTGGTCTCGTAAACCAAGTAGTTCCTCTTGCATCTTTACAAGAAGAGGCTTTGAAAATGGCACAGCAAATAGCTGGAAACTCTACCATGGGTGTTCAGATGTCTAAAGTTGCAATCAACAAGGGAAGAAACGCAGACCTTGATACTGGTCTTGCAATAGAACTTCTTGCTTGGAGAAACTGCTTTACTCATCCCGACCGCGAAGAGAGAATGACAGCATTTGTCAACAAGTCAAAGAAATAGCTATTTCTAATTTCTTTCTTATTTTATTAATTATTTTTTGAGTTTTTTCTATCTTTAAGATACTGTTACTACTCCAACCCTCCATGGGTGGAATGAACAAAAGTAATTGTAAACCCCTGATTCTTCAAATGTAAATTCAAATTTGTCTCCTGTATTCAATGGTGGACTGTTAAACAATTGTATGACCTTTCCTTTCTCCCCAATACTTTGGATGTTATGAGGTACAGAATCATCATTTATCCATGTGACTGTTGTACCTGCTGGAATCTCGAGGTTTAATGGAGAATAGAATCCTGCACCAGTGACATCAAAGTTTCCATTAGGAATGAATATTTCTGCATTTGAAACTTTGGGTACTTGCTTCTCTAAAGTTTCTATGACAATTACATTATTTTCTATCAAAAATTTTATCATGTTTAGAAATTCTGCCTCTGAAACAATGCCTTCACCATACCATAGTGCCGTATTTTTTACCCAATCTGGAACTGGTTCTGCACTTGCAAAATTTAGAGAAAATGAAATTAATAAAATTGCTAATATTGAAATTGGAATGATTCCCGTCCCAAAAGGAATTCTTGAAGCATTAGGAGGAGAATTAGATGGAAAAGATATTGATGAAATAATTACTTTGATGTTTCCAATGATCAAGGATACTGTTTTGTTTATCAAAGGTGGGTATGATTTGAAAAGATGTATTGAAACATTAGAAGATTACATGAGAGCATCTGGGATGAATTCTGAACATCGAGTAGAAGGTGACATGCACACATTTTTGATTCAGCATGATTTAGGATTGAAGTGGTCTGTTTTTACTGAACAATTACTGACTCAGGTCTTTCGTAATTTCTTACCTGAAAAAGAATTAACATTTCAGACCACTGATAACACGGTAATTCTATCTGTCTCATTAGGTTCTGATTTTAACGAACATGATTATCACAATTGAAATTCAATAAATCCTTTGAAATATCTCTTGTTCCATAGTATTCATCGATGAGTTCATCTGATTCTGTTCATCAAAAAATCCGTGTAAAACAAATTATGAGAAATTCCATCATTTCAGTTGACTCTTCTGCTACTGCCACTGATGCTGCAAAAATGATGGAAGATGCAGGAGTTGGGGCCGTAATAGTTTTGGAAAATAATCTTCCTGTTGGAATTGTAACTGACAGGGATTTTGCAATAAAAGTAACTGCCCATTCTTATCCTATTGACACTCCTGTTAGAAGAATAATGTCTTCTCCTCTTATCTCAATTGATTCTGATTCTGATTTATGGGAGGCGTCTGATTTGATGTCTACTAGAAATGTTAGAAAATTGCCTGTTATTGATGATGACAAGATTGTTGGAATTTTAACGTCTAGTGATTTAGTCAAACATATTACTGATAACTAGAAATCGCGATATGCGTGCCAATTTCTTGAATTACTAGTGTGTCAGGTGGGAAAAGCTTATTATAATTTGAACCGTCTTTTTTCATTATTATGGCAACTGAGCAAACACAAAAAATGATCACAGTTACCGCAAAAGCAGCTGAAAAGATCCAAGAATTTATGAAAGAAGAAGCAGAAGCCCCTGAATTCCTTAGAGTATACGTTCAAGGTGGCGGTTGTTCTGGTCTATCATATGGAATGGGTTTTGAAAAATCACCAGAAGAAGATGACATTGTCTTAGAAGAAAATGGCGTCAAACTTCTAGTTGACAGCTATAGCGTTGATCATTTGCAAGGTGCAAACGTAGACTATATTGAAAGCCTAATGGGTTCTGGATTCAAAATTAACAATCCAAATGTCACAAAATCCTGTTCATGCGGTCACTCCTTTAGCACTGAATAAACAATTTTCATAATTTTTCATTTTTATTTTCTTATAGCGATTGCTATGAAGCCAATATTTCTTGAAAATTTTACTATTTTTGATATCTTTTTTTGCGATACCCTCATATATCGAAAGCAGAGACCAAAATTATGATAATAAAGGAGATGAACTTATGTCCGGTAAATCAGGAATTGTCAAATATCACGTTAAACTTTCCTATGAAGTCGATGGACTCGTTGAAAGAGCAGATATAATCGGAGCCATCTTTGGCCAAACAGAAGGACTGTTAGGCCCTGAGATGAATCTGAATGAACTGCAACGAGTTTCTAAAGTAGGTCGCATTGAAGTAAATGCAAAATCTACATCAAACACTACCAATGGTGATGCATTAATTCCAATGAGTACTGATATTGATACATGTGCATTAATTGCAGCAGGTATAGAAAGTATTGACAAAGTAGGTCCGTTTGATTGTAAATTCAAGTTAGAAGCAATAGATGATGTACGAGCTGCAAAGAAAGATGATATTGTAAGACGTGCTAAAGAAATTAAACAAAAATGGGCAACCAAAACTGTTAGTGAAGGTGAAAGCATGCTAAATGATGTTCATCAAGGCGATGCTGGAAAACTATCCACATATGGTCCATCAAAATTAACATGTAGTTCAGGTCTTGCTAATTCTAATTGGGTTATTCTAGTTGAAGGAAGAGCAGATGTAATCAATCTCTTACGAGCTGGATATGACAACGTTCTTGCAATTGAAGGTGCTAAAATTGATGAATCAATAAAAGAATTGTGTGATTCAAAGGAAACTGTAGTTGCATTCCTTGATGGTGACAGATCTGGCGGATTCATTCTAAAAGAACTCAAATCTCTTGTAACATTAGACTATGCACTTCAAGCAGATACCGGTGTTGAAGTTGAAGAATTAACTCCACAAAGAATTGATGAAATACTAAGACCTATTGCTGATGAGATTAAAGAAGGAAAACCTGCACCTAAACTAAAAAGTGAAGATGATAAACCTGTAGCTGAAATGGCAGCAAAAGTATATCCTAATCTCAATGAAACCCTTGAAGCAGTTGCATTAGATAGTGATCAGAATGAGATTTTCAAAGTTCCAATCAGCGAAGTTGTAAGCAAATTATCCTCTCAATCAGGAATCAAATATCTTCTATTGGATGGGATTATCACCCAGAGACTTTTAGAAGGCGCTAAAAATGCTGGCGTTGAATGTGTGATTGGTCATAGAGTGGCAAAGCTATCAAATTCTGATGGTATGACACTGAAAACATTCGGCGACCTTGGTGTATCTTAGAATATAGATGACTGAACTAAAGATTCAGCACATCCTAACTCTTTCATATTTACTCTCAAAAGGTGCAAAATACAACTATGTTTCTATAACTACATCTTCATTGGGTAAAAACATAAAAAAATCACAACAAGCTGCCTCAAAACATCTCCTTGAATTAGAACAAAATCAATTCATTGAGAGGATAATTAATGGCAGAAATATTTCAGTCAAAATTACTCCAAAAGGATTCTCTGAAATGGTAAAACTTTCTGCAATTTTACAAAAAAGCCTTGATTCTTCACCCTCTCATGTTGAACTCAAGGGTACACTAGTTTCTGGAATGGGTGAAGGTGCATACTATATGGGCTTGAAAGGTTATACAAAACAATTCGAATCAAAAATAGGTTATGTTCCATATCCTGGAACTCTTAATGTCAAACTAGATCAAAAAATCCATCAAGAAGCAATCAAACAATTTGAAACTTTGGATGGTGTAAAAATTAAGAGCTTCTCTGATGGAAAAAGAACCTATGGGTGGGTTAAATGCTTTAATGCAAAACTGAATAACTCTGCAAACTGTGAACTGATAATTTTAGAGCGTACACATCATGATGATTCTATAATAGAATTAATTTCAAAAACTTGTCTGAGAAAAATTGCTAAATTAAAAGATGGCTCTAAGGTATCAATCAAAATTCCAATAGATTCCTAAATCCCATGAATGGATTCGCCATACTCTTTTTGAATTTTAGAGCTTGAACTTTCAGGTATTGGTGACTGTAACCTTGCAACTTTTGCATCAAGCTCAATTTTCTTACATCCTTCTGTAATGAATTTCTCCTGATGCACCTGATCATATCCTAGTGCAATAATTTGTGGTTTGACGTGATTCACTGTTTTGAAAATATCATCTTCCTGACCAATTAAACAAAGATCTACCATTGACAATGAATTTACCAATTCTTGTCTTTGTTCTTGGGAATGCAGTGGTCTTCTTTTCTTCATCTTTACTGCTGTATTGTCAGTTGCCACTACTACAACTAGTACGTCTCCTAGTTCTTTTGCTGCGTTTAATGTGTAAATGTGGCCTGGATGAATAATATCAAAAACTCCCCCTGCTAAAACTACACATAATGAATTTCTCCCTGCATTAGTGAGTGTTTTTCTATCTTTGTTTACTAATTGATTTTTAATTAATTCATCAATTTTCGAATCAATCACGTCTTTAGAAAACATGGTCTTTTTCTTGATTATTTCAAATGCTTCTTTTCCTTCAATCTGACATACATACATGATGGATAAGATGGTTTTTTCACTCTGCTCCAATATTTTTTCTATTTTTGACCCTCTCTTTAATTCATCGCTAAAAATTACATCTTTGGTTCAAGGCCTTTTGCTAATCTCAATGCGTCAACAAGACCATCTGCATAACCAATACTCAATATTGCTACCTCATCTTGACCATCTTCAAGAAATTTTTCTGCATCTTTGACATATAGTTCAGCATTTTCTAAAATAATTTGGAATTCTTTCTGGCCTTTGTATAAGGGCTCCACCTCCTCAAGTGCTTCTCTTACCATTGGGACATATTTTTTCATCATTTGAATTGAAATCTTTTTTGTTTTTTCTGTATTATCAAATGGTTCGTCTATACATTGACCTAGTATTTTCAATGCATCTGATTCTGTAAAATGCAATCTTCCTGGAATTATTACTGTATGGGGAGGCTTTCCAAAATCTATTTTCTTTAAACTAGATATTTTTCCTGAAATGATGGATTGATCTTTGAATCCTATTCTTGAAGCAACTATGACATATGTTGATGAATCAATTACATTTCTTATCTGTCCTTTTTCAGTTTCTAAGAGTCCATTTAATGCATCCTTTGGATCCAGGAAAAAGTCTTTGTCTTGATTATATTCTAAAAGAAGTACTGTGTGATTTCCCTCTATGATATTTTTGTATATTACATAATATGGAGTTGTCAAAGATTTCATTTCGCTCATAATTGTTGCAATTCTTCCCACTTTGTAAAAATGCAAACCGCATTCTCCTATCATAGAAGTGAGTGATGAGGATGCATGAATTGACTGTGTCTTGATTTTTTCTTCAATGGCTCTTGTTCTTAATTCAATGTGAGTTGTTGCAATGTATGGATCCCCATATGCTAATAATACCACCTTCTTTTTCTTTGCATTTTTTAAAATTTCACTGCCGTCTTCAACAAGCCATCTTTTTGCCAGTTTGAATTCTCCTTTTGTAGCATTTTTTATCTTTGTTAAATCTGATTTTCCAATTGGACTGGTAAATTGTTCCAAGTAAACAATATCTGCTTTTGATAAAACATCTAATGCCTCACTTGGAATTGATTTGAATCCCGAAATTCCTAAACCTACAAACCAGAGCATTACTGCAATTTTCTATCGTGTAGTCTTTTTAAATGCTGTAGTGTTTTCTTGAGAATTTCAATTCCTCTCAAATATTCATCAATTGAGACTTTTTCATCAATTGTATGGGCCTCATGTGGATCCCCTGGACCATATGTCACTACAGGAATATTCCATTGATTTCCTAAAACATTCATGTCTCCTGTACCTGTTTTTCTGATAAGAGTTGGTCTTGAATGTTCTACTTCCATAATTCCAAGAGTAAATGCTCTGACCAATGGGGATGTGTGAGATGCCTCAAATGGCTCTGTTTCATCAAGAATCGAATAAAATGCTTCAACTTCTCTTTCCTGGGCAATTTCTTTCACCAAAGTTGCAATTTTTTGCTCAATGGTTTTGCAGTTCATGTCTACAGGAATTCTAATGTCAAATGTAGTCTCACAATCTTTTGGTGTCACGTTATGACTTGTTCCACCTTTGATTTCTGTCATGGTAACTGTAAGTAGCATTCCTTTGCTTCTACTCTCTTGATTTGCTTCTAATCTATCTTTAAGCTCTTTTACAAAAATCATTGATTCTTGAATTGCATTTTTTGAAAGCCATGGTGCACTTGCATGAGAACTATCATCAACACTGATTTTGAGATTGATTGCAAGTCTTCCTTTGTATGCAATAGTCACTTGTTTAATTCCACTTGGTTCTCCAAAAACTGCATAATCAATTCCCATCTTTTTCTTTACAAGATTTTTAATTCCAGTGGCATTGCCTTCTTCGTCTACAGCTCCTACAAAAAACACGGTTCCGTTGTTGTTTTGAATTGATGCTGCAGCAAACAACATTGCCATTAATGGTGCTTTGGCATCTGATGCACCTCTGCCATACAATGAATCTCCTTCTTTTCTAACTTTGACTTTTCCTGGGACTACATCCATATGTCCACATAGCATGATTTTTGGAGAACCTGAACCTTTCTTTGCTATGATGTTGCCAACTTCATCAATCTGAATGTCTTCAAAACCTAAATCATCACATTTGTCAGCTAAAAATTCTGCCATTGGTTTTTCACTCAATGATGGTGTGTATAGTCTGAGTGACTTTTCTAGCATCTTTACTGCAAACCTTGGTGTTATTGTGAAATTGCTGTCCAATTCTTACTTTTCTATATTTAGCGCGTAATCTAGCATTAAGGAAGGAATGTCTACTTCGCAAACTCTTACTGTGTTTTTGTATTCTGTCGTATTGTTTACTTCGTGCACCACGAGCCCTTTCTCATCACTTTCCATTAAATCTACACCTACGATATCTCCTTGAATTGCATGTTTTGCCTTGATACACATTTCCTCCATTTCCTGCGTAACTTTACACGGATCAGCTGTTCCTCCTAATGCCATGTTAGTTTTCCAATGTTTAGAAGAACGATAAATTGCAGCTACTATTTTGTCTCCTACCATAATTGCTCTGATGTCTCTTGGAGGTCTTTTTACAAATTCTTCCAAATAATGTACTTGATAAATTGGATACATGTTTTCTCTACTTTCAATAATTCCTTCAGCTGCATCTCTGTCATTTAATTTTGAAATTAATCTGCCCCAACTACCAACTGTTGGCTTGATTACTTTTGGATATCCCTGTGAATCTAATGCTTGCAAAGCTGCTTCTTTTGAAAATGCCACAGTTGCATCCGGTGTTGGCACTCCGAATTTTTTTAGTAACATATGTGTGAATAATTTATTTCCTGCAAAAACTCCTGTGTTAAGACAATTAATTACTTTAACACCGATTCCTTCAAGAGCTGCAGTTGAATGAAGATTTCTATAATAACTAACACATCTTTGAATTACAACACCATAGTCTTCGGGTTTCTTTTCTAAATCTATTGCCAGTTTCTTACAATCAACCATCTGAATATTGATGTTCTTTTTTTTACCTGCTTCTAGCAGAGCTTTTTCTTCCCAACGGATGGTATCGTAAAGAATGGTAACGTCAGGACTCACTGTCCCCAATCCTCGCCAACCGTTTGGGCAGGCTTTAGATCGAAACCGTTTGAACCTTTAGCTAGTTCAAAACTTGCTCCACATTCTGGACATGTTATGATTTCTCCTTCAAGTGCATCACTTGGGACAGAAATATCTGCATCACATTCTTCACATTTTGACATATTATCTCTTCATTATTCCTCTTTATTTATCATTAATTATCTTTTTTTCAAGTCTGTCTTCTAGTGGGATCTCTATTAGATCACCCATTCTTAGACCCTTTAATCCTGCGGCAACTGCTTTTGCACCTTCGTCGTCTTTTTCCAGTCCTAATAATGACATCAAGTATGCTGCACCTGTTTTTCCAGCTAGTTCTCCAAATACTATTCGTCTTCTATTTCCAACTGCTCTAGGAGGAATTGGTTCATAGGCAGCAGGATTCTTGAGAATTGCAGCAAGATGTGTACCTGCCTTGTGTTTGTATGCCGATGAACCTACAATTGGTTTAGAATCGTATGGTTTGATTGAGGTGTATTCTTCAATTAATCTAGACAAATCAAGTAACATGTCTAATCTGAAATCATTTGGTGATTTGTAAAGATAGGTTAATGCCACTGCAACTTCAGCAAGTGGAGGAATTCCTGTTCTTTCTCCAATGCCATCAATTGTGGTGTGAATTTGATCAACTCCTGCATCACATGCTGAGAATGCATTAGCAACTGCAAAACCAATGTCATTATGAACATGTGCATCTAATGGAACATCTACTACTTCTCTTACTTTTTTAACAAAGTTGTACATTCCAATTGGACGTAAAATCCCGACAGTGTCTGGTAGGCTTATTCTGTCTACTCCTGCTTCTTCAATAGCTTTACACACTTTGAGTAAAAATTCCGGCTCTGCTCTACTTCCGTCTTCAACTGTAAATCTAATTTTTAATCCATGAGATTTTGCATACTCTACTGTTTCAACTGCTCTCTCAAGTGCTTCTTCTCTTGAAATTCTTAATTTGTCTTTAAGATGAATATCTGAAATTCCTAAATATGCTGCACACCACTTTGCATCACAATCTAATGAAGTGTCGATGTCTTCTTTTAGTGCTCTACCATGAGAGACAATATCTGCCTTTAATCCTTGTTTGATTATTGTTTTAGTTGCCTCTTTGTGATCATTTGAAACTACTGGGGAAATTTCAATTTGATCTACTCCGAAATAATCAAGCATCCATGCAATCTGAATTCTTTGTTTGTTTGTAAATGAAACACCTGGATGTTGTTCTCCTTCTCTCAGTGTACTGTCCAAAATTCTGATTTTCTTTGGATTTTTGTCGTATGCATTATACAGATTTGCATAGTGATTCGGATCTTTCATTACAGAAATCGTTACATAAAATTGATGATATAAACATATTCGTACTAACTTCGTCTGAAATACACAAAAATGATCCTAAATTAGTTTTTAAATTTAATTACAAAACGAAAGTCGTTTTAGGCTACTTTTCTCAAAATAATGACCGTGTTAGTGTCTACTACTCCTGGAATCTTTCTTAATGCATCAATGCTGCTATTGATCTCTGCAATGTTTGTAGCACTCATAATTGTTGTAATGTCATATTGACCTGTGATTTCATAAACTGTTTTAACGCCTTCTAGTTTTGCAAGCTTTAATGATACTTTGGATGTATCCGTTGCAGAATCCACTGAAACCAAAACAATTGCACTAGTTGTATTTTCTTCTCCAATTTCCAAAGTAAATTTCTTAATTGTTCCACTGTCTACTAGATTTTTTACACGCCTTCTAACTGCTGATTCTGATAATTTGAGTTTTTTACCTATATCTACAAATGATTCTCTAGAATCTTCTTTTAGATAACCAATGATTTTTTCGTCTACTTTATCCTTGAACATCTCTTTTTTGCTCCTCCTCAGTTAATACGGAATCAAGAGCATGTAAAACTTTTGTTATGTCTTCTTCAGATATTACTAGTGGTGGAAGAATTCTTAGGATGTTTCTTCCTGAATACAACATTAAGACTCCTTTTTCCATTAATGCCATTAAAATATCTCTAACTTCAAATTTCATCTCTACTCCAATCATGAGGCCTTTTCCTCTGACTTCTCTAATCATAGTATGTTTTTCTTTTAGTTTTTCTAATCCTTCCCTGAATATTTCTCCCATTTTTTTAGAATTTTCAATCATTCCATCTTCTGTAATTGCCTTGAGTGCCGCAGTTCCTGCTGCACAAGATATTGGATTGCCTCCAAATGTAGATGAATGCTCTCCTTTGCTTATTGCAGCTAAAATATTTGGTTTTACCAGTGTTGCTCCCATTGGCACACCGCCTGCAATTCCTTTTGCAAGACACAAAATATCTGGTATGGTATTCCAATGCTCACATGCCCATAATCGTCCTGTTCTGCCTAAACCAGCTTGAATTTCGTCAAAAATTAACACAATTCCTTTTTCATCACAAAGCTTCCTGACTTCTTGCAAAAATCCGTCTGGTGCGACAATGATTCCACTTTCACCTTGTATTGGTTCTAAAATTACAAATGCAGTGTCTTCATCAATTTCTGAACGTAATGATTCTATGTCTCCATATGATGCAAATGAAACTTTTTCAACGAGTGGAGCAAAAGCTTTCCTGTATTTTGGATTAAATGTTAATGATAATGCCCCAAATGATTTTCCATGATAGGAACCTTTCATTGCGACCATTCCTTTTTTGCCTGTAAACTTTCTTGCAAACTTCATTGCAGCTTCAATTGCTTCAGCCCCACTGTTGTTTAGATGAACTTGTGTGAGTCCATTTGGAGCTAAACCAATTAATGTTTTCAAAAACTCTTCTCTAGTTTTGTTGTATAGTGAACTATGCACTGTTATGATTTTATCAATTTGTTCTTTTATTGCATCATTAACTCTTTTATTTTTATGACCAACTAAAGCTACGCCGTATCCTCCCATGCAATCAATGTATTCTTTTCCATCTATGTCCCAAACATGAGAACCGACTCCTTTTTCAATTGTTACTGGGAATCTCTGATAGAGATTGCCCATGTATTGATCTTCACTCATGTTCAATCACCGTACAATTATCATGTGCAATGGCTGATGATATTGGATTTTCTCTTTGACCGTTTCCAATCAAAGCTTCTTTGACTCCCATATCTAATGCTTCAGTGGATGCCAAAATCTTCTTTTCCATTCCTGGTCCAATCTTTGGTCTAATCTCTTTTGCTTCAGCCAATGTTAATTTTTGAACTAGTTTATCATCCATTAATAATCCATCCACATTTGTGATGAATAATACTTTATCACATCCTACCTTACCTGCGACATATGCTGCCGCTCTGTCCCCGTCAATATTGAGAAATTCTGATTCTTCACTCATTGCTATGGGTGAAATAACTGGTGTAAGACCCTGTTCTAGGAGGGATTTGATGAATTTTGCATTAACTTGGCGAATTTTTCCAGTATATCCGCCATCAATTGCTTGTTTTCTGCCTTTTTCATTTACAATTAATAATTTCTTTTTTCTATCTGCTTCGATTACTTTGGCATCTACTCCTGAAAGACCAATTGCATTAATACCGTTTTTCTGAAGCATTTGAACAATTGTTTTGTTAATTCTACCTGACATGACCATAGTGAAAATTTCTGCTGTCTCTTTGTCTGTGTATCTGCTTTTGATGCCACTTGGAGATGTTACAAATTTTGGTTCTTTTCCTAATTGTTCACAGACTTTGGTGACTTCTTTTCCACCACCATGAACAATAATTATCCCCTCTGTTTCTGCTACTTTTTTAATATCTGAAATTGTTGATGGATGTAAATCGTCTACTACACTTCCGCCGATTTTAATTGTGATCATTTCTAAACTGGAGTGAGTGGGGTGTATCTTAGTCCGTCCATTTCATCAAAACCACACATTACATTCATGTTTTGAATGGCAGAACCTGCTGCACCTTTCATTAAATTATCTGATGCAGACAATGCAATCAATCTATTGTTGTCTTCGTCTAAATCAAATCCTATATCACAAAAGTTTGAACCTACTAAGAATTTTGGATCTGGGAATTTGTATAATCCTTTTTTGTCTCTGATTAGTCTGACGAATTTCTCTTCTCCATAAGCTTGACGATACAATTTCCATAATTCTTTTTCTTCAATATCTTTTTTCAAGAATGTATGGTTTGTACATAAGATTCCACGAACTACATCTACTGCATGTGGACTCATTGAGACATGAATTTTCTTTCCTGCAATTTCACTGAGCTCTTGTTCAATTTCGCCTGTGTGTCTATGCTTTGCTGGTTTGTATGGTCTGATTACTCCTGCACGCATTGCATGTGCTGTTCCTGAACCAGAACCTGCACCTGATGAACCAATCTTTGAATCTACTACAATATGTTCAATATCAATAATGTCATTTCGAATTAATGGTGCCAGTGCCAACATTGATGTTACAGCCATACATCCTGGACAAGAAACAAGTTGTGCTTTTTTAATTTGTTCTCTGTGTAATTCCGGAACTCCGAAAACTGATTTTTCTAAATAATCTGGATGTGGATGTTTCCAACCATACCATTTGTCATATGCTTCTTGATCATGCAATCTGTAATCTGCACTCAAATCAATCACTTTGATTCCTCTGTCATACAGTGCTTTGACAATTTCAGTTGCTGTTCCATGTGGTACTGCTGTAAATACTAGATCACATTTGTCAGTCAATTTATCATAATCTAATTCTGAAAATGTGAGATCGGTAAATCCCTTCAAACTTGGTTGAACTCTGTGTAGATATTCCCCTACATGTTGTCGTGATGTGACCATTGCGATCTCGACATCTGGGTGGTTGACAAGAAGACGAAGTGTTTCTCCTCCTACATATCCAGATGCTCCAACAACTCCTACTTTCATGATAAGACCACTTCTAATGTAGTATAATTTATTTTCTTATGTAGTTTAGAGCAAATTCTACCATTTCTTTTGGTATATTTCGTTGTGCAACTCTTGATAATCCTTTGAATTCTACTGTGTTGTTTACTTCGTGGACAACTAATCCATTTTTCTCATCTTCCATCATGTCAATTCCCAAAATTCCTCCTCCCATGGCTTTGGATGCTTTAGATGCCATGTCTTCCATCTCTTTTGTGATCTCACAAAGCTCTGGATCTGCCCCTAGTGCAATATTTGTCTTAAATCCTCCTGAAGATTTTCTATACATGGCAGCAATTGGCTCATCTCCTACTGTGATAACTCTAATGTCTCTTGGAGGCCTTTTGATTAATTCTTGTAAATAGTAAATTCTATCATGAGGGCTATCTGTAATATCTCTGATTTCAAAAACTGCTTCCATTGTATCTTTATCTTTTAGTGGCAACACTCCTCTTCCCCAGCTTCCTATGACTGGTTTGATGACTAGTGGAAATCCCACTTTTTCCAAATTTTCTGCTGCACTTTCACTTGAAAATGAAAAATATGTCTTAGGTGTTGGAATATTGTTCTTTTTCAAAAGTAATGTCATGAACATTTTATTTCCACAAATGTTTGCAACTGCAAATTTGTTTAGTACTGGGATGTCCATGAATTCAAGACTGGCTGTAAAATGGAGTCCTCTAAAATAACTAACACATCTTTCTAAAACAATATCTCCTAAATCATAATCTTCTTTTTTGCTATCTGTGTTGATTTGAGTGATCTTTGCATCTAACATCAATACATCGTGACCTAGTTCCAATGCTTCTTTTTGTAGCATCTTTTCTTCCGCTCTTAGACGGTCAAAGACAATACAAACTTTTGACATTACTCTCCCCAGTCTTCGCCTACAGTTTCTGCTTGTTTTAGCTCAACATTTGATCCGTCTTTTTTTGCGATTTCAAAGTCAGCGCCACAATCAGGACAGGAGACAATTTCTCCTACTGAGGCATCGTCTGGGATGTTTATTGTTGCATCACATTCTGGGCAGTTCATGTTTTTGTTGACCTTTTCTTTTGTAATTTATTAGCTTCTGTTGACTGCATTCCCCACAATTCTACGAATCCTTTGGCTGATCTTTGATCAAATGTTGATTCTGCACCATAAGTTGCGATATCGTGACTGTACAATGAATTACTGGATTTTCTGCCGACAACTCTGAGGCCTCCTTTGTATAATTTCAGCTTCACAGTTCCCGAAACTGGTTTTTGTGATGCTTCTATGAATCCGTCAAGATCTGTTTTGAGAGGATCTTGCCATAGTCCTGAATATGCCAAATATGCCCATTCGTCATCAATAATTGATTTGAACTTGTTTTCGTGTTTGGTATGGACAATTTTTTCTAAATCTGCATGTGCTTCAATTAAACAAGTTGCTGCTGGAGTTTCATACACTTCTCTGGATTTGATTCCGACAACCCTGTCTTCTATATGATCAACTATTCCAACACCTGCATTACCTGCTTTTTTGTTAATGTATTCAATTAATTTTACTGGCTCCATTGTTTTGCCATCGACAGCAACTGGGATTCCTTTATTGAATTTAATTTCCAAGTATGTTGGTTTGTCTGGTAAATTCTTTGTTTTGACCCAAATGAATGCATCTTCCGGTGGTTCATTGTAAGGATCTTCTAAAACTCCTCCTTCAATTGCACGACCCCACAAGTTTTGATCAATACTGAATTTTTTAGCTACTGTATCTATTTCAATTCCGTGTTTCTTTGCAAATTTCAATTCTGTATCCCTATCCAAATTTTTATCTCTAATAGGAGCTATGATTGGAAGATCAGAACCAGAACGTAACGTGATATCAAATCTTACTTGATCATTTCCTTTTCCAGAACAACCATGTGCAAGCGATGTTACTTTTTCTTTTTTTGCAATCTCTAAAACTTTTTGAGCAATTAATGGTCTGGCAAGTGCTGTTGCAAGACAGTATTTTTTTTGATAAAGCGCATTTGCTTTAATTGATGGGAAAATGTAATCTTTGACAAACTCTTTTCTTGCATCAATGTTGTAGTGTTTTTTTACACCAAGCTTTTTTGCTTTAGATGCAATCTTTTTCCAATCATCTCCTTGTCCAACATCTACTGTAACAGTGATGACATCCATATCGTGTTCATCTTGAAGATACTTTACAACAACTGAAGTATCTAGTCCGCCTGAAAATGCAAGAATTCCTTTTTGAGTCATAAAACATCTTTTCCGTCGTATTTTGGAATTTATCTTTTGTGATGGACTCAAAATCAATTATTTTGAAAAAATTTCTGACTAGCTTGAGCTAAAATTCGATGATTATTTAACCGCCAGATATAACGCTGTTTTATGAAAACTCGTTTGATTATATCTCTCAGCATTGCAGTTATTCTCATTTCCATAGTCGGAATTGCTCTTAATTCTGAAAATTCTTTGAATGAAAATAAAATACGCATAGCATATTTTCCAAACATTGGTCATGCAATCCCAATAGTTGGAATTGAAAAAGGGTTTTTTGAAGCAAGTATAGGAAACACAACAAAAATAGAAACTCGAGTTTTTGATAGTGGACCCCAGGCAATCGAATCACTTTTTGCCAATTCAATTGATGTTGCATATGTGGGTCCAGGCCCTGCAATTAACGGATTTCTAAATTCAGAAAATCACAATGTAAAGATTCTTGCAGGAGCTGCAAGTGGTGGTGCAAGCTTTATCGTTCATCCTTTATCTGAAATAAATACTGCATCTGATTTTGCAGGAAAAAAAATTGCCGCCCCTCAAATCGGTAACACCCAAGATGTATCCTTGAGAAATTACTTGTCAGAACATGGACTCAAACCAGCTGAAAAAGGCGGTTCTGTAATTATTTACAATATTCCAAATCCTGACATTTACACATTGTTTGTTAAGGGTGATATTGATGGTGCTTGGGTAGCGGAGCCTTGGGCCACTATCTTAGAATATGAGTTGAATGGAAAACGATTGTTTCATGAAGAAGAATTATGGACAAACAATGAGTTTGCATCTGTTCTTTTAATTGGCAATACAAATTTTGTAGAAAAAAATCCAACACTGATTAAAAATTTATTGAAATCTAATAGCGACACTGCAGATTGGATTAATCAAAATCCAATGGAAACTAGAATTATTTTTAATGATTTTTTAAATTCTCATTTGGGCCAATCCTTATCTGATGATGTTGTAGATGTTGCATTATCAAACCTTGTAATCACTGATGATCCCTTGCCTGATTCTGTCCATTCATTTGCTGAGAAAGCAGATGCATTAGGCTATCTTGGAAGAAATGGATATGATTTGTCTGGTATTTTTTACTACTTTGATACAAATTCTATTGATGGAGATGGTACTACATGACCAAACTTGAAGCAAAAAATATTGTAAAATATTTCAGCCATGATTCTCACAAACTCAAAGCACTGGGTGGTGTCAATCTCAAAGTTGAGGCAGGAGACTTTGTGTGCTTGGTAGGTCCATCAGGATGTGGAAAATCTACCTTTTTACGCATTGTTGCAGGCTTGGAAAAGCCTGATGATGGACAAATCTTGTTTGATGGTCATACTGTTTCAGAGACAGGTCCGGAGAGGATTATGGTGTTTCAGGAAGGGGCACTATTTCCATGGCTTAAGGTTCAGGATAATGTGGAATTTGGATTAAAGATGGCAGGAATTCCAAAAGAAGAGCGTGCCAAAATATCTCATCGATATTTGGATATGATGCAATTGACAAAGTTTGCAGATTCGTATACTTATCAACTATCAACGGGAATGAAGCAGCGTGTTGCAATTGCAAGAGCACTTGTAATGGATCCTGACGTGTTGTTAATGGATGAACCTTTTGCTGCACTTGATGCACAGACCCGTGATTTACTATTAGTTGAAATGCAATTAATTTGGGAGAAAACAAAAAAGACAATTTTGTTTGTAACTCATAGTGTTTCAGAAGCTGCAGTGCTTGGAACCAAAGTTGCAATTTTCAGTAATCGCCCATCTGTAATTAAAAAAGAAGTTGAGAATAATTTTCCAAGACCTAGAATAACTGAAGATGAATCATTGCTGAAATTTCAGCAAGACATCTTGGCAGAACTTAGACCCGAGGTAAAAAAAAGTAAAGAGTGACAATCATGGCAAAAAATTACACGTTTCATAGAATTGCATTTTACATTGGAATAGTGGCAGTTTGGCAAATCATTGCAATGCTTGGAGTTTGGCCTGAAAACATTTTCCCATCCCCATATGAGGTTGCAGAAGATTTGGCATATGGTGCAGCTGATGGTAGTTTGTTGTATGGAATAGCAACTAGTATGTGGAGATTATCTATTGGTTTGGCAATTGCAATTGGTGGGGGAATTGTACTTGGAATATTTATGGCAAGAGTTGAGGTGATTAACCAAACTGTTGGCTCTCTTGTTTTAGGTTTACAATCAATTCCTTCTATTGCTTGGGTGCCTTTGGCAATACTTTGGTTTGGATTAACTGATGGTGGAATAATTTTTGTCACTGCAATCGGTGCTATTTTTGCAGTAACCATCAACACCTACACTGGAGTCAAAAACATCAATCCTCATTTTATTGAGGCAGCCAGAAACATGGGTGCAAAGGGCAGCCAGTTGATCACTTCGGTTTTGATTCCAGCAGCTTTTCCATACATGATTTCTGGCTTTAAACAAGGCTGGGCTTTTGCATGGAGGGGTGTAATTGGTGCAGAAATTCTATTTTCATTCCTAGGATTGGGCTTTTTGCTTAATGCTGGTCGTTCTCTAAATGATGTTTCGCAAGTCATTGGAATAATGATTGTGATCATGGGAATCGGTCTTGCAGTTGATGGTGTGATTTTCAAGAGATTTGAAAACAAAGTAATGTCTCGTTGGGGTCTGAGATAATTTCTTTATTTTCTAATCTTTAGTGATACCACAAATGCGCATATGATTACTATGATTGCAAAATACATCACTGCAGTATAATCAAACAAAAATGCAATACTTCCTGCTATTACTGGGCCAACTACTGTTGCAATTGATATCGTAGAGCTGAAAATCCCCGTTGATGTTGAACGTGGATTGTTTTCCATCAGGTGGAAATTTCCACCAATGAACAAAAATGCCCACGTTGCACCAACAAGTGACATAAACGGCATTGCCATCCACCAGTCTGTGATTACTGCTAACCCAACAAATACAAATGTTGTAAATCCAACACCGATTTGAAACTTTGCTACATTTGATAGATGAATCTTGCTTGCCATAACATTCATCAAAATAAAAGCTGTCAATGTGTTTGCAACATATACTATTGATATTTGATAAAGTTCTGCACCTAATTTCTCCATTAACATTATTGGAAGAATTGTCCAAACTGCCGCTGCTCCAATATGTCTTAGTAATAGTGACGAAAAGAGAAACTTGTTTTTTAGAATTACATTTTTTGTAGTTCCTGGTGTTAATTCTTTTACTTGTTGTGGGTTTGGCAATTTGATTGTGAATAACAATCCAATCACAAATGAAGCAGCACTGATCAAGAAAATTAATCTCAGATCATTTGCAATTCCGGCAGCTGCAATTCCGGCAAGCCATCCCAATGCATGAAACGAAATTACTGTTGCTGCTCTCTTTTTGTCAATATTTGCCTCGTAGGTATATGCAATCATTGCAGGAATCATAATTCCGCTTGCAACCCCTGCAGCAATTCTGACTAGGAAAAACATGCCAAGGTCGTCTGCAAAATAATGTAATCCGAATGTAATTGCGCACCCAATAAAGCCTATTCTGATGAATTTGAGCCTGGTTCCTTTCTTGTCTGAGTGTCTTCCAAAATAGATTTCAGATAAGATTTGGGCAAAACTAAATGATGCTACTAAAAGTCCAATCTCAAATACTGATTCTGTAACGCCTCTTGCTATGACAGGCATAAACACAAAGATTATGGAAATTCCAGCATGTTGAAAAAAAGTGGCACTACGAACTAGATTGTTTACTTGAGACTTTTGCATAAATATACAAAAAATTATCTTTAACCTAATTTCAATATACGTATCAATCACACTTTTCTGTATCTTTTCTGAAAAGAGTTAAACTGTCCAGTATTATTTTGAAATCAGATTGACAGAAAAAGAACCTTTTCTTGATGCAATGAAAAATCGTATTCTGTTGTTTGACGGTGCAATGGGAACTGAAATTCAAAGACATGATCCTAAACCTGAAGACTTTCCAAATAATCAAGACGGATTTAACGATGGCTTAGTTATTACTCATCCTGAATGGATTAAACAAATTCATAGAAATTATTTAGATGCTGGTGCTGATTGTATTGAAACTAATTCTTTTGGCTCAAACAAAATTAAACTTGACGAATATGGTTTTGGTGATCAAACAGTAGAGTTTAACAAGAAAATTGCTACTTTGGCATCTGAAGTATGCAACGAGTATACTGACAAACCTCGGTATGTGATTGGCTCTATGGGTCCTACTGGATATCTTCCAAGTTCAAACGATCCTGATTTGGGTCAAAAACCTTTGGATGAAATTAGAGAAGCATTTGAGTTACAAGCTGAAGGATTGATTCTTGGAGGAGTTGATGCATTACTCATTGAAACCAGCCAGGATATTCTTGAAGTAAAATTGGTAATTGAGGCATGTCACAATGCCATGAAAAAAACTGGCAAAAAAGTTCCGATAATTGCAAACACTACTTTAGATCAATATGGTAAGATGTTGCTTGGTACAAACATCCAAGCTGCATACACAACAGTATCTGACATGGGAATCGACGTATTTGGATTAAACTGTTCTACTGGACCAATTGAGATGACTCCAAGTGTTAGATGGCTAGATGAGCAAAATGAACATAGTGTATTGGTTGTTCCAAACGCTGGCATGCCTGAAAATGATGGAGGTCAAGCAGTTTACAAGATGACTCCTGAAAAAATGGGTGCAGCTTTAGGTGATTTTCTAAATGAATTCAAAAAAGTCCGAATTATTGGCGGTTGTTGTGGAACAAATCCTGAGCACATCAAAGCCTTAAGGAAGGTAATTGACGAAAAAGCAAATTCTATCAAGGGTTAAGTATTTACAAAAACAGATGTGATTTTACTACATTGACAGTTCCTAGAGTAAGTTCAGCATTGAAAGCAGTTGATCTAAAACAAATCCCTCCACCTCTGATAATTGGAGAAAGAATTAACACTCAGGGTTCTCGTAAAGCAAAGAAACTAGTTCTTGCTGATGACTATGATGGATTAGTTGATTTGGGTAGAATCCAAGTTGAGGATGGAGCTCACTGTCTTGATGTCTGTGTTGCAACAACAGAACGTGCAGATGAACGTGAATTTATGTTAAATTTGGTAAAACGACTAAGCTTGGAAATTGATGCACCACTAGTAATTGATTCCACAGATCCTGAAGTTATTGAAGCATCTGTAACTCAAATCCCTGGAAGACCCATCATTAATTCTATAAATCTTGAAGGAGATGGAAACAGATTTGAAAAGCTAGCTCCGATAATGGCAAAGTATGGTTTGCCTGCAATTGCATTATGTATTGGGCCAGAAGGTATGGCAAAAACCCCTCAACAAAAAGTTGACACTGCTGAATTGCTCTATGAAACTGGAAAAAAATATGGTTTGAAAATTGAGCAATTCATTTTTGACGTTCTTACATTTACTTTGGCAACAGGAGAGGATGAATTTCTTGATGCTGGAAAAAACACTCTTGAAGGAATCAGACTAGTTAAAGAAAAATTCCCAAATTCATTTACTACTTTAGGTTTAAGCAACATTAGTTTTGGATTGGCCCCGTATGCCAGAAAAATTCTAAACTCTGTCTTTCTATATCATGCTGTAAAATCTGGCCTTGACACTGCAATTGTAAATGCAAAGGAGATTATTCCATATGGTGAAATTGATGAGAAAGAAAAAAACCTTGCAGAAGATCTGATTTTCAACAAACATCCAAATGCCTTGTCTGACTTGATTACATACTTTGAGAAAGCAGGACCTCAAAGCGGAGATGTCTCAAAGAAAGTAGATGTTGATCCTACCTGGCCTGCTGGAAAACGCGCTAACTTTAGAATTGTAAATAGACTCAAAGATGGAATTCAAAACGATGTCGTTTCGGCAATTGCAGAAAAACTAGGAAAAAATGACCTGATTCAAGACACTGATGGGGTTTTGTCTCTTAATGCTAATCAAGAAGTGACTCATGATGGTGCGATAAAGACTCTCAATGAGGACTTGCTTCCTGCAATGAAAGAAGTTGGTGATAAATTCGGTGCTGGCGAATTGATTTTGCCTTTTGTCCTAAAATCTGCAGAATGCATGAAGGCTGCAGTAGGCGAACTTGAAAAATATTTGATCAAAGAAGAAGGGACAAGTAAAGGAGTTCTAGTTCTAGGAACTGTTTATGGTGATGTACATGATATTGGTAAAAATCTTGTAAAGACAATCTTTCAAAATAACGGATACACTGTACATGATTTGGGAAAACAAGTACCATTGCAAAAATTCCTTGAAAAAATTAATGAGACAAAACCTGACGCAGTAGGATTATCTGCATTATTAGTATCCACATCAAAACAAATGAAATTCTTTGTAGAGCATGCTAGAAAAAACAATATGGATATACCAATTCTCTGTGGCGGGGCTGCGATTAACAGTAATTACATTAACAGAATAGCAAAAGAAGATGGGATTTACGAGCCCGGCGTATTTTACTGCAATACTATGTTTGAAGGTCTAAAAACAATGGATGTTTTAATTTCTGATGAAAAACCAAAACTCCTTTCTGATTGGAAAGAAAAACTTGAGAACTGGAAAGACAAATCTACTGTTTCATTAGATCCTGATACGCTTCCAAAAAGCGAAATCAAGCCAGTACCTGCACCCAATCCAAAAATTATTGGAAAACCAATTCGACTAAAACTAGATCAAATCAACATGGATGAGGTTTGGACCATGATTGATAAAAAATCTCTCTTCAAATTATCTTGGGGATTGAGAGGAAAAGCAGGTTCAGAATCTCAAGACGAACATGAACAATTACTGACTGAGTGGAAAATTCGAATAATTAGGGATAAACTTCTAGAACCTGAAATTGTATATGGGTATTTCAAATGTCACAACAAAGATAGAACATTACTAGTTGAAAATCCTGATGGTGACGATATAGAGTTGGAATTTCCTCGCTCCACAAAACCTGACCATCTTTGCCTGACTGACTATTTTGGAGATGATGATATTGTTGCATTTCAGTCTGTTACTGTAGGTAACAAAGTGGCTCAAATAATTGAACAATGGAATAAAGAAGACAAGTATACTGATGCATACTATCTTCATGGATTGGCAGTTGAAGTAGCTGAAGCCTTAGCTGAATGGGTAAATAGAAAAATAAAATCTGAATTACATTTGGAAAAAGGTGGATTAAGATACAGCTGGGGATTTCCTAGCTGTCCTGATGTGTCTCAACATCATCTTGTCTGGAAATTATTGCAACCTGAAAAATCTGGAATGACCTTGACGGAGTCTGGTCAAATTATTCCAGAACAATCAACTGCTGCAATAGTTGTTCATCACCCTGATGCAAAATATTTTGTGCTTTAATTGGTATATTTTTCTAAAAATTTGTCCAGTCCATTAAAGTCACTTGGAGAAGTAAGTAAAACATCTCCTGTAATGCTTTGTGTTTTTTCCAATAACCCTTCAAATTCTTTGCTGTATGATGCTAAATCTAAATTCAGAAACTCTGCAGATTTCTCATTTTTTGGAGATGGATACAGCAGAATTGGAATTATTGAAAAGCCTTTGAGATTTTCATATAGTTCTTCAACTTGGTCTATATTCTGAATAACTTGAGTCATGAATCCTTTGGGCTTTGCTTCTAGTTTTTTTCCGATTTTTGAAAAATCAGGCTTGTTTGATATTGAAAGATACAAATCAATTTTTGAATCCACTCCTTGCTCTCTTAACCTTTTTACAGTTAAACTTGGAATTTGACCTGAATCTTTTTTTCCTGTTTGTGACGGATCTCCCATCAAAATCAAAACTCCTGAGAAGCCAATGGAAATACAATTGTTGACAAATTCTAAAATTTCATCTTCACTTTTATCTCTGACTCTGAGACTGACGGTAATTGGTAAATCTGGAATTTCTTCTCTGATAATTTTTCCAACTTTGATTGGTGAAACTCTTTGAAATCCTAACACGTTTTCAGTTAGATGTATGGCATCACATTTCTTTGAAATGATTTTTATCTTTTCAACAAATTTTTGAATTGACTCATCAGTATTGACATCCGGTAAAATTTTTGGAGGATTGGCTTCATACCTGATTGTCATATTTTCATTTCTTTTCTTCTGGGTTAAAACCTTTGAATATCAAAACCCATATGGAATAGTAGGAAAGAACTATGATGCTTTTAGATGATTTAAAATCGCTTCTCTCTACTCCTATTGATCCTTTGTTAGAACATAGTGACAAGTATCGTTTGGCATCAATCCTTGTTGTAATTTATGGCAATGAACCAATAGTTGTAATGACTGAAAAACCAAAAGATATGAAATTCCATGCTGGTGAGATTTCATTTCCTGGTGGGAAGTTGGACCCTAATGATTCTGATTTGTTAGAAACTGCATTGCGTGAAACTAGTGAGGAGATAGGACTGACAATTTCTAAAGACCAAGTGATTGGACAATTAGATCCTGTAATAACTCTGAATTCTGGTTTTTTGATTTTGCCTTTTATTGCAATAGTTGACAAAATCCCCTCACTTTCTGCCAATGCTGAAGTTGAAAAAATTTTTCATATCCCTCTAGAATCCTTTTTAAAAACTGAGGCAAAGGATCCTGATCCATCCCATAATCAAATTCAGGAAATGTATACTTTTGAATATGAGAATCAAATTGTATGGGGCGCATCTGCTCGAATCCTAAAACAAATTCACAGTTGCCTAAAATCCTGAGATTCATTTAAAAAGAGCTCTTCGTGCCTGAAAATCTATGGCTGCACGCAAGTCCTCTCCAAGGAAAATCCGTCTACTCAAAAAGACTAGACAGACTTCAGCAGTACCCGCATGGATTATTCTCAAAACTAAGAGAAATGTAAGAACAAATCCAAAACGTAGAGCTTGGAGATCAACTGATGTGGAGGTAGGATAGATGTCTCAAGAATTAGAACGAGTTTACACAATTAATTTAGGTAAGGTAAAACTTTCCCAATCTCAACATAGAGCTGTTAGAGCAATTAACATGATTAGAGAATTTGCTCAACATCATATGAAAGTTGAAACAATAAAAATTGAGGAAGAATTAGCACATGAGGTTTGGGCAAAAGGAGTTAGAAGTCCTCCAAGAAAAGTTAGAGTTAGAATGAGCAAAACCGAAGAAGGTTATGTTCTTGTTTCAAGATACGATGAAGAAGTAGAAACCAAAGTTTCTCCTGAAAAAGAAACCAAAAAAGTTTCTGATAAGGTAGAACCAGCTAAAGAAGCACCAAAGAAAGAAGAACCAGCTAAAGAAGCACCAAAGAAAGAAGAACCAGCTAAAGAAGCACCAAAGAAAGAAGAACCAGCTAAAGAAGCACCAAAGAAAGAAGAACCAGCTAAAGAAGCACCAAAGAAAGATTAATTCTTTTCAAAAAATTATAATTTTAAAACAATCAGTTTATTCTAATTGGTATAAATCTAATTCACAATCAATACTGCAATCTGGTGTTGACCAATCAAGAGTGTTTTCCTGTGGAATCATTCCTAATGGATCATAACTGTCAAACTTTGTCATTCCTTGAATCGATGATAGCATTACAACTTTGGAATCTTCTGATTCTGAAGCCATATCGATTTGTGAATTACTTTCATTAACAATTCCTGCAGTAAGATTTGTAATTGAATTGATTACTCCTACAGGAATATTGCTACCTCCAACTACATACAACATTGAACGTTTAACAGAATTTGGTGGTGCATTACCATATAGCATTTTTAGTGAATCTCTGAGTGAGTCTTCGATATTTTGTCCATTCTTACTAGTAGAGATGACATTGGTCTCAGATGATATCTCTGATGTGCCTAGTGATTCTATTACATGCATCATTGCAGAATTTGCAATTTCATAGCATGATTTTGGACTCAAATCCGGATTACTTTCTAACAATGAGTCATTATCTAATACAACAGTACACTCTGAATTCTCTCTGACTCTTTTTAGGGATACTCCTGAATTGAAAATTCTGTCTTTTTCATATTTGAAAGGCATAATTGCAAATGAAATCAAACCTGCATCTGATTTTTTACATATTTCAGATATGACCGGAGCCATGGCTGAGCCTGCTTTACCTGCTAAATTACTCATTAAGATAACTGTAGAATAACCTGAAATTTTTGACTTGATTTCATCTTCAACTTTGTAAGTTGAGCCTCTGATTAACTGAACAGATGGGTTGACAACAGAATCTGTTGAAACGTGTATTGATAGGCTTTCTTGTGACAAGTCCTTTTTGTCATTACTAATTACCATGCAATCTGAATTTAGTGACTCTTTTGCTTGCAGTGCTAATTTTGAGCCTACGCCTCCAATGCCTATGATCAAAACTGGTTCTTTAACTTGGAAACTCATTTCTGATCTTATTTTCTGATTTAGATAAAAAACCTTCTTACGTTTTTTTAATCAAATTTTAGATCGAAAAAAATTAGCTTGCGATCTTCCCAACCAGTCTCTTTACTGTGGCATTAGTAATTTCGACTATGTGTGATTGGCCTAATTTTACATCATCTTCTACTGCTATGGGCTTGTAGGCAAAGTTTCTGCCTTTTATTCCCTCATCTGTCATCTCGTCAAATAGGACTTTGCCTTTCCAACCGATCCATTTCTGATTACTTTCCATGGATAATTTACTGATCTGCTCAAAAATTATCTTGGTTCTTCGTTTAACTTCGGATGCATCAATTTGTTTCCATTCTGCTGCCTCTGTTCCGGGCCTTGCACTATACCTTGATAGGTTTACCACGTCTGGTTTTGTTTCATCAAGCAATGAGATTGTTTTCTGGAATTCTTCTTCAGTTTCTGAAGGAAATCCAACAATGATGTCTGTGGAGATAGTAAAGTCTGCAAACCTTTCTTTTATTTTATTCACAATTTCTCTATATGTTCCAGATGTATGGCCTCGCTTCATATCGTTTAGGACTTTGTCACTTCCACTTTGAACTGGAATATGTAAAAATTTGAAAACTTTTTCATTGTCATAAGAATCAATTAGTTTTTCTTTTATCCTTGGCATGTACATTGGATTCATCATTCCAACTCTAATCATAAAATCTTCTGGAATTTCTGAAACTGCATTGATCAGAGTTGGCAAGTCTGTTCCAATATCCAATCCATAACACCCATTGTCTGTAGATGTCAACCATACTTCTTTACATCCTTCTTTAATTTCGGTCTTGACTTGTCTGACAATGTCTCCCAATCTGTAGCTTGACAGATCTCCTTTGGATAGTTTGGTTTGGCAAAAAGTACATTCGCTCATACATCCACTTGCAATCTCTACAATTCCTACTGATGGGTTAAGTCTAACTTTGGGAAGTCCTACTTTGGTTAAGTCTGAATCTTCCAACGCAATTTGTTTTTGACCTCTCAATGTTGTGTTGATGACTTGAAGAGTTTTTCCTAATGAATTTGGACCTAACAAACTGGCATTTTCTGAAAATTTTTCTACATTTTCTTTTTCAGCTTTTGGAAGACATCCTGCTACAATAAGTGGTTTTGATTTTAACGAATTGATTCTATACATCATTTTGTTGGCAGTAGAATCTTTGACTGAACATGTTACTACAATATTTAGATCAGATTCTTCTGAATTATCTGTAATTGTATGACCCCCATTCAGGATTAATCCTGAAATCATCTCAGAATCTGCAAAGCTTGCAGAGCATCCGTAGGCTTCTACGAAAATCTTTGCCATATTCTATCCAAATAATGAATCGATCTCTTTGTTACTCATCAGTTTCTTTGAGACAACAAGTTCTCTGATAGTTTTTCCAGTTTTCAGTGACTCTTTGAAAAGTTCTGCTGATTTTAGATATCCTATCTTTGGTGTTAACAATGTGACAATTACCGGACTATTCTCAATGTCTTCACGTAATTTGTCTTTGTTAGCAGTTAATCCATCAATCAAATTTGCAGAAAATATTGGCAAGAAATTTTTTATCATGTCTGTTGATTCTAACATGCACTTTAACATTCCAGGCAGCATAACATTTAGCTCAAACTGTCCTCCCTGAGCTGCACATGAAACTGCTGTATCGTTTCCAATGATGTTGAAACAAACCATGTTCATACATTCTGCTAAAGATGGATTTACTTTTCCTGGCATTATGGATGAGCCTGCATGAACTGCAGGAATTCCTAGTTCTGCCAATCCTGCAATTGGACCTGATGCCATCAACCTTATGTCGTTTGCAATTTTCCCAATCTCTATTGCCAGATTTCTTAAAGCCCCTGACAAATTTGCAACTGCAAATTTACTTTGCAAACCATGTTGCATATCCATTTCTGGTTTTAATGATAACTTTGAAATTTTTGATAATTCTGATATTGCAATCTTTCTATATCCTTTTGGTGTATTAGCTCCAGTACCTACTGCAGTTCCACCTAATGCAACACTTTGCAACTCTTTTTGTGCATCAATGATTTCTTTTCTTGCTTTAGTGATTGATGTAACATATGCTGCAAATTCACTCCCCAATGTGACTGGTAATGCATCCATTAGGTGGGTCCTTCCAATTTTCTTAAATGATGAAAATTCTTTTGCTTTCTTAGATAATGATTTTATCAAAATATCTATGGCAGGAATTGTCTCTTTGAGATTCATTAGAATTGCGACATGCATTGCAGTAGGATATGTATCGTTACTTGATTGTGACATGTTGACATGATCATTTGGATGTAGGAATTCATACTGTCCTTTCTTTTTATGAAGTATTTCTAGCGCCACATTTGAAATCACTTCGTTTGAATTCATGTTAAATGCAGTACCTGCTCCAGAATTTATCATGTCTACTACAAACTGGTCTACATGCTTTCCAGACAAAATTTTATCACATGCTGAAACAATTGCTTTTCCCCTCTTTGCATCTATTGCCTTTGTCTTCATGTTTGCAACTGCTGCAGAACGCTTTATCATTACAAATGACCTTATCAGATTTTCATGGCTTTTATTCCCAGTTACGTGATACTGTTTGATGGCCCTGCCTGTAAATGCTCCATAATATGCGTCAGTTGGGATTTTGACTTTTCCAAGTGAATCTTGATCTAATCTAAATTTCATGTCGACTTTACTAAATTTTCACCCGTTATTCATTCTTTTTCAGATTATTTCAAAATTTCCGGTAGCAGTAATGGGAATTATTATATAGGATTCGCTAGTGCGTTGCTTTATGAATAAGCGTATTAGTATGCTCTTTACTATTGCAGCAGTAGCTGTAATGGGAGCAACCTTATTCGGAAGCACATACACACAAACCCAGATTGCTGGTCAATCACTAGACATGAATAAAATGGATGTCAGTGTGATGGATCAAATTAAGCAAATGGGTGGTTTGCAACTTGTAATGCCTCAAGCATTCGCAGAAACTGATTGTGGTGTCTTAGAAAGCTCTGGTAGAACCGTAGTTGAGTTTAACTTGACCGGTGAGAGTGTTGAACTTCCAATCATGGGAGGAAAAACTTACAACGCCATGACTTTTAGTGGAACAGTCCCAGGACCAACCCTTAGAGTTACACAAGGCGATGTTGTAAAAATGACACTTGAAATTCCAGCAGATGAAGTTACTGGACACGGTAACGACATGCACGCATCACAAATGTCAGCAGGAAACTTTGAATCAGTTAATCCTGGTGAAACAAGTCAGTACTGTTACATTGCTGAATCCGCAGGTATTTTCAAATACCATTGTTCTGGTGTCAAACTAATTGGTATGGACCAACACGTACTTTCCGGCATGTACGGAATTGCAATCGTTGATCCAGCTAATGGATACAAGAAATTAATGGTTGAGAAAACCAGTGGAAGCGGTGAAATTGACAGAAAATTCTATGATGCAGATGCATTAGAGTTCCAACTCCAATACAATCAATTGTACCTAACACCTGAAGGTAACTATGATGCAGGAGCAATGTTCCAACATCATAACACTGCAACAGTTGTTAACGGAATGCAATTTGGTTATGTACCAAACATGGCTCATAACTTACTCGTCAATGGCGATGTAAAGAAGAACATCTTTGTTGCACAACCATGGAATGGACTTGAACACAAGCAATACCAATCACAACTCTTGTTTGTTGAAAATGATCAACACGTGAGACTCTTTATTGAAAACCAAGGCAACGAACCAGTTTTCTTCCACATTGTTGGAGAAATTTTGGATAGAGTTGTCCAAGGTAACAGAGTACAATCTGCAGCAACTGAGACATGGTTACTCGGTGGCTCACAAGGAATGATTGTTGATTTGGTCTTTGATGAACCAGGTGCATATGCAGCAGTAAACCACGATTATGCAGCAATTTACACTGGCGCAGCTACAGTCTTTGTAGCAGGTGACCCATTCGGCTTGAACCCAGTTCTAGTTGAGAAAGGAGTTATCCCAGCACCAGTAGCATCTTATGCATACGCTTTAGGCAATCCAAGTGATGCTGTCCCACCAATGGGAGCAAACAGTATTGCTCATCCTGCACTAAACATTCACGGTTTATACACTGATGAAGTAGCTTCTGAAATGCAAGCAAGTGGCGATTATGTCGCATTATGGGAAGTAATTCCTGTAGTAGCAGAAATCCTTACTTCTTGATCTTTTAACATCTTTTTTTCTTTTTATTTTCTTAATGAATTATATTCCGTTGATCCTTTTCTTTCCATATGGGATTTGAAGACTCTGTACTGATTTGTGATGAAGTCGATCCTATATTGAATAAAATTTTGATTGATAACGGATTAAAAGTTTCATACGAACCTGAAATATCTCCTGAACAAATTCTTGAAAAGATTTCTTCTTTTAACATTGTCATTGTTAGAAGTAGAACCACTATCACAAAAGAGATGATTGACAAAGCTGATAATTGCAAAATTATTGCCAGAGTTGGAGTTGGATTAGATAATGTTGATCAAGAAGCTGCAAAGGCAAAAAACATTCGTGTAATCAATGCTGTAGAGGGAGCAATGAATGCCGTTGCAGAATTGGTTTTAGGTTTAATGTTATCATTAGCAAGACAAACTACACGAGGTGACAGAGCGATAAGAAATGAAAAATGGCTCAAAAAAGAACTCAAAGGAACAGAGCTTCGTGGAAAATATTTGGGAATCATTGGTTTAGGAAATATTGGAAAAAGACTGGGAAGACTGGCACGTGCATTAAACATGAACATTATTGGATATGATGTAGTTCCAATTGATGAAGAATTTGCAAAAGAAGTAGGTTTGATGAAAGCTGATTTGAATACTCTTTTACAAAGTTCAGATTATGTGTCAATACATGTTCCACTTTTAGATTCTACATATCATCTTCTTGATGCTGAAAAAATGTCCACTATGAAAAAGACTGCAAAAATCATCAATACCTCAAGAGGTGGTGTTGTTGACGAGGATGCTCTTTACAATGCTCTCAAAAACGGTACTTTAGGTGGTGCTGCTTTGGATGTGTTTGAAAAAGAACCTGCCATTGGAACAAAGCTGGCTGAACTGGACAATGTGATTTTGACTCCGCATATCGGTGCTCAAACAAAAGAGGCTCAATCTTTGGCAGCAAATGTGATTGCTGAAAAGATTATTCAGATTCTACGTGGCGTAATCTAGTAGAACTTCTGCCTGAACTATAAAAATAACCAAAAAAGCTTGACTTTTACGTGATTTATTATCGTCTCTTCATTTTTAACGTCGATTTGGGAGTCTAAATTACAAATGAATAATTTTACAGTAAGGGAAATCTATTCGAAAAAGCACACCAAACTTCCTAATGCTGATTCTTTATTGAAAATTTCTCTTGGTTTGATCTTGTTTACTATAATTTCAACGGCATTGGTCTATGCAGAAACAATGTCTGTCGATGTTGAAGGAACATCTTTTGATATTCAATATGATGCAACAGGAATGACTGTATCTGGAATTGAGGCAGACACTGATTTTATATCATTAATTTTAACAGTTGATATTACTGGCTCTAGTGGCGTTCTTGATATTACTCTTGATCGTTCTTTCTTTGATTCCACTTATCAGGGATTAGATGATGATTTTATTATTTTAGTTGATGGTGATGAACCTGTGTTCTCAGAAACAGACACTTCTTCTCAAAGTAGAACATTAAGTATTGAATTGCCTGCTGGTACTGAAGAAATTGAAATTATAGGTTCTGTATTTGGAGGTGTATCTGTTCCAGTTGAAGAACCTCCAGTTGAAACCCCTGAAGAAACCCCTGAAGAAACCCCTGAAGAAACCCCTGAAGAAACCCCTGAAGAAACCCCTGAAGAAACCCCTGAAGAAACCCCTGAAGAAGAAACACCAGTGGTGGATACTCCTAAAACTCAATGTGGTCCTGGAACCATTCTTAAAAACAATGCATGTGTTCTAGATGAGCGATGTGGTCCTGGAACCATTCTTAAAAACGGCGCATGTGTTATTGATCCAACTGTAAAATCATCAAGTCCATCTGTTAAAGGAATGGGTAAAGATCTAATGATGGGTTTTGCTATTGCATTTGCTGCTGCTGGAATTGTTGGAGTAATTCTTGGAATTGTAGCTAAAGCAAGTAAGAGTAATTAATCACAAGACAAATTTTCAGAATTCATTATCCTATCAAAATCAAATCCTGTCATTTGAGTTGAAGTAGAGTATGGAATTAGTCCTATGATGGGTATGTCTGCATTGATTACTATCATGAATTTGTTTGGGTCGAGTCTAATATCTCCCCCATCAAATTCAAAATCCAACGTCATGAAACTGTGTTGGGCTGCAGAAATTTCTTCTGATGAAAAAATCCCTGCTTGTACTGTTGATGATAGTGGATTGATTGTAGTTGGATTTACTACGAATGAACCTAGATGTGTTGTATCATAAAATGTTGCAATCTCAAAACTTTGGAAACTGGTCCAATATGGCACAGTATTACAAAATTCCATATTTCCTGAATTGGACATTGTAAAAAAATTGAAATCTCCTGGACTATCCCATCTGTATTCTAATTGCTGTACTCCTACTATGCTTAATCCTGAATGAACAAATGGGATTATGATAATTGTTATTGCAATTCCTGTAATGACTGTGTGTTTATTCAAATCGCATCATCTACAACTGTTCTTTCTTTTATGATTTTTTTCTCAAATAGATAATTGAACGCTTGAGCAAAATCATTATCTGAAATCATGTTATTTAACCACCACACCCCTACGTTCTCTTTAACCCAACTTGGCATGTTAATTTCTAAAATATTCTCTGCATTTACTTCAAATGGTATGTTGATTAATTTTGGATTAACATTTTTTTGTAATGCATCTACAAAATAACCATCAGGAAGTTCTCCATTAATCCATCCTATGATAAATTGTTTGACAATTCCTGGGACACAAATGTTGTCTGAATCAATAATTTCAAATTCTGCCGTAGTTGAAACTCCATCGTATTCCACATCTATGAAGTATTTTCCTGGTGCAAATTGTTCTTTTTCAAATGGAAATGCTGCGGGAACTAAATTTTGCAATCCTCCTATTGGAATTGGGATTGCACTACTTCCTTTGCCTGATTCATCTCTGATGTGAATAATTGCAGGATCGCCTGTCACTTCGGAAACTTCAATGATGTAAGATAATTTTTCACAGTATTGGTATGTTGTTTTTTCTATGTCTATGGACACGGTGGGTTCTGCATATGCAGTTGTGATAAATATTGAAAAACAGATTGTGAAAATTGTTGATAAATATACTATTTTGCTAGCCATCTTTTCTCCAAATCTTTCATCTTCAATAAAAATCTCAAAGCAATGCTGAGGAATCTTTTTTAATAACTTGAGCCAACTTGATTCATCGAGTTTTCTGCGGGAGCAAACTCTTTGAGTGTGTGGAATGTGAAACCCCACTCAAGAGATTTTTAACTATTCAACATCGTTCATGCTTGTCCAAACCTTCAATCACTACATCTCAATTTAATTACATCATGTCATATTTATGACAAGATTAAAATATTATTTTTAATATACATCTTACAATGAAACAAGAATCTGTTTTAGATGTGTCTTCATTTCAGGCAAAACCTCGAGAAGAAAGACAAGTGACCTATTTTTGTAGATTATGTAGGAATTATGGAATAAAAACTAGAAAAGCACACCTGCAAAATCATCATAATGCTTCTCGTGATACTGTGACTAAAAGAAGTAATGGTGATTTAGTAAATACCATCTTTATAGAATCAAAACATGTGAGCATTTGAGTTATTAATGGGATTTTCATCAATCTCGATATGCCTAGTTATCAAGATCAGACATGGATAAGACTATGGAAAGAAAATTCACCTGATATCCGTGAACGCGTAGTTGGATGGCGTAAACAAAGTGCTGTCGCTCGTATTGATAAGCCTAGCAGATTACAAAGAGCTAGAAGATTAGGCTATAAAGCAAAACAAGGAATTATTGTTGTTAGAATGAGAGTTGGTACTGGTGGTATGCGAAAACAAAGACCTACTGGTGGTAGAAGACCAAAACATCTCGGTGTTACAAGAATAAAGGCTGATGATGATATGAAAACTGTTGCAGATAGAAGAGCTGCTCAAAGGTATCCTAACATGAAACTTTTAGGTTCATACTTTGTCTACAAAGATGGGAAACACTATTGGTTTGAAGTTATCTTGGCAGATCCAGATCATCCACGAATTGCTCAAGATAAAGAACTAACTAAAAGAATTCCTAAAACCGCATAAATTGAAAATTATATTCTTAGCATGCATTGCATTACTCTGTGTAGTGACACCTGTACATGGTCAATTGTTATCTGATTCTACAGGATTGGTAAACCGATTGGATATACAATCTGGGGGCTATTCTTTTGAAGTAGAGATAGTTTCTAATTTTGACATTTCTAATTTTGAATTTGATAAAGACGAGAAGAAACTAACTTTGTTCATAAGCAGCGGGTTAAAGAATAACTTGGGAGAAATAATAATTCCACAAAACCTTCTTGGCGGCAATCTTACATTTTATCTAAATGATAAAGAATATTTTCCAAAAGTAAACACAAATGAAAAAATTTCTTTTGTGACATTAAATTTTACAGGGTCTGGAAATAACCAGTTAGAAATTTTTGGAACGACTCATTTTTTTGGGTTATCTGAGGAAACTGAAATTCCTCAATCAAACCCCGTCCTTCCAACTGATTATGATTTGATCTATACAGTAGTTATGATTCTCTTGATAGTCGGTGCTATTGCAGGTGTAATAATTTTCAAAATCAAACAGGGAAGAAAATAAAAAACATTTTGCATATTTTGTAATGATTATGGATAACGCAAAAATTGCTCTTGTTGGTGGATTTATAATTACTGTGATACTTTCTGTTACACTCGTATTGATAAGATGATTAGTCTTCTTTGAGCAATTTTTCAATTATTGCTTCAGCATGACCTGATTGTCCAAATGACACATCCCTGAGAATTCCTCTTCTGTCTACTATTATCATAGAAGGTGTGCCTTGCAAGGCAAATTTTTCAAAAGTTTCAGCAGAATACTCTTTAGATTTCATGTAACTTTTCACTCTTTCAATAATCTGATTCTTGTATTCTTCTGGTTGGGAATCAAAATCTGGAATTTGTGGATAAATAAATTCCATAATTTTTTCCTGGCTAATCTCCCCTGATGTCTTTGTAAGTTTGTCCATTCCTAGTGGAAATGGTATTTTGTATGATAGTTTGTTACCTTCTTTTAATTGACCATATGCTGAAAGTGCCTCTTTAGTCTCCCCGATGACTTCTCCTGTCTCTGCAAGCATTTTCAAATTTTCTAATGTATTTTTATCAAAATCCTCAAAAGCTGTTGCAAGACCTAAAACTCTAACTCCTTCATCTTTGTATTTGTTATAGATGTTGATTGCCTCGGGAATTGCATGCATGAAACATCCTGGACAATTAACTTGGAAAACTTCTAAGACTATGATGTGATCTTTTTCTTGATCAAAATTTGTTGGAGCTCCTTGTACCCATTCTGATACTCCAAAGTTTGGTGCTTTCTCACCAATTTTTACACTCATGTTGATTTATCGAATTTTTTCCATTAAATAGATAACGCATCCATTCTGGTTTTTCTCAAGTAACCTAATATATGACTCAGAAAGTTCTAAAACAAAATGCAGGCAGTAACTGAAGAACGACTGGCACTTTTTGCTGAAATGGAATCAAAATATGAGCAAAAAGATACTGAATATTTTGTCTCTCTTCTGGATCATCCCGATTATGTTGTTAGGACAAGAGTGGCATGCATTTTGGTTGATTTTGGTGGAGAAGATAAGGTTCCATATATTGCTAAAGTTTTAAAAAATGATGAAAATGAATTGGTAAGACACGAGGCTGCGTTTGCATTGGGTCAAATGAGCTATTCTAGTGCAATACCTCCCCTAACTGATGCAACATTACATGATCCAAGTATGTTTGTACGACACGAGGCTGCGATTGCTTTGGGAGTTGTTGGCTCTAAAGATGCAAAAGCAGCTCTGCAAAAAGCATTAGAGGATCCTGAAGAACCTGTGGTTGAATCTGCAGTTGTTGCTTTATCTAACATTGAATTTATGGAAAAGTTAAGTAAGAATGAGGCATTTGCAAAGTTAACAGGTGGATGAGATGAATTTTTCTTATGGAATTATAGCTGCAGTTGGAATTCTTGCTGCGATATCTATTACATTCATTTCCCTAGATCCAAATTATATAATTGAGCCAAGAGCCGTTTCTGAAGAAAACGTCACTGCTTGTACATTACAATGGGATCCTATGTGTGGAGTTGATGGAAAAACATACGGAAATATGTGTATGCTTAATGCAGCAGGAGTTGAACTAGCTCATAGATTTGAATGTGGTGTAGATGATCCTAAAGTAATACCTCGCGTTGAACCAACCCCAGAACCCGTAATGAAACCTTGTACAAAAGAATATGTGCCAGTATGTGGTGTTGATGAAAAAACATATGGAAATATGTGTATGTTAGAATCATCTGGAATTACATTTGACTATGATGGTGAATGTATAATTGCACAATCAGAGCCAACAATGACTATGCCTATTGCAACTGGTGTTCATACAGTTAACATTGCTGAAGGCTCTGGAACACCAGGATGTGAAGAAACAAACGAATGTTACTTGCCTTATTCTATTACAATTCTTGTCGGTGATGTAGTCCAATGGAATAATCCTGATAGTGCTGCACACACTGTAACTAGTGGAACTATTTCAGATGGGCATGATGGTATGTTTGATTCTGGGTTGTTCATGGCAGGTGGAACTTTTGAATTTACATTTGACAATGCAGGAACTTATGATTACTTTTGTATGGTTCATCCTTGGATGACTGGTAAAGTCACTGTGAATGAAATTGAGGAAATGGTTGTAATAGAAGAACCAGAATCTGAGTCTGTATTAGAACCTGTGCTAGAATTATTGCCATCTGGTGCTATTGTTTCAATTCCTGTTGGTTCTGCAGTTCCTGGATGTGAAGAAACAAACGAATGTTACTTGCCTTATGAAGTTTCTATACCAACTGGTTCTTCGGTATCTTGGATTAATGATGATTCAGCAGCACATACAGTAACTAGTGGAACTGTAACTGCTGGAATAACCGGAGTTTTTGATTCTGGATTGTTCATGGCAGGTGGAACTTTTGAATTTACATTTGACAAGGCAGGAACTTATGATTACTTTTGTATGGTTCATCCTTGGATGACTGGTAAAGTTATAGTAAATTAAAATTCTACAATTAATTCTATGGTGAAATTAATTGCCAATCATTTTTACCACATTTGCATTGTTTTCCATATGCATGAATGTAATCCATGTATTCTAAATCTGTGCAAGGACCTTGGTCTGGAATATCAATTTTAAATTTGCATTTTCTACATGTGGCAATGAAATCATTCAATATTTTTCAAGATACACTATCAGTAAAAAACTAAACTAGTTTTTATTTTTGGGATTTAATAAAATCCACAATGGATAAAATTTTGCCCATGTCTGCAAGATGTCCATAGCTTTTTCTTCTATTGATGGCTGATTTTAGTGGTTCATTATTTACAGTGCAAAATAATAGTTTACCATTATCTAAAGGGACTGTGATTCTTTTAATTTTTTCATAAGATGCAATTGAATATAATCCTGAACCAATATACTTCTTAAATCCTGCATTTTCTTTCCAAGCATGTAGAGCTCTGGAAATTGTTTGTTTGGTTTCACTCACTGAAACAATATTTTTCAATCCTGTCCTTTGACTATTCCATAAAATTTGACCATTTTCGTCAGTCACTGCTGCAAATCTAACTGCTTCATCAAAATCCATAATCATGTCAAGCAGTTTTTCGTATTTATCCACAAATAACATGAACCATTTATCTTAATAAATATTCCAAATTCTTTTTCTAGTGTTAAAATTGATTTAAAATTATTTAAAAGTTTGATTGAAAACTATTAAAATTCTATTCAAACGTGTTTACAAAATCTACTATGGATAATATTTTTCCCATTTCGACCATTCGTCCATAACTTTTCTTTTTTGTATTTTTCATAGGCGTATTATCTACACTTAGAAACAATAGGTGAAATGCATCAATTGGAAGTGTCACTCTCTTGGTTTTCTCAAAAGACGTAATGTGGTATAGTGGTGCTCCAAGTGCAGTACTATCTGCAGCCTTGCATCTATCTACCCAGTCTTCAGATTCACGTTTTAGAGCTTTTTTAGTTTCAGCAATTGGGACATTAAGTTTTGCATCCGATCTTTTGGAATTCCATAAAATATCTCCTGATGTGTTACTAATTATTGCAAGCCTAATGGATTCATCATAATCCATTAACATGTTGAGAACTTTCTCATATCTTCCCATGAATATGATATAATTTTGGGGAATAAAAACAATTTGTAAAGTTCTAAATTGTTGGAAAAGAAGATTAACTTATATCTTATTTTAACTGATATCAATCATGCTGGGAAAATATGCTGGTTTTGTTGGTGAAGTTTGGGAAGACTTTCCACAGCTTGCAGAATGGCATGATGATGATCCTTCACTTCTCTCAATGTGGAGTCTGGACAAATTTATCGAAGCCGGTTATCACAATTTTCATGCAGAAAGAAAGCAATTATTCCATATCAGCAAACTAATTGAAAATTACGCTCAAAAGAATAATCAGCCATTACTTGCTACTTTTGAAAAAATTGCACGATACAAATTTGTTGAAAAAAGATACCAAAAAATGATTGAACAAATTCCACAAATTACGGTCGTTGCAGACTATGGTAAAACTACGATAGATACTCCTCCAAAAATTAACGTGATAAATTGCAAAGATACCAGTCTAATTGATGTCTGGAGTGTAATAACTAGAGGACCATATGGGCCATTTGGTTTGATAGCTGAAGAATATGAAAGCGGAAAATTTAAGGGATTTTTCACACTGAATCCAAATGTCTGTAGACATGCTGTTAACAAGATGAGTAAAATTTTAGGAACAAAATTCACATTACAGTAATCTTTAATTCTTTCACAAAATCTATTTCTAAAAATGAATTGTTTTTTTTAAAAATATGTATGACAATCAAAATCATTATTAAAAAACGATTTGTGATCTTAAATTTTGATTTATGATGTTGACTGCCTTTTGAATTACTTGTGTACTTATTGAGAAGAATCCTGAAAACTGACCATCTCCCATGTCTTCTGCAACTAATCCAAATGGACCGTTAGGACCTTTGGTGACAACTATCCACATATCTGAAATGTTTGTTCCATCACAACTAATCACTTCAGCGCCTTTTGGTGGTTGAGGTTGCAAAAATGGATTGTTAAAGTTTCCAATAATCCATGCCTTTGGAATTTTCGTTAGAATCTCTACGTATCTGTCTTCAACATATTTGAATCTCTTTTCTGTTTCAAACGTTGCCAGCAGTGGTGCATTATGCTTTATTGCATAATTTTCAAGTAAGATACTGATTCTGTATAGTTCCTTTCTTGAAGTAGTGTATCTGACATGTCCTGCATCCATCCATTCTTCTAATGTCCATAGAATGTTATGATCAGTGACATCTGTTTGTTTTGCGTTTGCTAATGCAGGAAACTCACTGTATATTTCTTCTAAGAAACTGTTGTATGTTTGACTCATGACAGTATACTTACCTCATTATATTTAACCTAGTGATAAATATGCCTCCTAGTGGTAATTATACTGCCTAGTGATAATTGTTTACCTTACCCAAAATCTATGTCAAGCAATTGATTATGAATCAATTGAGTAATGTCACACTACTTCCTTGTTCAGATGATTCAAACTTGTAAATTTACTCAACTGTAGAATCTTCAAAGATCTCTGAGTCATGCGTAATTATGATAAACTGCATTGGTGTTTCTGAATTTGAAATATTTGATAATTGGCATTAATATTGAATAATTCCCATCAATATTTACGGAATTCTGTAGGTGTCATTTGCAATTTTATCTAGTTTGTTTTTGATTTCAGACATGGTTTGATTAAGCAATCTTACTTCTTGAATCAGAATTTTTATCGAATCATTGACACTGTCGATGTGTGGAATCTCGTCAGTACCCATGACTAGTCTTCCCCTAACTTTCTTGTAACGTTTTCTGCCCAGCCTGCAATATTCCATGTTACTTTAATCAATACTAGAATCATTGCTAGACTGAAAAATAGAATTGACCATATGAGCATTCCATCAATGAAGAAAAATGCAATTCCTAAAACAAATGAAATAATCCCCACAAATGCATATGCTGCTTGAAAATCACTCATCTCGCTCTCCCCATGTATGATGACAATCATTGCATTCCCACTTTGGATCATGGTCTGTTACTAAACAACCACCTCCGACAATCTCTTTCTCGTCTATTGCTTTGAGATACCAGTCAATGTCTCCAGGATATCCGTAAAATATCACAGCAACACTATTGCTTTTACATTCAGGACATGATGGCTTGATCATTTTTCACCCTTGAATTTTTCATTCAACTTTTTGATTATCTCGCCTTCGATACCATCTATTTCATGAGTATCCAGATAGATTTGATAATTTTCAAGATTCTTTTTAATTTCTTTATCAGAGTCTTCTGTGTATTTCCAGAAAAATAATGTCTGAGAATCACGCCATTCGTGATACCATCCACGTTCCTCAAGCCAACTGTAAATTTCTCGATGTATTCCATAGATGTACATCTCTTTTACTTTCATTCCACTGTGATTTGGAATTATGCGTGTACCTTCAGATACCAGTATTTCACCATATTCTAATTCGTAGTTAAACGGCAGAATGTCTTTGAAAATCCAGCCACTCTCTGTACCAATAGTCCACAAGCCACCTTTCTTACCGTCATAGTCTTCAGATTTTTTAATAAAATTCATCTCAGAAACTAATTCCCTTAGACCTTTCATGATTTGCTCTCTACTCCATTGGTTCATTCTTCACGTTCTCCCCATCTGTGATAGCAGTTGTTGCATTCCCACTTTGGGTCATGGTCTGTTACTATACAGCCCCCACCAACAATCTCTTTCTCGTCTATTGCTTTGAGATACCAGTCAATGTCTCCAGGATATCCATAAAATATCAAAGCAACACTATTGCTTTTACATTCAGGACATGATAATTTTATCATTGATCAGTCCCCTCCATTTCACGTCTTTTTTTCCAAACCTTTCTTTTTTCATCCCATGAATTGTATAGAATTGAAAAATTGAATTTTTTCCCATCATTATGATAAGTAAAAGGCAAATCTGATACCTTTCCTGTCTTTATTGCATCTAGTGCTCGTACCTTGTTTTCTAGTCCGTAGAAGTTTTTGTGGTCTCTCCAAGCATTATCGTACCAAATTACTGCTTCTCTGAATCTTTTCAAATTGGCAAGTGCATTTGCCTTTGCATGCATGATTCCCTTGTCTTTTGGTTTTCTTTCTAGCCACAAATCACATGCAAAAATTTGTTCTTCAAATCTTTCTAAATTCCCTAAAATGTGTATTTTACAATAGTTAAGAGGCTCTGAATCCGGCTTTAGTTCTAGTAGCTTGTTTGCAACTTTTAGTGCTTCTTTAAATTTTCCAGAATCAGTTAACACTTGAGTAAGCCAGTATGATGACATGGAATGCTCTGGATTGTTTTTGATGACTTTTTTAAAACACTCAATTGCAACTCTGAGATTTCCAAGCCATGCTGCATTGCGAGTCCCCTTTAGATGCAAGACCTCGCTTGAATTTGGATGTTTTTTGAGAATTTTATCAAGACAAACAACACTTTCTCTGATCTTTTGTTGAACAAACAAAATCCTTGATTTGAAAATTAATGCATTATAGTTTTCTGGATTAATTACTAGTGATTTGTCAAAACATTGCAATGCTTCTTTGTGCATCTTTTTTTTGTACAATTCAATTCCAATATCAGACCATGTTTGTGCATTTTTTGAATCAATTTCAACTGGAATCAATGCTTAAACCTCCTCATCTTCCAGGAAAGCATCCCAAACCATGGGACCTCTTCAAAAAACAATCTCAGCATATCCATTATTGGTTTTGATTCTGTATCGCAACTCCATGCATATCCGTCCCAATTTGGTCCAGAATTAATTAGAACTTCGGCATACCACCAGTCTCTATCTTTGCGAATAAACTGGACGCATTCTCTAGTCTTGTTGTTATCAAAAGTAATGTAATTATTCCCATAATTCCAGTCCAAATTTTTCATCTCATTCATTGCTTTTAGAAAGTCAATCTGCGCATTTTCTTTCCTATGCACCGTCTTGCCTCTGTTATCCATGTGATATGTGATGTCTTGATATCTCACATCAGATAACACGTCGCATCTTTCTAATTCGCTCTCAATTACCTGCTGGATTGTTTGGTTTGATCTTAAATGAGGGTTCATCTTCTTTTCCCCCAAATTTTGTCTAGATTCTCCTTGTTCTTTTCCTCTCTGATCCTGGATTCTCCATTTGATTTCTCAATGTCTGCTGAGAACTCCCTGGTTATGGAATCCATAGAGTCGCCAAAATCTTGAATTGCCTTGTTGAATGAATCTATTCCGAGGCTAATATTTTCACTATTGACTTTACTCAGAATCTTGAGAATGAATTTTCTTTTCATCATTTCAATTTCTCCGGTTCAATATTCCAGCATGATTGTGATTTAATCCACTTTGCAAATTCTCTAAACCGTGGAATGTTCATATAATTTCTTAATGCTAGTTCGTAACTTCCACCATTCCCTTTTGCAGTCTTTGAATATTTTGGATATTTTACAAAAATCACTCTTTCATAAATCCTATTACCTTCAAAGAATCGCTCAGTATTTTTTTCTGTGGCATGTGCTGTAACTAGTAATATGATCATTCCATCGACCCAAATTGCATTTGGTATGTTGCTAATGCGACAAATGTATAGGAAATTTTCTAGATCATCTTGGGAGATTTCTTGAATAATTACTTTTTGAACCGCTTCAAGTTTGAATTCAGTCATTATTTTTTCTCCTTAGTCTTTGCAGTTCTTCTTGACCGTCAACTAGCCGTTGCTCCAAATTCTGAACAATTGTTCTGTGATATTCTAATAATGATTCTACTTTATTGAGATCATACTCTTGCCATCCTATTGCAAATGGTTTTGGAAGAATTTTTGTAATCTTCATTGGTACATCTCTCCATTATCCACATTGCTTTTTGGAATTTCCAACATTTTTTCAAGTTCCTCTTGTCGTGCTTTGATGGTCTGCTCGAAAATTTTAGCTTTAGACTTGTGATAGTTTAACTCTCCTAGCATTCGCTTAATGTCGTATTCCATATCTACAACATCCAATCTGTCTCCGAGTGATTCTCTGATGTCATTTTTTTCCATCTAGTATCCTCCGTAGAACATTGGTTCTTCGTCTCGTTCGTCTTCGAACTCTCGAATAATTCTAGGATAAAAAGAAGGTCTAGAATTTAATTCGATTTTTTGAATTATGCTTTCTTGTTTCATGTATAGAATTCGTGTTTGGTGTTATTATGATCCATGTCAATAGTATGCATACTTTAGATACTGTTAGGTATGAGGATCATAGTAAAATACGCATAATTCCAGGATTCGTGTATGGGGACATACTATCTTGATATTGAGACTAATGGACTAGATGAGGTCCAAAACAAGATTATCACGATTCAATATGCAGAACTTGAGCGTGGAACAGGCAAGCAACTAGGTGAATTGACTGTCCTCAAAGAGTGGGAATTGGGAGAAAAAGAGATGCTTCGAAAATTCATAGATGATTCTCCAATTACTGCCAAATATTCATTTGATTTTGTTCCAGTCGGGTATAATTTGGGATTTGAACACAAATTCCTTTTGGAAAAGTCTTCCAGATATGATGATCTGTTTCCAATATCAATTCTATCTAGACCTTGCGTTGATTTGAGAAGTATTGGAATTTTAATGAATAAAGGTGAGTTTAAGGGATCTGGTCTTGACAAACTTACTGGAAAAAAACACAGTGGTTCTCCATTGATTGAGTGGTATGATGCAAAAAAATATGATGAGATTGAAAATTATATTACAAATGAAACTGCTGAATTTGTCAAATGGTATGAATGGTTACACAAAGAGATGCCAGAATTACGAACCAAATGGGAAACTGAATTAAATTAATCTTTCAACATTTAATAGATGATTTTATGATTTTCTTACATGGTATTTGGATTTGGTAAATCTGAACAAGAAAAAATCAATGAGGTTTATTCACATTTTACTTATGATCTATTAGATTTTATGAAAATTCCTGGAACTGAATCCAAATTATTTTTGGAACCGTTTTATAATTTTGTCAAAAATTATCTTGATGTATATTCTGTTAATGATAAAATTACGCTAGATGTTTATCCTTACGTGAGTGCTAAAGATATTTCTATATTGGTTCAAAATACTTCAAAATCAAAACAATTTTCTGATGAAGAAACAGAACTTTATAGAGATCTTATCATTGCATCCCATTCTATCTTTTATGAAATGTGGATGAAGGTACTTCCTACTGTACGTCCAAATAAAATTGTTAATTTGAAAAAAACAAGAATAAAAAAAGAAACAATTGTGGAAGAATTTGGTGCTAGTGGGGATTTTGGATTATTTCAAAGAAAAGTTTTTTCAGAAGATATTTTTGGATATTATATCTTATACAATATTCTAGACTCTACTAATACATTTGATCATCTGATGAATTTTTTAAAAAAATACTTTTTGCCCGATAATTTTAATCTCGATGAACTAGATTTACTAAAGGATTTACTTATTCATGAAATTCAACATATCTCATCTCCTCTATCGTTAACTGGAACAAAGTATGATGTTTCTCCAACTCATCTGAAAATTTCCGCTTATTATCTAAAACAAACATGCATTTTGGAATCTTTTATTGGATACAAAAATTATCTAAAGACAAAAATTCATGAATATTATGATCCGAAATCTCTTGATAATTATATTGATGCCTTTTTAGAAATCACTGATTCTAAAATAGATTCCAGGTTGCCTCTTTTAATACAAATTTTTAGAGAGGATGGAATTGTTTGGAAAAGTAATGTATTGGGTAATGTATTGCAACGACAAAAATTAATGCAAATTAATTCATTCAAAAGAAATCTTTCTGATGATAGTATTCCTGATGTAAATTCAATGGATGGAATACAATTTGAGCATTTTTTGGGCACATTATTTGATAAAATGGGATATTCTGTTGAAATTACAAAGGCTTCTGGGGATCAAGGTGCTGATTTAATCATTAAAAAAAATTCTGAAATAATTGCGGTTCAGGCTAAACGATATTCTGAAAAGGTAAATAATTCAGCTGTACAACAAATAACTGGTTCATTAAAATTTTACCATGCCTCTAGAGGTATGGTAGTTACAACTAGTGATTTTACAAAATCTGCATATGATTTAGCAACTTCAAATAATGTGGAATTAATTAACGGCGAACAATTAAATCGATTTATTACTAAATATTGGTAATATCAAATTAAAAACTCTGCAGCGTTCTGCCCTTCTTCAGTAATTTTTATCCATCTGTTTCTCCCAATCTTTTCAATTTCAATAAACTTCCATTCTTTCTCTAGTGGTGCAATGATGTTTTTATCAAGACTTGCAAATCTTGCCTGTGAATGATTTTTTTCCTCTGAATTAATTGTAATGATTCCTTGCTCTTCTGCAATCTTTGCCATGTCTTTTTTTGTCATCTTTTGACCTTTTTGTTCAAAGACAATTTTCAAGGCTGCAAGTAGTTTTGGTTTTGGTGTCTGAATTTCATATGTTGGAAGTGCTATTGTATCTTTAATGCCAAATGACTGCTGCTTTCCCTCAAAGGCTGCATACTTTTCAGGTTGTGCATAAAACGGTTTTAGATTATCACAATTTTTTAAAACCATACATGCCATCATGCATGCAATTGCTTGAATTTTACTCCCTGATGCTACATTGACATAGATGTAATTGTTTTTCTCTTCTTCAATGATATCTTTGATTGATTTTATTGCTTTGAATATGCTTAGTCTGTCTGAGTATGCAATCTTTACTTCCACTCCGAGTTTTTTGCATTCTTTTTTTATTTTCTCCAGATATGGGGCAGATAGATCATCTGATCGATTATCGTGTGCCAACAACCACAATTTGTCAGCCTTTGTCTGCTTGAGGGGAATGGTAATCCTGTCTACTTCAAAGCCTAAAGGGGCAATGTGTACTCGAAATGTGGCTAGATTGGTCATTTAGTATCTATAGTATGCATACTATTGTGATGTTATATAATAATTCCCATGCCCAAGTTATCCTATGAATCAAACACAAAGCATAGCACTTGACTCCTGTGTCGTAATCGATATCATGGAGAAACCCAAAGTCGCCTCTGGACTCAAAGCCCGTCTTAGAGGTAAATCCGTTAAAATCATCCTCTGTGATGTCGTATTAGGTGAGGTGAAGCGAGTACGTGGTTATTCTTCAGAGAAAATAATTGCAAAATTATCTCATCTTCTAGGACGAAAAATAGAATTATCTAAAATTGAATCCTCTGATGTTTTATCTGCTGAGCAAATAACTGAACAATTTCAAATTTGTCACAATGGCGATAACAAAATCTTGAGTTTGTGCCAAGCAAAAGACTTTGTTCTAGTCACTTTTGATAGGATGCTTCTCAAAGCATGTTCGTTTGTTGGAGTCGCAGCATTTCATCCATCAATGGTAGGGGGAATTTGATATGATTGACCTTGAAAAATTGGACCTTGATGAAATGGAAGCCCAATTTGGATTGATGGTAAGGGAGAAAAATGATCACAACAATTATGCCTTGTTTAGATTTGTAGACCTAGAAAAAATTACAAAATATTATGAACTATTTCAAAAGGAGATTAAAAAATGATTAGAAAAAAGAAAAAACCTGAATCATCTGATGCTGATGATTCTTTTGATTATGATCAGGGATATAACATTGAGGAGGTCTATGATCAATGAATTCTATACACAAAGTATTGTTTTGGATGTTGACAATTGGATTGGGATTTGTAAATCCTTTGATCAGTGTGGCACTAGTCGTTTTGTATTATCTCCCAGGAATCATCCAGTCCGCAGTTGCACCTGCTGAGGAAATAATCTATGATGAACATGCAGAATATGATGAGCCAAATGAATCAATGAAAGAGTATTCAGATGATATTCGGGAGAAGATGAGATGATAAAGACTGAATATTTTGATGAAGATTACAATACAGTAGATGAATCAAATGCCAAATTTATTTTACAATCAATTTTTGACGATGATGGAAATCTGATCAAAGAGATAGAGTGGTCTCAGAAAACAAAACAATCTTTTTCAAACAAGGATGCTAAAAATAGATTCGTCTCAAAAAATATTCGGGAACACCACCTGGAGACCATAGTTGGGATTCAAAGAGTGATTGATTTGTTATGGCGTTACCATGGTATTGCTGATGATATTACTCAAAAACAACAGATTCTCCACACTCTACTTTATGGTTATGAGCGAGTAAACTTTGCTATAGGTAATTTAGAATATAATTTGAAACACAAGAAAGGAGATTTTGATTTTGATATCTAAATCTAAAGATACTCACTCAAAAAGTATGTCTGAGGCATTTGTCAATTCCTTTGGCAGTTATCCCATAGGTTATGGCTTGGGAATAATGATTTTACCACTATCTGTTGGTTGGATTCAAGAGGACCCATTTACTGCAAATATTGCAATTACTGCAGTATATGCTACTGTTTCCTTTGGTAGAAGTTATTTTTATCGAAGAATCTTTGAGCGATTTGGGATTGATGATAATTTCATTCGATTAGGAATAAAGGGAATTGGAAAGTTGAGGAATTTACCTTCTAAATTGTTTAGGTAACGTTTAACACTTTACCAGATACCATAATGTCGCCTTTAATGGCGCTCATAGTATCATTATAGATAAAATCAGCTAAAAAGGTTTCCATTTTTAAGAATTAATCAATGTCTTTAAAATCAAGATTTTCCTATTTTTATTGAAAAATGAAGAAGTATAGAAGTTTTGAAGATGCACGAAAGTTTGCTCAATCTTTAGAATTAAAATCATACAAGCAATGGCAAAAGTATTGTAAAGATAATACAATTCCCAAAGATATTCCCAGAGCACCTGATCAAAAATACAAGAAAGAGTGGATCAGTTGGGGAGACTTTTTGGGAACAAACAAAATTGCTACAAATTTTAGGGATTATCTAAAGTTTGAAGATGCACGAAAATTTGTAAAAAAATTAAATATTTCAAGTGCTAATGAATGGAGAGCATATTGTAAATCAGATAACAAACCAAAAAATATTCCATCTGTACCTTACAAAACTTACAAAAACAAAGGATGGATTGGTTGGGGAGATTGGCTTGGTACAAAAAATATGTCCGGTAAAGATATGTCATCACAGTTTTTGTCTTATGAAGATGCAAGAGAATTTGTAAAAAAATTTGATTTAGATACAGGTTCAGATTGGAAAAAATTTATTCAAACAAATAACATTCCAGATAAGATTCCCAGAGCACCAAATTTGGCATACAAAAACAAATGGGAGGGTTGGCAGAAATTTTTGGGAGGAACTTATAGAGAATATTCGTCATATGATATTGCAAAAAAATTTGCACAATCATTAAATTTGAAGACAGGTCGAGAATGGAAAAAATTTGTACAATCAAAGAAAAAACCCAAAAACATACCTGCAAATCCAAATGGAGTATACAAAAACAAAGGTTGGAAAGGTTGGGGGGATTTTTTAGGAACTGGGAATATCGCCAGTATGAATAAACAATTTTGTTCGTTTGAGGATGCAAAAAAATTTGCAATTTCTTTGAATTTTAAGAATGGTGAAAAATGGATGGAGTTTTGTAAATTAGATAAAAACCCCAAAAACATACCTAGAAATCCAAATGCAGTATACAAAAACAAAGGTTGGAAAGGTTGGGGCGACTTTTTGGGTACTGGAACAATATCTTCAATTGAAAAATCTAAAAAATACTTACCTTTCACAGATGCAAAAACTATGGTAAAAGAATTGGCAAAAAAATACAATATAAAAAACTGGAAGGATTGGGAAATAGCATACGCTGAAGGAAAAATCCCCAGTAACATTCCATTACATCCAGAGCAAGCCTATTCAAAAAAGAGGACAAAGAAATGAAGAAAGAATTTAGGAATTTTGAAGATGCAAGGACATATGTGAGAAAATTAAATTTTAAGAATCAAGGAGAATGGTTTGCTTTTTGTAAAACAGAAAAGAAACCTCAAGATATCCCTACATCTGCAAATAGACATTACAAAAATAAAGGATGGATTGGTTGGGGGGATTTCTTAGGTACAGGAAGTATAGCAAATACAGTTTCCTCTAAAAAATTTCTTTCGTTAGAAGATGCAAGAAGTATTGTAAATTCATTAAATTTTACAAGTGCAAGTGACTGGAGACGATTTTGTAAATCAGACAATAAACCAAAAAATATTCCTTCTAATCCTCAACAAGTTTATGAGAAATGGATTTCGTGGGGTGATTGGTTAGGAACTGGAAAAGTTTCAGACAATACCAGAGAGTATAGAAAGTTAGAAGATGCAAGGAAATTTGTGCATAGTTTAGGATTGAATGGACAAAAAGAATGGCGGGAGTATGCTAAATCAGGTAAAAAACCAGACGACATACCTGCAGATCCTAGACAAACATTTTTCAAAAAAGGATGGATAAATTATGGTGATTGGTTAGGTACTGGAAATCTAGGTACTAAAAAAATATCTGAAAACTATCTTACATTCAAAGAGGCAAGAGAGGAAGTAAGAAAGTTAGCAAAGAAATACAATATTAAGAAATGGGATGATTGGAAAGATGCCGTAAAGAAAGGACGTATTCCAAAAAACATACCTCAAAGTCCAGAAAAAGTATATGCAAAAAATCGTGTAGAAAAAAAAACTATAAGAAAATTTAGAGATTTTAAATCTGCAAGAAAATTTGTAAGGAATTTGGGATTGGATAGTGAAACTGAATGGAAAGAGTATTGTAAATTAGGTAAAAAACCAGAAGATATACCAACTGCTCCAAAAAATAGTTACAAAAAAGATTGGAATGGTTGGGGGGACTTTTTAGCAAGTGGAACAATTGCAAATTTCAACAAAGAATTCAGTTCATTTGAATCTGCAAGACAGTTTGCACGTTCACTAAAATTGAAAAGCTTTACTGAATGGAGAAAATACTGCAAATCAGGTAAAAAACCAGATGACATACCATCTAGTCCAAATATTACTTACAAAAAAGATTGGAAAGGTGTTAAAGACTGGATAGGTACACATAGGTAAATTTTGATCAAAAAGAAAAAATGAAAATCAAACTTATGAGATTAATACAAGCATAACATTGCCTTACCATTGACTAAAAATTCTGAAGAAAGTGAATCATGGGTAGATATCTATGATTGGCTAGGCACAGAAGCACCAGTAGGTTCTCCTAGAGCAGTTAAAGAACTACTTCGTTCACTAATTGACAGTAAAGTCATCTATCAATGGGATGAGGCAGTTTTGTATTCATTTCTTTTACGAAAAGGAGTCCTAAATCTTAATGGAAACAGACACTTAGATTTTCTAAATAATCTGGCCAAAGCAAGTAAAACAAAAGCAGGTCTTGAAGCAATAGAAGATTATGCAAATTCAGAATCTGAAATCCCCCCAGACATTTCACGATATTCTCCTGATGAAATAGATCCTGATGCAGAAATTGTAGAATCAGAAATTGGTACAGCAACATCAGAAGAACTTGCAAATTTAATTGATGATAATACAACTTTAGATTCCGATGTAATTACTCCAATTGAACAAATTTTATCTACAACTGAAATTCTTGATTCCATTTCAGTTGATGAGGAAGCAATTCAGTTCTATGTTGCATATTCAATTAATCAATTATGGAAAGATGCATTTTTGGAACCAGAAAAAACAATTACTCAATTAAAAAATATTGAAAAGAAAGACAACAAATACAGAAATTTAGTAATCAAGACTTTTCTGGAAGATTATGAAAACTCAAAAAATCTAAAAATTCCTGAAAATTATATTTTCAGCGATGGTAAAAAACTTGTAGAGCCATTTTTAATGCAAAAATATGTTGCATATAAAATAAAACAACTACCATATTTTGGAAATTTTTCAGGTACAGGTGCAGGGAAAACTCTCTCAGCCATCCTTGCAAGTCGTATGATTGATAGCAAAGTAACTCTAATTGTTTGTCCAAATGATGTTGTATCACATTGGAAGAAAAATGCAGAGCAAATTTTTTCTGATTCACATGTAACTACACACAAGGACGTATTTTCTGCAAAAAGAGATGATTCTAGGCACCAATATTGGGTGATTAACTACGATAAACTAAATCAAGAGTCTTCTCGAGATGATGTGTATCTTTTAGGAAAACAAAAAATCGATTTTATTGTTCTTGATGAGATTCATTTCTCCAAAGTAACAAATGATACAGAAAAATCAAAATCAAAGAGACGAGAAGTGTTGGAATTTTTATTGACATTAGCACGAAAGAAAAATCCAAATCTCAAAGTGTTGGGGTTGTCTGCAACGCCGGTTGTAAACAATATTCATGAAGGAAAATCATTATTGGAATTGATGAGTGGGAAAATTTATGATGATATTTCTACACGACCAACTGTTCCTAACGCTGTTACATTATATGAAAAAATTACATTAAATTCTATCAGACACAAACCAAATTACCAAATCACAGTTGCTGAAAATGTTGTGGAAGTTGAAGCAGAAAGACCTACAGGTACAAGTCTTGCAGAGCTCAACTCTAGACCATTAGCAATTGAACAGTATCTAACAGATGCAAGAATACCTGAAATCGTAAAAAGAATTGATGGTCCAACTATTATTTACAGTGAATATGTCGGAACTGCTATTCCAGGGAAACCAACAATACTTGAAAAAATTGCAGAAGCAGTAAAAGAAAAAAATTATAGTTATGGTTTTTACACAGGAGATGATCATACAGGCCTCCAGAGATTCCTTGATAAAAAATTCCAGGTACTAATTGCATCAAGGCCGATTTCTACTGGTGTTGATGGATTACAATCAGTATGTACAAATTTGATTTTCAATACTTTACCATGGACTCATGCATTATACCAACAAATTATTGGTAGAATTGTAAGAACTGGTCAGGGGAAAAATAAAGTCAACATACACCACATCAAGGCAAGCATTGGTGGATATGCATATGATGAAATGAAATTAAATCGTCTTAAATTCAAACGTACTTTGGCAGATTGTGCAGTTGATGGTTTACTCCCTGAAAAGAATCTCATTTCTGCTTCTAAAGCATCAAAGGAAGCAATAAGTTGGCTTGCACGCCTAGAAAAAGGCGAAATCTCATGTATTACTAGGCGTGATCTGAATAGAATTCTCTTACCTACAGAAATCAAAAAGAGACAATCTCGATACGGTGATTTTACAAAACAAAATCAGAAAATCAATACTGAAAGAACATCTACCACTCATCAGAGGTTATTGACAAATCCTGAGGAATGGCATGAATATCATAGAAATTATAGAGAAGAGCGAAAGAATTGGAGAGTCATTCCATTTGATGAATGGATTAAAAGAATCAAAAAACTATCTGATCGTTTTATTATAGGTGACTTTGGTTGTGGAGAAGCAAAGGTTGCTGAATCCATTGGTAGTAGAGTAATTAATCTTGATCATGTTTCAATTGATTCACATGTAATTTCATGTGATATGACAGATGTTTCGGAATATATCAAGAAAGGAGGTCTAGATGTCGCATTATTTTCATTATCTTTAATGGGTAAAAATTGGCAAGACAATCTAATAGAAGCATCAAGATGTCTAAATGAAAGTGGGTTGTTGTTTATTTCTGAAACTACAAAATCGTTATCTTCTAGGCTTGAAAGTATTAGAGATGAAATCAAAAAACTCAACTTTGAAATATACAAAGATGAGGAAATCGGGCCATTTACATTCATTGAAGCAAGAAAAAAAGAAACATCTGAATACTAATGGTAAAAACCCCTGTAGACACATATGAAAAAATGATTAAATTTATTCAAACTCAACTTCAAAGAAAACGATTTGTTGGAAATTATCAACTTGTAATGATCAAATTATTGTTACTCAAGGGTAGTCAAACTCGACAACAGATTGCAGAAGAATTATGGAAACAAAATAATTCAGAAAGAGACATTAGTTTTTATCGAACAGTCCCAGTGTACAGAGTTTTGGTAGATAATGGTGTAGTAACTAAAAAGGGAGATGTTTTTTCACTGGTTCTAAATATGACATACTTTGAAAAACCAATAATTATTGATAAAATTAATTCAGCAATATCACGTCATACAGAGTTTTCAAAAACAGGATATCTTCCGTTTAATGAGGCTAGAAATAAAGTTCGAGAACTAGCAAAACAGCATAATCTGAAAAATTCTTCTGATTGGTCTGAATTTGTTAAATCAGGTAAAAAGCCAGACAATATTCCATCTAATCCCAGCTCATACTACAAAAAGAAGAAATCAGGCGGTAATTAGGCATAGATATGGAATACAACAAAGCAATTAGAGACAAAATCCCTGAAATTATTCAAAAAGATGGCTATTCCTGTAATGTAAAGACGCTATCTGATGAAGAATTTTTGGCAGAAATTGAGAAAAAACTCTCTGAAGAGGTAGCAGAATATCAAAATGACAAAAATCCAGAAGAATTGGCAGATATTTTGGAAGTGATTTACAGAATTGCCAAACTAAAAGGAATTTCAAAAGAAGAATTAGAGGAAATTAGAATTAAAAAAGCAACTGAAAGAGGTTATTTCAAGAAAAATTTGTTTCTAATTGACACAAATAGAACTTCTTAATTTAAGAAGGATAATGTGGCATTAGTTCTTCAGCTTTAAAGATAGTTATTTTTCCATTTTTTGTCATTTCAAAGCCTCCTCACAAATATCTGAATACTCACACCATTTACATGCAAACATTTCAGGGGTTGCTTCAAACTCTTTATCTTGAATTGCTTTGACATATCCTTCAAAGATAGCCTTGATTTCTTCCACTTTGGCAGGATCCACTTTGTATTCGAATAATTGCTCTCCTTCAGTTTTCTCAACGTAGAAAAATATGGCCTTGCTTGGATATTTTCCAAAGTCTGGATTCTCTTTTAGTGCCAAAGCATACAAATTCAATTGAGGACTGTTTGCAGCATCAACTTTTTTGTTTTTTCCACCTGTTTTGTAATCGACAACAACATATTCTCCTTCTGGAGTTTTCTCGACTCTATCAATAACTCCATTTACTTGATAACCTCCAATGTATGTAGTAAATGGTAATTCTAATGCAACAATCTCATTTGGATTTGAACTGGACCATTTTTGATATGATTCTAATGCAGGAACTAGTGATTGTTTATCTTGTTTTTCCTTTTGAATTGGACTAGTTAGATATTTTGTTGGATCCCATTTTGTTTCTAACTCTTCTAATAGTTTTTTTACATCATCGACTTCTCCATCTTTTTGTCTTTTTGCAGAGTATTCTACTAGCTCATGAAACGTACTTCCTTTGTAAAGTGCAGATGCTTCTTGATTTTCAGGTAAGGCATTGAGAATATGTTGATACCAGAATTGTTTTGGACATTTTTCATATGTTTCAAACTTTGAAAATGATAAATTCTTTTTTGTAAAGCCTAATTTTTCAGGATTGCTTCCGTTTAATCTTGATTCAATATCGTCACTAGGGGTTTGATTGATAATTTTTTCATATGAATAACCACTAGTCGTTTTATTTTTTTGAAAGAATCCTATTTTTCCCAAATCTAGAATTTTTTGAACTGCACTTTCGTATTGTTCACTGTGTAAATGTTTGATAACTTGAGCCATTTGTTCATTTTTGATAATCTCTACTGCATCAAATGTTGTAGAAATTGTATCACTTGAACTTGAATCATATTTGATAAAATCAATATCCTCATTTTTTTCTGGTTTTAATGGTTGAAGGAACTTTGATGCCTTGTTTACCTTTGATCTATTCTCATATTGAGTAGGATACATCAAAAACAGATTCTCAATGGTTCTAGTCATGCCTACGTATAGCACTCTTCTCTCTTCTCTTAGGAATTCTTCTTTGGGGTCAGCTGATGGAAGAACTCCACTTGCAAGTTCTCTGGGAACATAAAATGGCTTTGCAGTATATTTTAGAGGGATTTTGTAAGTTGCAACATCAATGATAAAGACAGTTTTGAATTCTAATCCTTTGCTTTTATGAATTGTAGATACTTGAACTGCCTCAGAATCCACATCACCTCTTTTTGTTTCAATGTCAAATTTTTCTAATTCGTCAATGAATTCTAAAAATTCTTTAATTCTTGCCTGTGGATTGATTTTTTCAAAATCATATGCACTATTAATTATATCATTGAGTATTGAACGCTCAATAAAATTCTCAATTGAATCATCATTTGCAATTTTTTTATAAATGTCAGTCTTGTTTCTGATAATTTGATAAATGGTATTTGATGGAGAATTGTTTTTTGAAATCTCTATGAATTCTTTGATTAGAGAAAAAATTTCTCTTAATTCGGTTTGTTGAGTGAGATCATTAACTTTTAAATCAGATAATACATCATATGCATAATCCCCATCAGTTTTACTACGTGCTCTAATTATTGCTTCATGATTAATTTTTGAAATATTTTGTTCTGATATACCATACTCTTGACAAATTCTAGTAATACTAGTCATTGATTTCATTGGATTTGCAATGATTCTTAGAAATGAAAATAAAACTTTGGCATTTGGAGAATTATGAATCTCAGATTTTCCGATATATTTTACAGGGATTCCTTCGGATGCTAAAATTTGTGCAACATTAAGACCATCTCTTTGTTTTCTTGATAAAATTGCAAAATCATTAAACGTATAATCGGAATTGTCTTTTTTGATTTCTTTGATTTTGTTTTTGATGAATTCTGCTTGGGCAAATTCTGATGTACATTCTACAACGTTTACCTTCTGAGAATCATCTTTTGTAGGCACAATTTCCTTGTTTTCTCTGAATTTATCTTGGGATAGTAGTTGATTTGAGACATTTATGACATGTTTTGGATTTCTCCAGTTTTTTGCTAATAATACTTCAGTATGATCAGGATATGTTTTTTTGAAATCTTTGAAAATTTCAGTATATGCCCCTTGAAATCTGTAAATGTTCTGATCAGCATCCCCAACTGCTGTAACATTTCCTTTACTTCCTAATTTTTTGACAATTGAAAATTGTGCATAGTTATTGTCTTGGAATTCATCAATTAGGATATGCTTGTATTTTTCTTGAGCTTGTTTTAGTACATTTGGTTTTTTTGGATTACTGAGAAGTTTGTTTGCCTCTACAATCAAATCATCATAATCCATCACATCAATTTCTTTTTTAAAATTCACATATTCCTTGTAGATTTTTACTAAATTATTTAGCATGTGAATGTAATCGTACTCTTCAACATCTTTGATTAGTTCAGTATCTTTTAATTTTTTATCAACATAATTTTGTAATTGTTCTGGGGTGATTAGTTCATCATTAAAGACACTAATTCCATCAATCATTTTTTCAATTAATTCTGCTGCATTGTTTCCAATTTCCACATGATCATCAAATTTGAATTTATCAATATTTTGAACTCCCCATACTAGAAACATTGGTCTATCTAAAATACCCCCTTTCATCCCAAGCCCTGTAGATTCAGTATTATCAATTAAGAAATTTCTACAAAAGGAATGGTATGTACTAATTTCCATTTCTGAGATATCTGTTTTTTCTTTAATGTCTTCATCATCTTGTAATCTTTCTTTGAGTTGATTTGCAGCTTTTTCTGAAAAAGTCAAACAGAGAATTTCTGATGGTTTTAATCCTGTTTTCAAAAGAAATTTTATTCGTTCAGTAATTACTCGAGTCTTCCCACTTCCAGGTCCTGCAGTTACTAGTAATGGGGATCCTATATGCTCAATTGCCAATAATTTTTCTTTATCAAATTTCATTTTCATTAAATCCTAAAGTATGGAATCTCTTAGTTTCGAGAATAAAAGAGTGGCTCTTCATCTCTTTCATCCTCAAACTCTCTGATGATTCGTGGGTACATTGTTGGTTTTTGCATGTTTTAGGTAGGGATTTGGTATTATTATGAAACATGACAATAGTATGCATACTTTGAATACTGTTACCAAGTCATGTTTTTTAGTATGGTTTTCTGTATGTCAATGAGTTTTTTTGAATTCAAATTTTAAAAATCTTCATTTAAAAATTAAATATGATTCTGATGAAGATGATGTTTTAGAAAATTTCTATATTCCAATTTTACAAAATTCTGTCTCTTACAAGAGGATTGCTGGATTCTTTTCCTCAACTAGTCTTTCAGTTGCAGCAAGAGGAATAGTTGAATTTGCAAAAAATGGAGGTAAAATGCAACTAATTACAAGTTCATATTTTAGTAAAAATGATTTAGAAATTCTAAAAACTCATAATAAAACTAAAGAAGAGATATTATCAGAGAATTTTCAAAAAGAATTATCTGAATTAGATGATTTATTGCAAACAGATCATCTTAGAGCATTAGGATGGATGCTAAAAAATAACCTACTTGAAATAAAAATTGTTGATCTAGTAAATGAAAAAGATGAATTAGATTCAGAAAATGTTCCAACTAAATCTGGTATGTTTCATATGAAAGTGGGAATATTTGATGATGGCAATAATTTAGTTTCTTTTAGTGGCTCAATCAATGAATCTGCTACTGGGTGGCTTTATTCAATTGAAGAGATAAAAATTTTCAAAGAATGGTTAGAAGGACAACAAGAATACGTGTATGAAGATCTCAAAGAGTTTGATAAATTTTGGAGTAATAAAGCAAAAAAAAGTCAAACGTATGATATTCCAACTGCAATCAAAAACGAATTAATCAAAATTGCACCAAAGAATTTGGATGAATTAAACATAAACTATCCTTCATCTAAAACCATCATCTCTTCAAAACCTGTGGAGAAAAAGGAATTACGTGAACATCAAAAAACTGCATTAGATGCCTGGAAAAATAATCATTTTCATGGTATTTTGGCAATGGCAACAGGCTCTGGTAAGACAATAACCTCTTTGTTTGCATCTGAAATGGCTTCAAAATCTACTATTACTATCATATGTGCACCAACTGTTCCGCTAATCCAACAATGGGAATCTGAAATAAAGAAATTTGATAATTCTGCTGCAATAATTATTGCAGGAACTGAGAAATCAAATTGGAAGGAACTACTTGGACCAAAATTAGCACCATATAGATTAAATTCTAATCTCGAACAAATTAAAAATCGCACATACATTCTTTGTACAAATAAAACTGCATCAAATACAGATTTTGTAAATTTGTGGAAAGATATTCCATCAGAACATGTTCAATTAATTGCTGATGAAGTACATCACTTGGGTGCACCTGATCTTCAAAATATTTTCAATATAGATTCATCACGTCGACTTGCACTCAGTGCTACTCCTGAACGACAATGGGATGATCAAGGAAATCAAAAGATCTTGGAATATTTTGGAAAAACTATATTTGAATATGATCTTCAGCAGGCTATCGATGACGGATACCTTGCACACTATACATATCATCCATTATTTGCTGAGATGAATTTAGAAGAATTCCAAGAATATTATGATTTAACTAAACAAATTGGTCAGGAAACTGCAAAACATAAACAAAAAGAAAAACAAGCTGGAATCTCATTACCTTTAACCCCATTTCATAAAAGATTGCTTGAAGAACGTGCTTTAATTAAAAAAAAGACTGCAGACAAGGTAAATGTTTTTGAAAATTGGTGTAATTCAATTAAACAAAATCAAATTCTTGTTTTTTGTGAAGATACTGAACAAATGGATGATTTAATTTCTGTTTTAAATCAAACAGGAAAAAAATATGTTAAATACAAAAGTGATATGAACAACTCTCAAAAAATTCAATCTTTAAATTTTTTCAAAGAAGGACAAATTGAATTACTTTTAGCAATTCGATGTCTTGATGAAGGACTAGATGTACCTGACTGTTCTGCATGTGTAATAGTTTCTAGTTCTACAAGTATTCGTGAATTTGTCCAAAGACGTGGACGAGTACTTCGAGCAACAAGTAGGGTCAAAATAGCTAATATCTACGATATTATCGTAATTCCACCTTCAGAATACCTACCTGAACAAGATGATGCCGCAAGAAAAATGATAGATTCTGAAATGAATCGTGTAAAAACAATGGCAGATTGTGCTGATAATCGATTAGATGTCATCAATGAGATTGGCCAAAAGCTTCAATACTATGAATTTCATAGAAATTAGATACCTTGAGTAGCCCTGAGAAAGAAATTCTATCTAAATTAAAGAAAAAAGAATCCAATTTCTCATTACCTGAAGGGATTCTTGAGCAGATCTACAATGAGGAAAGACTAGTTCTATACAAAGGTAGAAAAAGAAACATGGATGAAAAAATTCTAAGACTGATAAATCAACATGCAGATTCATTGGATTCAGAAAAATTAAGAGAGGCAATAGAAGAGAATGATTATACAGAGAATTGATCTTGAAAATTATGGTCCTTACAAGGGAGTCATTAGTTTAGATCTATCTATTACAAATAATGAAAATGTAATATTACTTCAAGGACTAAATGATACAGGTAAAACTTCTCTATACAAAGCAATTCAGTTTTGTCTTTATGGTGAATTTTCAACATTACAATATCAAAAACATGTTAATCGAACAAAACGAGAAATTGAAGATGGACGAACAGCTGTTACGATAATATTTGAACACAATGATCAAAATTATCAGATCACACGAAGTATAGATTTTAAAAAAACACTATTAGACAAAAATCTAGATATTACAAATTATGATTTCTCAGTAATTACAAATGGCACTCCTGAATCAATCACATCAATTGAAGATGAAAAAAGATTCATTGAATACATTTTACCTGAAGAAGCATCACAATTCTTTTTGTTTGATGGTGAAGAAATTCAAGGATATACACAAAATCCTCCAAAACCCAACATCAAAAGTGCCATTGAGATGTTACTTGGAATTAAAGAATTACTTAATGCAGTAGATGATCTTCAAAAAGTCAAAACAATTCAGGAAGAAAAGGTACGAAACGAACTTGCAAAAAAAGAAGAATATCGTGGAGAAAAAGAAGATTTGGATAAACTATCTGAAAGCGTTTCTAAAAAAGATAATGAGATACAAGATATGGAATCCCAAATCAACACTTTGCAAGAACAAAAATCCAAATTTGAAACTCAACTAAGACAATTTGAAGAAGTCAAAGAAATTCTAGAACAGAAAAAGATTAGCGAAGAAAAATTAGAAAAAGCAGAACAAGATATATCAAATACACTTGAATCCTTGCGTAATTTCAATGATAATGAATTGGCAATTTGGCTATTAATTCCATTCTTAAAAAAATTTAAAGATAATACCAAATCTATCTTTGATTCTCATACAAAAAAACTTGCATCTGATATTTTGAAAAAAAGTAACTGTATTTGCGATAGACCTTTGGATGAAAAATCAATTACTATTCTATCCGATATAGCAAACAGTGAAACAAATCAATTTGAAGACATACAAAACTGTGCTAATGAGTTATTAGATAAATTTGGAATAAATCAAAATAAAGAACATTATCTGAGATTAATTACCGAACTAAGTGAGTTTAAAGAGCAAAAAATTTCACTAGAGTCTGATATTGAATCAAAGAATGCAGAACTTGGGACCAAATCTAGTTCTCAAAGTAATGAATACTCAAACATAAGAAATGAATATGAAATCTGTGAAAACAATCTTAGACAAAAACGAATAAAAAATTCTGATTTACGCTCTAAAAGAGATGAAGAAAAGAGGCAATATGATTCAAGAATAAGATTTTTGTCAAATAAGAACATCTCTATAGAATATGATAAGGAAAATAAAAGACGAATGTTAATTGAATTGATTTTAAAATCAATTAATGAATTTATTGATGAAATAGTAGCATCAAGAAAATCTGAAATTGAAAATATTGCATCACAATTTTTAAAAGATATTACAAATGCTCCTGATGTTTATACTGGAATTGAGCTTGATGACCATTATCGATTACATTTAAAAATTAAAGATCATAGTACTGTTCCAGCTTGGGAACGTGGACCTAGTGCGGGTCAAAGTCAAGTTATTGCACATTCTTTCATTGCCGCATTAAACAAATTTACTGCAAAAGAGGCACCAATAATTATTGATACTCCACTAGCAAGACTAGATGATGTTCATGCAGAAAATATAGTTCGTAGTTACCCTCAAATGGGAAAACAAGTAATTGTTTTGTATCAACCAAGAGAACTAGATGATAGATTGATTGAATTGATTAGACCTCATATTAGATTTGAGTATGACATTAAAAGAGACTTGACTGATGTAGAAAATAGTTTGATCACAAGGAGAGAAAATTGAACTATATCAAACCTGAAAAAAGAATATTCACTGCATTTTCTGATTTTTACAAAAAACTCTGTGAGGGTTCTGATAGTAAATTTAATGGAAAAGCTGAATTGTTTGTAGTAGGTTTGGTTTTAGGATTTTTAAATAATAAACGAAATTTAACTGAAAAACCATTTGAAATGGTAAGGTTTTCTCATTTTCATGATAAAAAACGCTCTGATCTTAAAACCATAATTGAGATGATTTATGCTACAATGGCTGAAGGTAAAAATGATAATGAAAAATGGCAAGATATGTTAAAGATTGCAGACGGAGGCATTGAATACCTTAAAGAACATTATGATAAAACTGGAGATAATGTAGATGCATCAATATTGATAAAAGATGTTGAAAAACTGATAGATGGTAAAGTGAAAGAGATTTCGGGATGATTAAATGGTAGAAAAAATAAAGAAAGACTCTAAAAATGTTTTAGACGAGAATATTTTAAAATTAAAACAAATCTTTCCAAATGTATTTGCAGAAGGAAAAATTGATTTTAAAAAATTAAAAGAAACATTGGGAGATTTTGTTGATTCAGGTAATGAAAATTATTCTTTTTCATGGGCTGGACGTTCAGAATCACTAAAAAATATTCAAACTATCTCTCAAGGTACTTTAATTCCTGATAAAAAAGAATCTGTAAATTTTGATTTAACTCACAATTTATTTATCGAAGGTGACAATTTAGAAGTTTTGAAATTATTTCAAAAGTCTTATTTTGAAAAGGTAGATATGATCTATATTGATCCTCCTTATAATACTGGAAATGACTTTATCTATAAAGATAATTTTAAAAATAGTTTAAACTCATACTTGGAACAAACTGGCCAAACAGAAAATAAAATCCCTCTTACAACAAATCCTGAAACGTCAGGAAGATTTCATTCTGATTGGATTTCTATGATCTATCCTCGAATATTTCTTTCAAGGAATCTTTTAACTGAGAAAGGAATCTTATTTGTTTCAATAGATGATAATGAATATTCAAATTTAAAATTGATTTTAGATGAAATTTTTGGTGCTGAAAATAATATTTGTACTTTAATTTGGCATAAAAAAGCAGGAGGTGGTAGTGATAGTAAAAATATTGTAACTGAACATGAGTATATTTTATGCTATGCAAAAAATATCGAACATGAATCATTTGGTGGTTTAGATTTAACTTATGATGAAACGTTAGATTATGAAGGACCGGATGAACAGGGACGATATTATTCAACTGAGGGTTTACTTCTAAGAGGACCAAATTCAACTAAAGAAGCAAGACCTAACTTGTGCTATTCAATTAAGTGTCCTGATGGCACTGAACTTTGGCCAAGAGATGGTGATGGTGCATGGAGATATAGTTCTAAACGTTTCAAAGAAGAATTAAAGAATAACAACATAATTTTTAAAGAAACTAAAAATGGATGGATGGTTTATTACAAGATTTATCTAATTAACGAAGATGGTTCTGAAAGAACAAAAAAAGGAAGAACTATCTTAAATTATCGTTATAATATCGGTCAAACCGGAGAAGGTACTACTAACATTAAAGATGTTTTTGGTTTACGGTTATTTGATAATCCTAAACCTATCTCTTTAATCAAACATTTGATAAAACTCTCTAATTCTTCTGGAATTATAATGGATTTCTTCGCTGGTTCAGGAACTACTGCCAATGCTGTTTTTGAATTAAATTTTAATGATTTACAGAACAGAAAATTTATTTGTGTTCAAATGCCTGAACCCACGGCAAAAAAATCTATTGCATTTAAAAACAATTTTAAATTTATTTCTGATATTTCTAAAGAAAGATTACGTCGTGTAATTAAAAAAATTAAAGATGATATGAAACAACAAAAGTTAGACGAAAAATTAAATCAAGATCTTGGATTCAAAGTCTTTAAACTTACAAAATCAAACTACAAAATTTGGGAAGATGTTCAAGATGAAGCAAAACTCAAAGAACAAATCAAATTGTTTGAAGATCCACTAATTGAAAAATACAAAGACATTGATGTTCTTTATGAAATCATTATCAAAGAAGGATATTCATTAAATTCTAAAATTGAAGAATTTTCTTCAAAACCCAATAAAATCTACAAGGTTTCAGATGATGAATTTTTCTTTTATGCCACATTAGATAAAAAAATTGATGAAAAATCTCTTAAAAATTTGGATTTAGAGCAAAATACCATGTTTGTATGCCTAGATTCTGCACTTGATGATTCTCAAAAAATAAATCTGGATAAACAGTGCATGTTAAAGACTATTTAGATAATTAATTCATTCTAGAAATTTTTGATAACCCATTCTCTTTTGAAATCTGAAAAATATTGTCAACATATGCCTCTAATTCTTTTTCGTGAGATACAAGCACAATTTGCTCTGATTTTAACTCGTCTAATAACTCTCTAATCTTTCCTAATTGATTTTTAGAAAATCCATCTGTTGGTTCATCTAAAATCAATAAATTAGATTTCATTGATTCTGTCTCTTTTCTCATTAGGGAATTCAGAGTTAATCTATAAGATAGTGCAATACTTGTTTTCTCACCTCCTGACAAATAACCTACCTCTTGTTCATACCCATCTTGATTTACAATTGGAGTAAAGTTCTCATCAATTCTTGATTCTTTAGTAGGATCTTCAACCAAAATAGAATACCATCTTGTGTATGTTTCATTGAAATTCTGCCAAATTGATAACAATACTTGTTTTTCAATCTGAGATATTGCTGGAATGAAAAATAACTCTAACCATTCCTGGAATTGTACAAATTTCTTGTATTTTTCTTCCCATTTTTTTGATTCAGATATTTTTTGCTCATTTTGTAAGATTTTATTTTCTTCATTACTCACTTTTTCTTCAGATGCTGCAACAATTGCAGATAATTTGATAATTTTCTCCCTGATTTCACCAAGTTCTTTTTCTGTTGATTCTGTTTTTTTATCTAATGTCTCAAACTTTTCTAACTGCGTTTGAATTTCTCTTAACTCTAATTCTTTTTCTTTAACGTAAGATAGAAGAATATCTATTCTTCCTTGTTCTGATTCCATTTTTTCTTGAACTTTAGATCTGTTTTTCACAATCTGCTGCATCTGAACTTGCGCATTCTCATATTCTGTAATTTGATCTTTAAGATCAGTTAGACACTCTATTGGATTATCTCCATACTCTTTTGGAAATTGAGATAAAATCTCTTCAAATTCAGCCTCAATTTGGCTTAGTTTTGAGGATTTTTGAGTATACTCTGAAATTCCAGGAAGACTTTTTTCGATCTTCAAAATTTCCTCTTCATAGGAATCTAATTTTGATTGAATCTCTTTTGATTTAGAACTTGATTCAAAAAATGAATCAGTAATTGATTTTATTTCCTTCTCTAAACTATCTGATATCTTTTGTTTTTCATCAACTAGTGTATGATGATGCTCTTCTGTAATTTCTTGTTTACAAGTGGGACAAGCATTTCCTAATGCTGAAAAATCTGCAATCTCTTGATCTAGGGATTTTTTTTGTGTAGTTTTTTGAATTTGTTCTTCTTTAATTTCATCTTGTTTCTGTTTTATTTCATCCAAGAATTTCTTCAAATCTTTCTTTTCTTTTTGTAAATCTTGCAATGTTTTCTCCAAATTTGATTGCTCTGAATTTATCTTCTCACCTAATGTCTCCTTTAGATGAGCAATGTCTTCAGTAATTGATTTCTTTTCTGTATCGATTCGTATCTTCTCATTGCTAATTTCCTGGAGTTTTTTTATTTCAGAAGTAATATCTGAAATACTTTTAGTTGTTCCAGGGTGTTCAATCTCCATTAATTCTTCAAATTTCTCATTATTCTCTTTCAAATCTTTTTCCATTTGAATAAAATCTTGTTCTATTTTTTCAATATCTTGTTTAGATTCTTCAATTTTCTCTGAAATATTTTCCTTGTTTGTTTCTAGTTTTATTTTCTCATTGATTTTTGTCTGCAAATCCTTGAGTTGTTTGTTTTTCTCTTCTTCATCTTTGTGTAGTGTAGTAACTTGAGCTTTACTTTGAGAAATTGTTTTCTCTGTCTCTGAGATTATTTTATTTGATTCTGTAATTTCACTTTCTAATTCTGAAATATTGCTAAATCGTTCTTGAAAGACGCCCACTTTACCTTTGATTTCTGATAGTACTTCACGAGCATTAGAATTTGCAATGCTGTAGTCTTCAATTCCAAAGGCTTTACGAATTGTTTCAAGACGCTTTGCAGAGTCTGATAGGACCTCTTTCATGGCTTCCTGAGGCGTAAATATGGCGTATCTGAATATTTTACTCTCAGCTTTTGGGTCTGCAGGCTCGTTGAATTTTAAAATCTGCAAGACTCGCTGCTTTAATTCTGATGGTGATAGTGGCTCTTTTTGGTCATCAATCTTTATCCAGGAATTTTTGGGATCCTGATTTACCCCTGATTTCTTTCTTAACAGAGTTCGTTTGATTTCATACTTTTCACCATCTACTGAAAAATTTAAAATCACACTTCCAGAATCTGATTTTTTTGCCAATAGCGATTCTGCTTTTTGAGAACCTAAACCAAATAATGCAAATTCTATACTCATGAGTATGGTTGATTTTCCTGAACCAATGTCTCCTTCAAACAAAGAGATACCGCGAGGAAACTCTACTTCCTCATGCTCATAGCTTCGAATGTTATCAATTATAATACTATTGAGAATCATCTTTATCTAATCCTAAAAGTGCCAAAGCATTATCTCGAATTCTTGGAATGTATTCATTTTTCTTTTCATTGACTAGTACTGGCTGTCCTAATTCACGTAACAGTTTTTTTGCAAGTTTAATTCCTTCTTCATTTAGTAATTCTGGATACTCAAAACGTAACTGTCCAATATTTTCAGAAAATACATTGGTTTCAATCTCTTCTTTGTTTGCACCTTTTGCTTCTGTAATGGAATACTCTTTTGAAGTCAACCCATTCTTTGAAACATTAACTACCATTGCATTGCGTGAATTTAATTCATCTCTGATTGCTGAAATATTTACATCTGCAGTCTTGCCTGATGTCAACTCTCCTTTGATTTTAATAATTACAACTTTGTTTATAGGATCAATATCTCTAGTTTTCTCCATCAACTCTTGATTGATTGATTCAGCTTTTCTATTATTTGCATCAACTTGTATAATCTCATACAAAGTATTTGGAATCTCTACAAATTCAACTGACTTTATCACATCATCAAATTCTACTAGTACAAAGCCTCGCTTTTGCCCATTTGCATTGTCTTCCAAATCTGCATGATACCCTGCAAATGGTGTTCCAGGATATACGACATTTGAATATCCTTCAAATGACTGATGGTTGAATTTATGCATGTGACCCCCTGCATAGTATGAGAATCCTTTAGGTAGCAAAGATAGTGGCATATGGTCCCCATCCATGCCTGAATCAGTCTTCATATCTGAAATTCCACCATGAAACAGGAATATCTTAAAGCCTGTCTCTGTCTCCAAAGATTCTCTATCTAGTTTCTCATACCACTCTCTGTCCTTTCCAACTTTCAAGCCAGACAGTCCTGCAATCTTGGCGCCAGTTTTCTCATCTATTAAAAAGTCCAAAGATATTGTATCATTCTCATTACTTGTTGCACGAGTAACTTTAGTAATGTATCCAACTTCTGCTAACAAATCAATTACAGAGTTTGACACTGGAGAAAAGTCATGACTCCCATAAACGACATAGATTGGAATTTTAGCATCATGCACTTGACGAAATTTTGCAAATGCAAACTTTTGAACTCGCATCTCTGGAATATTTACATGAAATAAATCCCCTGGAATTAAAATAAAATCTACTTTGCGAGTTATACATTCATCCATTGCTTTCTCAAATACTTGCTGCTCTATTTTCTGCAATGATTCGTGTTTTTGAAAACCCAGATGTATATCCGATAAATGCGCAAATTTCACTCTAGAACACCTTTGTTTTGCCAGTGTCTGATACAGTACTTCTATTTTTTACAATGTCTTCAAAGAGAGGAACTTTAATTGGCATTGCAAATGGCACAAAGATACTAGAAATAATTGCCTCACCTTTATCCAAGCTTGCAATATTTTTGTCATCCTCAGATAGATCCTGAGAAGCTGATGCTATTATTGCCTCTCTTTCTTGCTTCATCTCGTTTCCTAAAATAATTTTAGTATTCATGTTTGCCAAGATTGTCCTAGGAATTACACTGCTTAATTGTGTAATTGCGGTTAATCCTACTTTGAATTTTCGTCCTTCTTTAGCTATGGTTGCATAGATATTGTCATTTTTAGATGTCAGTACATCCTCTCCAATAACACGTGGTGCTTCTTCAATCACTATGGTGGCAACTGGTTTTCTTTCCAAATCTCCTGCTGCCTTTGCATCTTTGTATTTTTGTAATAATTTTGATGCAATAATATTTCCAACAATTAATTCTGCTTCATCTCCCAACCGTGATGTATCCAAGACCACGACTTTTCCTTTCTCGATCTCTTTTACAATATCATCTACTGTTGTTAGTCCTTTTGTGGTACTATCAAATACCTCATGCCTTGAATAAACAACGCCTTCTTCATCCTTTTCTAGGCTCAATAATAGGCGTAATTTACGCTGAACTACCATCATTGTTGCTGCAGTAAAGTCGCCTCTGGCAGGTGATGTGCTTTCCATTCCTGCTGAAACTGCATCAGTTAACATCAACTCTCTAATCCAATTATTTCGGTGTTGTCTGTATGCCATTCTAATTGCTTGGAATTGTGCATCTGAAAAATCCACAATTCCCTCAAAATGTTCAGGTCTAATTGATTGCAAATTAATTGTTAATCTGTTTGCCCCAACTGGAGGATGAGATGGCGTATAATACATCAAGTTATCTTTGGCTCTGTTATGATCCTTTAATCCAATTCCAGTTCGTCCAAAATATTCATCATGTGCATCTAAGACCAACGCACCAACTTTGTTCGTATCTAAAACATGCCAGAGTATGGTTTTAACTAAATTTGATTTTCCACGACCTGTAGTTGCTGGAATCAATACGTGATGTGAAAATACATCTTCAGCTGGCAGCCAAACTTCAGCTTCTGTAATTACCTTACTTCCACTTCGAATATGTCCAACAAAGATGGAATCTTTTTCCTTTTGCAAGAATTTCAAATCATCTTTGTCAATTAATCGCAATTTGTTAAAAAATGAAGGCAATGATTTTGGAATTTTAACATCGTTGTTTTCTCTGTACACTCGAGCCAATGGTTTTATTCGAGCCAAAACATAATTTACAAAATCAGGCTCATAAAAGTGAGCATCAACTACTCCTTGCTCTAAATTAACACCTGACATCATTTGCTGCATTTTGTCTTGAATTTGAGAGCCATACTGTAATGCAAATACTTGTAAAATCAAAAATGAACCATTCTCTTCTGAAACCATCAAATCTCCAATCTCTAAATCAGTTCCAGCCTTTTGTCGAATTACAATATCTCCAAAACTTCCTCCAACTACTTGACCCACAACTGACAACTCATCCATTAACTAGTCACTCCGTTCAAATCATTATGTGCCCCTAGACTAGCACTATACTTTTGCAATCTCTTCCATTCAGGGTGGCGAAGTTTCTCAGCCAGTATGAATCCTTGATACATTCCCAATTCATCACGCCTAACTTGGGCAAATCTGTCTGCATCAATTGCCCCATATGGGTAGCCAATCATGGCTACATCCTGGGAATTCTCAACCAAGCTACCTAACACTGAATTCAATTCTTCTGAACTCATCTCTAAGAACTGCTCTCGTAGAATCTCAAATCTAAATACAAATTTTGATTGAGGATGAAATTTTACTGCCAACATAAATCCTCTATCATCTGCAGATACTTCTTCGGCAATTTTTACATACCATTTCCCAAAAGATACATCTTCAGAAATCTCTGCAACTCGTGCTAATAACGGATGACCAGACTCTGTAATTAATCTGCTAGTCTTTGCCAAACCGCAAACAATCACTCCTTTACTTTTTGCCAAATCATATAATCTGTTTGCATACTTTAATTCATTTTTAAAATTAGTTTGCAGAGATCCATCCATTACAATCATGTCTCCTTTTTCTAATTCAGATTGTACCACATGAATTGCTAATTGCCATTCAGCAAATCGCCTTCCCAAAGAATTCAACCTTGCACCTTGAAGTACTGTAGTACTTTCAGTGTTTGATGTTAAATCAGATTCTGCAGGTAAGAATTTTTTGTCTTCTGTAGTGTGAGGGAATAGTTTTGTATCATAACTTACAGTCTTTTTTCCATCAATGGTTTGAATATTTGATGTAACACTGGAGAAAAACTGTACACGTGGATTGGCTTTGGGCTTTATTCTTTTTTTGCCTTGGAACATAGAAAAATACACTCGATTAATTGTAATGAGAAAGTTTGGTGATTCTTCTAGTGGTCCATCTCCCCCATCCACAAATGCGATTTTTCGTGGATTATCTATTGGTTTTATTTCAGAAAACTCTGATGGTGCAATGAGAAACTGTTTCCCATTCCCATTGTTTAGTACAATATCTGAATGCTCTTTTTGTGATAAATGCGCACCCAAATCTTCAATCATGCTTTTTACTGGATCTTCAATCATGTCTAACTTCTCTCATCTGAGTGGTATGATATTTTCCTAGAGTAATAATCTGACTGTTAGTTATGGTAAATTCAATTTGTTTCATAGATCAAACTAAAATTAGAATGGTATTAAGAAACATGAGTATAGTATGCATACTGTAGATACTATCTAGCCTCAGATTTTGCATTTCTATAAGAGATTTTTAGATCGATTCCCATATCTTTCTCATCATTTACTATTTTTTTCTCACAATGAATCTTGAAAATCTCTGAATCATCTTTGACAAATCCTAGACCTCTCATCTTGTTTTGACCATTAACCATGTTCTCAGATAATGCATCTAGTAGAATCTTTACTAGATTGTCCAGATCTTTTCTTGTATTTCCAGAGTTTTTTGCTTTTTGTAGATAAAAACAGACATCAATGAAAAGTTCTTTTTCAGATAATCGCTCTAAAATTTTTCTATATTGTTTGCTGACATTTTTTCCAATTTCATGCTTTAATGCTTTTTTGCGCTTTACTTTGTCTTTTGATGCAGTCTCTGGATTGAATTTTCTTATTTTGATATCTGCTGCAGTACTCCAAGTCATATGTTGTATGAATTTTTCATACTAGTTATCTTTTTTGTACAATTCCACAATCCCGACATTTGTAACACATCCATTTTAAAGAATTTGGATTTTCCTTATAGTCTTTGTACAAGTCACTTAGTTTGACTTTGTTAGAATTAATTAGTCTCATCATATCTAACCATTCTTTGAATTTTGGTTCTATGATGAATCCAATGGAACAAGATTCACATTGAGGACAATGATACTTTATCCCTGGAGAATAGTATGTCATTGACAGACTCCTGAGTTTGTTTCAAATTCAATGATTTTCTTTGATGAATTGTACCAATCAGCAATTACTGGTTGCAGATTCACCAAATCTTCTAAAACCAATCTTTTCTTTTCAAGATTGGATTCTGCATTGTATAATTCCCAGAATTTGTCTTGACATAACAGTAAATTTTTGATTCTGTTTGTATATGGTTTCCAAATTCCTTCTTTGAGGATCTTATTTTTTATTTCACTTGCACATGTATTGTATGTGTCAAATGATTCTGTATTTTGTTTTGACATGTAACTATATTGTAGTTATTGCATTTGAACTAGTACTGAATTAGTTATGTAATACATATCACCCTATCTCTAAATCTTATATGCTATGGTGACGATATTACTGTATGTTTCAAATACCACAACTAACTGAAATCAAAAAACTCCGAGAAGAGTTGAACATTAGTCAGAGACAACTGGCAAAAAAATGTGATATCCCATCATCATTTTTGAGTATGATTGAGAATCAAAAAAATAACACAAAACCTAGTTATGATGTTCTAGTAAGGATTTTTCAAGAATTAGATAAAGAATCTCAAAAGAATCTGGGTAAATTAATCACTGCAGATAAAATCTACAAGAAAAATCTTGCATTTGCAAGAAAATCTGATTATGCTGAAGATGTCATAAAGATAATGCATGAAAAAGATTACAGTCAAATTCCTGTCCTTGAAGGAAGCAGTTGTGTCGGGCTTGTAACTGAAAACTCTCTAGTCAAATTTCTTCAAAATAGAGAACACAAACCCTTGACTGTTACTAGAGTAAAAGATGTGATGAGCACACCTCCAATAATTATCGATGTTCACACAAAAATCACTGAGAATCTTTTGTCATTATTTGATGATTCAAAGTGTTTGCTTGTGTCTGAAAATGGAAAAGTTGTTGGATTGATTACAAAAATTGATGCAATCAGGGGGTTGATGAAGAAATGAGTCATCTTAATTCTAATCAAAAAGAAAAAACATTTGATTTAATTCGAAAATACATTGCATACCGAATGACCAATGATGAAATCCTTGCTAATTTAAAAGAAAAAGGATTTGAAATATCTGAGAGAACATTACGTCGATATAAACAACAAATTAGAGAAAATGCTGGCTCGAGTCTTGCAGAAATCTATTATAATGAAGTTGTTGATAATTCCCTTGAAGATTTTTTTACAATACGAGAACTTCAAAGACAAGCATGGCAAGAATATGATAAGGGAAAATCTGCTTCTGAAAGAATCAAGGCATTGAATTTAATTCGAAATTCCCTATTAGATAAAAGCAAACTGTATCTAAATGTCCCATTAAATTTCAGACATGGTCATAAACCAAAACCATCTAAAAATATCTCAACCGATATAGGGGATGATTCAACCAAAATCAAAAACTGATTCACTCACAACAACCAAACTTCAATCGGTCAAAATTTCGTGAGTGAATTGACCACGATGCGGCCAATAACTTCTCTATCCGATTCTACCTTTCAGAATAACTTTTTCACTAGTTCCAGAAGGTGTGCTTGTATCGATATATCTAATTTCATATGTATCTCCGATGTGCATCACTTTACCATCTATCTCTCGAGGAATTTTGATTATCACTTCAAATGTACTGGTATTGGGTCCTGTTTCTACAAGATATCCTCTATTTGCATCAAACTTTGGATTAGAAAGTGTGGTTCGTAGTCCTCCTTCACCACGAAACTCTAATTTACTCAATGATATCTTGTCTTCATTTTTTGAATCAAGGTTTGCATCTGGTTCATAAATTCTTACAGTGAATTCGTGACCTATTCTTGAACCTCCTCCAGATAATTCCATGTTTGCAAATGTCTTTGAAAGTGGAATTGATTTTACAAGTACTCTTCTATCTCCTGAATAATCTGATTCATCCAAATATTTTATCAAAACAATATCCTTCTGGCTAAGAGGTTTTCCATTGATAGTTTCAGGTAACTCTAGTTTGATGTAAAATTGACCTGTATCTGGACCTGTCTCAATCATATTTTTTGGACCACTGATTGGAATGCCATTGATTGTAAACTCAAACAATCCTTCAGTTGAAACAACTTCAACCCCATTATGTGCCAAATTCAAATCTTGATCTGTAATGTAAAAATTCACTATTGCCATATTTGATGCAGGAACTGTTTGCATCTCTATTTCAGATGCAGCAACTGTTTTTAGATCTCTTGACAAATCTGCAAATTTTACTGGTACAAACAACATGCCTGCTTTTTGCATTTTTTCAGCAGTTTCTTGTCTTACACATGCAGCAAGACCGTTTGTTCTGATTATCAACTCCAAGCCTTCTCTACATATGACCTCATCAGCTGATATTCCCCGCTGCATCTGCTTTCTTGGAGACTCTACATCTGCATTTGCTGGAAATCCTACTGTAAGAATTATCATTGAAAAAACCCCTATCAAAGCAACATTTTTGAAATTATTCTTCATTATTGATATCAGAAATCATTTTGTTAAAAAGCATTGAGAATAATTCCTTCTAAAAACCATACTTGAGAATTTGCTACTTTATTATATTTGATAAATTGTAATTATTCATCATGATTAGAATTATCTTTGGATTGCTTTTACTTTTAATGACTCCTGCATCTAGCTTTGCATTTGCAGAGCACATCTTTAACCCTAATGCATATGCTCAGTATCTTGACATCTCTCAACTAGAGTCCGAAAAAGTAACTTTCACCTTTGATGAAAAATCTTATGATGTTTACTATGGATATCATGGAAGCCTAGATGCCATGGGCTCTGAATCACTTTTCCCAACATTATCTTCAATGGAAATTAATCAAGAAAGAAAATCAATTGAAATCATCATGGAAGTTGTTCCTGAAAAAACTGATTTTTGGGTCAGAACTCCTCAAGATGTACTTTATGCTGAGAATGAAAAATACACAGTTCTAATTGATGGCGTCGACACTAGATATGATTTGATGAAATTTCCAAATGATTATGTAATTGGATTTATTATTTCAGAAGATACTAAAAAAATTGAAATTATAGGAACTAGGGTGATTCCAGAATTTGGAGCATATGCCATTTTAATTCTAGGTGTTTCTATTCTTGGTTTGATTTACTTTGCACGTAAATCTTCAATTGTTTCTCAATGGACTAGAATTAATTAAGTGATAAAATCACGCCAATTTGACATGACAGATTATGATCCAGATGGGCGTCTCTTGATTTGCAGGGCCAAACAATTAGATGAGATACCTTCAAGATGTTATAATTGTGAAGGTGAGGATCTTCAACAAATAATGGAACATGTTGATGGTGGCAGTTGGATATGCATGACGTGTAATTTTTTGAATTCATATGAACCTGCAATGCAATTAACAAAGAATATGCCTTTCACTATGGTGAATTTAGGAATGGATGAAATTGTTTTTGTGGATGGTTGGGATTTTGAATGATTGAAACAAAACCAAGAAAATGATGGATTATGGGAAATTTTGACAAATAATGCCTCATGATTTTAGATTAATTAAGTGATATTTTCTAGAATGATTGCTTGAAACGAATAGGCTTGTTAGGATGTGGTGCAATGGGTACTCAAATTGCACTTGCAATTGATTCTGGTCAAATTCCTGCAACACTTACACATGTTTTTGATGAATCAAAAGAAAAATCTACATTATTGGTTGAAAAATTAACAAACAAACCTGAAATCGTTGAAAATTCACACTTGCTATCTTCAAACCCTGTTGACATTGTTGTTGAAGCAGCATCCCAGGATGCAGTAATGGATGTATCATTGAGTGTTTTACAAAACAAGAAAGATCTTATGATCATGAGTGTTGGAGCACTACTTGATGAATCAATATACGATATCTTGTCTGATGCCTGCAAAGATTTCAAAAAAACAATATATCTTCCATCAGGTGCAATTGCAGGACTGGATGGAATAAAGTCTGTAAAGGATGAACTTGAATCAATATCAATCACTACAACAAAACATCCTCGTTCTTTAAAGGGAGCAAAGTTTTTTGAAACATCTGATATCAACTTAGATGAAATTAATACATCTACTGTAATCTATGAAGGAATTGCAAAAGATGCCGTTTCTTTATTTCCTGCAAATATCAATGTGGCTGCATTGCTTTCTTTGACTGGAATTGGTAGTGAAAAAACGGGGGTGAAAATAGTCGCGGATCCTAATACTGATAAAAATACTCATCATATTGTTGCTGAAGGAAAATTTGGAAAGATGACTTTTACCATTGAAAATTATCCTGATGTTAATAATCCCAAAACCAGCCGATTGGCGATATTATCTGCAATTGAGACCTTGAAAAGATATTGTTCAGATGACATTCAGATTGGCACATAAAACAAAATTTGTGTAGAAATAATCTGACTCATTCTTGAAAATAAAATGAATAAAGAATTACTGAAATTGAGAAAAATTGAAGTGTGGATAGGAAAACTCTCTATCTACACAGATTAGATAAAATCACGCTCAAAAAGGGGGAAATTCTTGCCACATTTGCTAGTTTTTTAGAAAATTACGGTCTACTTCCCATTCTTTAAATCCCTACCAATTCCAATTTGAACTGTTTATGCTTGTACAACAATCATCGGCACTCAAAGATGAGATTCTGAGACTAAAAAAAGAAAAAGATGTGGTAATTCTAGCACACAATTATCAGATTCCTGACGTTCAAGATGTGGCTGATTTTACTGGAGATTCTTTAGGGTTATCTAGACAAGCTGCCAAAGTTCCACAAAAAACAATTCTTTTCTGTGGTGTAAATTTCATGGCAGAAACTGCCGCAATTATTAGTCCTCAAAAAAGAGTATTGATTCCTGACTTGGAAGCTGGTTGCTCTTTATCTGATTCAATTACTGTAGATGAATTAAGAAATTGGAAAAAACAACATCCAAATGCAATAGCAGTTGGATATGTTAACACTACTGCTGAAATTAAAGCAGAGCTTGATTATTGCTGCACATCATCAAATGCTGTCAATGTCGTTAAAGCAATTCCAGAAGACAAAGAAATTTTATTTTTGCCTGACATGTTTTTGGGTTCATATGTCGCAAAAGTGACTGGGCGAAAAAATATGCATATTTGGGCCGGTGAATGTCATGTGCATGCAGGAATCACTCCTGAAGATGTAACAAAGAAATTAGAATCAATGAAAGATGCTGAATTTGTCATCCATCCTGAATGTAGCTGCACTACCCCTATGATGTATGATGTTGCAGATGGAAGTTATGATAATAAAAAAGTCTCAATTCTCTCCACTGAAGGTATGCTAAATCACGTAAAAGAATCAAAAGCAAAAAATTTTGTTGTTGCAACTGAAACAGGAATCTTATACAGAATGAGACAACAAAATCCAGACAAAACATTCGTTCCCGCTTCTGAAAAGGCAGAATGCCAATACATGAAAATGATTACTCTTGAAAAAGTATATGATGCCTTGATAAATGAGAAAAATGTTGTTACTGTTCCAAAAGAGATTGCTGATAAAGCTCGTTTGGCTATAGATAGAATGCTTGCAATAAGTTAAACTGCGTGTGACTATTTTGGTTGGATTATTTTCTAGAACTCCAAAAGATCCTATTCAAAAAAAGAATGCTGAAAAATTTAAGGAGTTCAAACAACTGGCAAAACAAAAAAAATATGACGCTGCTCTGAAATCAGGTGCAGAATATATCAAAAAAGTTCCAAACAACCATGATGCATTATTTACAATGGGTGGAATTTATTATTTGAAAAAAAAATACAAAACTGCAATTTCATATCTTGACAAATCTCTTGAAATTGCTACATATGATGTTGATGCATTATTGTTAAAAGCATATTCTCATCAGAAACTCGGTGAAAACAAACGAGCAATACAGTGCTGTGAAAAGATTCAAGAAATTGATCCAAAAAACAAATCCGTATCTGAATTATTAAATCAACTAAATTCTTAGATTTCTAGACTCATATCAATTCCTTTGACCGAGTTTGTTATGCTTCCTACTGAAATAATGTCTACTCCTGTCTGACCATACTTTGAAATATTTTTTGAATTAATTCCACCTGATGCTTCAAGCATCACTTTGTTTCGCAATTTTTGTTTTTTGAGAACTATGATTGTTTTTTTAATTTGCGTTGGTGTAAAATTATCTAGCATGATAATACTAGCTCCTTCACTTGCAGCTAATACTGCGTCTGATGTATTTTCAACCTCCACCTCAAACTTTTTGTATTTTTTCTTTGCATTTTTAATCAAAGATAATAATGAATTTCCTACTGCGATGTGGTTGTCTTTGATCATGACCATCTCATCTAATGTCAGTCTGTGTTTTTTACCTCCTCCAATCTCTACTGCCTCCTTGTCAAAATATCTCAGCCCTGGAGCCGTTTTTCGTGTAGCATACAACTTTGTTTTCTTTGGAATCTTTTTTACAAGAGCATCTGTTTGGGTCGCAATTCCACTCATTCTTGTAAGTAGGTTCAATGCGGTTCTCTCACATGTTAGTATATTGCCTGCGTTACCTGTGATTGTCATTATGGTTTGATTTTGTTTTATTCTAGAACCGTCTTTTTTCAAAATTTTTACATTGCACCCTTTTAATCTGAAAATTTCTTTTGCATACGCTGCACCTGCAATAATTGCATTTTCTCGAGAAATAATTCTCACTGAAATTTTTTTCTTTGGTAATAATTTACTGGTGATGTCTCCTTTACCGATATCTTCAGCTAGAAATTGAGATAACTGTTTTTTTGAATTAAATGCCAATATAATGATGAAATGTTAATATGATTTTAAAGATTTTATGTTACTTTAATTGCATACTTGCCTTTAGTTGTAATTCCTAATGTTTTTGAAATTTCTGAATTAGTTGGATCAACTACTAACACAACTCCATTCCAATCTGGTGTCAAATCTGATGATTTACAATTTGGACATACTTTGAGAGTTGTTACATGTTTACATTTACGGCAAGCCATCTCTCGTGCCATTTTAACTAGCCTCTACTTTTTCTTCCTTTGCTGGCTCTTTGCCACCGCCGGCTTTCTTTATCTCTTCTGCAATCCATTCATCTGCACCAAGGAATGGTTGTCTGCATGTGATTCCTATTTTGCCCATTGCAGCTGCTTTTCCTAATGATACTGCAGTAATTCTTGCACGTAGTGTAGAACCTACTTTGAGTGTTCTACCACTTTGATTTGCTAAAATCATTCCGGATTTAACATCACTCTTTAGATAATCATCCATAACTTGTGACAAGTGAAGTAATGCATCAGTTGGACCAATTCTTACAAATGCTCCAAAGTCTGTAATGTCTACAATTTCTCCTTGAACTATTTCTTGGAGTTTTGGATAAAATGTCAAAGCTTCAAATTCGACTTTGTGAAATGTTCCCCCGTCTCCGGCAATCATCTTTCCCATTTCATCAACTTTGGCATCTAAAATCATAATGATATATCCTAAATCTGCATTAATCATACTCTCGTACTTTTCTTTGAGAATGTTGACTGCGGCCTTTTTGAGTGTGGTTCCAAACAAGCTTGGAGGAATCCTAACAACATCAACTAGGGTGGATATAGAAAACAAATGTACATTTTTTCTCGAATTTCAATTTATGAATGTTTAGGTGTTTTTAGGCTCAAATTCCCAAAGATTTTTGATATTTTTGAAATAATTGATAATTTCTTTTGATGTCTAACTTATGTTTAAATAATGCAGAATGCCTTTTTGACGCAATGGTTGGCATCGATCAAGTTCTTGAAAAGCTAAGTACTGTGATTGACCCTGATTTGAAAAAAGACATCGTGTCTATGGGTATGATTAAAGACTTGGAACTTAATGATGGTGATCTTAAATTTACTCTGGAATTAACAACTCCTGCATGTCCTTTCAATGTCGAAATCGAAGATGATGTCAGAAAAGCAATTGCTGAACTTTCTGACTTGAAAAATTTTGATATGAAAGTCACTGCCAAAGTCATGGAAGGCCGTTCATTAGAAGATGATGTTGGAATGGCAACTGTCAAAAATATTATTGGTGTTGCAAGTGGAAAGGGCGGAGTAGGAAAATCAACTGTTTCATTAAATTTAGCATTAGCATTATCACAATCTGGAGCCAAAGTTGGTCTGTTAGATGCTGATATCTACGGTCCTAGTATCCCATTAATGCTTGGAATGAAAGACGGATTCATGGAAGTTGAAGATAATAAATTACAACCAGCAGATTCAAATGGATTAAAAGTTGTCTCATTTGGTTTCTTTGCTGATCAATCAAACCAAGCTGCAATTTATCGTGGACCGATTATTTCTGGAATCTTGAAACAATTTCTTGTAGATACTAATTGGTCTGAATTAGATTACTTGATTGTAGACCTTCCTCCTGGAACTGGTGATATTCCATTAACCCTTGCACAAACTATTCCAATTACAGGAATTCTTGTAGTTACAACTCCTCAAGATGTCGCAAGTGATGTTGCAGTAAAGGCAGTTTCAATGTTTGAAAAACTAAATGTTCCAATCATTGGTGTTGTTGAGAATATGAGTCACTTTATTTGTCCAAACTGTAATGACAAACATTACATCTTTGGTGAAGGTGGAGCAAAGAAAATCAGTGAAAAATTTAACATGCCTTTCTTAGGAGAAATTCCATTAAATTCTGGAATTATGTCTGGCTCTGACTTGGGCAAACCAATTATGATTACCAATCCTGATTCACCAAGTGCTGAAGCGTTTAGGAAAAGCGCAAAAAATATTGCAGCACAATGTAGTATCCTTGCAGCCAAACTTCAAGATGAGATGGCCTCTGAAAATGCCAGTGAGGATCCTGCACCTGAGGCAAGTGCAAACCAATCCTGATTCCTGTGAAATTACCTGATTCTCTTAGAGGCCAAATGAAAATTCCTTTGGGGATCCTATTACCTGAAAGTCATACTCAAAAAAGTGAAATTCAAAAACATCTGACAGATAATTCGTACATCATAACTGTGGGTGACAGAACAACTGAAAAAATGATTGATTTTGGATTAATCCCTTCACTACAAATCATTGACGGACAAGAAAAGAGAGAAAAAAGAGAATCCCCTAATTTGATAAATGCAACTGAACTAACAGTTGATAATCCCGCAGCTGAAATCACTCCACAAAGTATTGATGTAATCAAAAAAGCATTTTCTATGAAATCTCCTGTGAGGATTTTTGTTAATGGCGAGGAAGATCTTTTAGTTCTTCCAGTATGCATTCATGCGCCTGAAAATGCTGTTGTGATGTATGGTCAACCTCATGAAGGGTTGGTAATTGTAAAGATTACTACCGAAATTAGAAATAAAGTACAAACACTACTTGATTTAATGGAATAATCGGGGTGTGATGAGACGGTGGCTGTATGATTGATGATTACTCCACATAACCTCTGACCCTATTAATTCATAATTTACAGAACCAAAATACACCAAATTTCATACAACAATTGACATTTCAAGATAAACGCAGATTTCATGATGTACTGTTGTGAAACTTGATCCTGATCTTACGTTACAAATTTTAGAAAAAGTTGGTATTTACTCAAATCGATTCTCTATCCCTGAACCTCAAATTTTACTAACCACCAAAGAAGTATTGGATGCCCCAAAAGAAATGACAGAAGGTAGACGTACGTCGGCTTACAAGTATTATGGAGTGTCATATCTTCAACATAATCTTGTTTTCATTAATGTAAGAAAGATTCCCGACGAAAAAACTCTTGAGAATACCATTGTTCATGAATTGATCCATATGAGATTTCCATATCTTGCTCATGGGAAACGATTCAACAAATTGGTAAGACAAGGGCTGAAAGGAAAAATATTTCCTCCATATAGAAAACGAAGCAAGATCTCTGCTATTTGATTTATATTTACAGGATTTGGCAGGCTGAGTATAACATGGAAATAGCACAAATTCTGCCCTTTATTGCAGGAATTGCATCATTTTTAGTTGCAGGTGGCTTGGTTGCATGGATTACCAAGCAACCTTCTGGAACAAAAGAGATGATGGATATTTCCAACGCCGTCAAAGAAGGAGCATCTGCATTTCTAAAAAGAGAAATGAAAATTATTGTTCCTGTTGCCATCGCATTATCTTTAATCATCGGTATTTTCTTAACGCCTTCAAATGGAATTGCATTTGCAGTAGGTGCAGCACTTTCTGCAGTTGCAGGAATTATTTCATTAAAAATTACAGTAAAAGCTGCAGTCAGAGCTGCTAATCTAAGTAGTTCCGGTCTTGGAAAGACGTTTGCCATGGCCTTTAGAGGTGGAGCAACAGTTGGTTTAGCTGTTCCAGCAATGGCATTATTAGCAATTACCGGACTTTATTTGATTTATCCTGACCCTATCACAATTGCAGGAGTGGGAATTGGTGCTAGTCTTATTGCATTATTCATTAGAATTGGTGGTGGTATATTCACAAAAGCCGCAGACATGGGTGCAGACTTGGTTGGAAAAGTTGAAGCAAATATTCCAGAAGATGATCCTAGAAACCCTGCAACCATTGCAGACAATGTAGGAGATAACGTTGGTGATGCAGCAGGTATGGGCTCTGATGTTTATGAATCATATATTGTGACAATTCTTGCAGCATTACTCATTGCAGCATTGATTGGCGCACCAAACTTTTTCCTTTATCCTATCTTAATCGGTTCATCAGGAATGATTGCATCAATTATTGGTGTAGTAATTGTTGGCTCAAAGAATATTACAGATGTAATGAAACCTCTTAATCGTTCATTTTATGTTTCTGCTGCAATTGCAGTTGGATTAAACTATGTCTTTATCACTCAATTCATTGGTGAATCTACCGCAGCATATGCTTTGTTTGGGTCTACTGTAATTGGTGTAATTCTGGTTCCTATTATTCAAAAAATCACTGACAATTATACAAGTTACAAAAAAGGTCCTGTTAAAGAAATTGCAGATTCTGCAAAATGGGGTTATGCATCTTTGACATTGATGGGAATTATCAAAGGAATGCAATCTACTGGACCATTCATGATTACACTAGTTGTTGCAATTATCATCTCGTATAGTATTGCATCTGCATCCGCTCCTGAAGGTGCAGATCCAGTTCTTTATGGAATTTTTGGTACTGCATTAACGGCAATGGCCATGTTGAGTCTTGCAGGAATTGTTCTCAGTATTGATGCATTTGGTCCAATTGCTGATAATGCCGGAGGTATTGTCGAGATGACTGGAATGGGTGAAGAAAACCGTAAGGTTACAGATGAAATTGATGCTGTAGGAAATACAACAAAGGCAGTAACTAAGGGCTTTGCTATTGCAAGTGCAGCATTAGCTGCATTGGCTATGATTCAGGCATTCCAGTTTGAAGCTGCTCATGTCTTTGAAGGTGTTTTAGACTTGGATTATAGTTTGACCAATCCTGCAATTGTTGTTGGATTACTAATTGGTGGTTTGATTCCTTTCATAATTACTGGCCAACTCATTAATGGTGTGTCTCGTGCTGCTGGAAAAATGGTTGATGAAGTAAGACGTCAATTCAAAGCAGATCCTGGAATACTTACTGGTAAATCAAAACCTGATTATGCAAAATGTGTAGATATTGCTACTGTTGCATCAATTAAAGAATTGTATAAACCAGCACTTGTTGCAATCATTTCTCCAATCATTCTAGGAATTTTGTTAGGTCCAACTGCAGTTGCTGGATTGTTGATGGGTTCAGTTGTTACAGGAATTTTACTTGCATATCATTTGGCAAATACTGGTGGTGCATGGGATAATGCAAAGAAACTGGTTGAAATGCAAGGAGAAAAAGGTTCTGAAGTTCACAAAGTCGCAGTTGTAGGAGATATCATTGGTGATCCATATAAGGATACAGCTGGTCCAGCACTAAACACTGTAATCAAACTACTAAACACAATTGCAATCGTATTCGTATCTGCATTTGTTGCAATCATTGCTATCTAATCATCTACGATTAGTGTCATATCCAATTCATCAATTTGAGATTGAATCGCTTTTTTCAAAGTTGAATTGTGCTTGTCACAGAATTTGAAATAATTATCTGCTGTTTGAAAACATCCGCAAACCCATTTTGTTTTCTTATCTCCTTCAACAGTCCACTTTGAATATTTGTTTTCAGTCATGCTAACTCTTTGATGATTGATCTAAAAAATATGTTCATTAAGAAAAAGGAAAAAATGTTTAAGGACAGCCTTCCATCTTTTGGATAAAGTAGCCTTTTTCCTTAATTGCCTGTTCAACAGGCTCTGGTGCACCTTGTGAATGACAGAATTGACATTCATTAGTAGTCATTTCTGCTTGTCCTTCACCGATGGATTCTAACCACTCTTTTCCATATGTAATGGCTTTGTCGTGATCTTTTTCACCAGTAATTACATCAAAGTGCATGGTATGACCATCTGCTGCTTTGACATAAGTGTCGTATACGTGAATTTCCATAAATATAATTAAAAAAAGGGATATTTAATTCAAAATAATGCTCTTCTATCCAAGAATGTCTCTGAATTTGTTTGATTTAATTTTGATAGATAATCTCATTCAATGTTCTCATGTGTGAAAATACATGGTCTATTTTTAAGACTGAATAAAGAAAAATCAACATGAATAAACTATTTGGTGTGTTACTATGAAAATTTGTAAAAAATGTGATGTAGAAATGGATCTCAAAAACAAGCCTTCCAAAAGACGTGGGAGTAAACAAAATATGCTTACTGAATATTATTGTCCAAAATGTGATCATTCTGAATATGTTAAACCTAATTAAAAATCTGACAATGTATAATTTCGGAATGGTTTTCTAATCGTTTTTTTATTGATATTTATGAAATATTCAGTGATTCTTAAAATCACAAACTCTTCTAACATCCTTTTGGAATTAGATGATTCTACTTCTCCAAAAACTGTTCATGACTTTGTTGAAAAATTGCCTTTTACAGTTGATCTTAATGTTTGGGGTGATGAAATCTATACTTCAAAATCCCCCGTCTCTCAGCCTGAAGAAAATGCAAAATCCACTGTGGAACTTTTTGATGTCGCATATTGGCCAACTGGAAAAGCAATTTGCTTATTTTATGGTCCCACGCCAATAGGAACTCCTGGAGAAATTACTCCTGCATCTCCTGTCAATATTGTTGGTAAAATTGTTTCACCTGACAAAACAATTCTCAATAATATTCATAGTGAGCAGGCAACATTCGTCTTGAAATCTTAGACTATTCTATTGGAATTTCTATAATATCTGATTCAAGAATATATGCTCTGAAATTTTTATTGATTCCTGAATAAATCACCCATGCAACTGGATTACTTTGCATGAATTTTTTATCTGTATTTGATGGATATGCTTCTGAATCTGGATGTGAGTGAAATATGCCTATGACATCCATCTTTTTTTCTTCTGCTATACTATATCCTTCGATTAATTGTTTATTTGAAATTGTAAAGTTTACAGGCGACTTTTCAATATTTTCTGCTAAAAAGAGTTCTTGCACTGTGTTGTCTTTGCCAAATAATAAAGCACATGATTCGTTGGGTTTTTGATTTTCTGAATATTCTGAAAGAATTGTTTTATTTGATTCTGATAATTTGATTTTATGCAAATCTATTCTACGTTAACAGTTCCGACCATCCATGGATGGAATGTACAGAAATAATCATAAGTTCCTGCGTCTGTAAATGTAAATTCAAAAACATCTCCTGCTGACATCATTCCTGAATCAAAAATGCCATCTGTTTCTGGTGCTATTCCTGATGTTACTGTATGCACTGTGGTATCTACATTATCCCATGCTACTGTTGTTCCCACAGTGATGTCTAGTATTTCAGGATCATAGTATATTTGTCCGTCTTCTGGAATTGCTGCTCCTTCAGGAATTATAACTTTGGTTGGTTCTTTTGCAGCTTCGATAACTAAAGTTGCAACCATCCAAGGATGTACTATGCACAAATATTCGTATTCACCAATTTCTAAATCATTTGTATCAAGTGTGTATATCTCACCTGCATTAATCAAACTAGAATCAAATGTTTCACCAAAGTCTGATGCACTAGTTACTGTATGTGCAACAGTGTCGGCATTAGTCCATTCAATTACATGTCCTTGTTGTACTATTGCAACATCTGGCTCATAATCTGGATTTCCTTCCTGTACTGATTCTGCAAGAATCTCAATTGCAAATATTGGCCCTGATGGTGTAAGATCTTCTGCAGGTTCTTCTACTCCCACTTGCTGTGGAATCATGTATGTATCTGGAGCTGAGAAAATTCCAAATGACACCCACATGATAATTCCGGTTGCAGCTGCCATTGATACAATTGCGCCAATTGGCTTTGCTATTGTGGGGTGTTTCATGTAGAGGTATGAAATTATAATTGCAGGGAATGCGATTGCCATTAAAATTCCTGCAATAGTAACTGTATAGTTTGATGTGTTAAGAACCATGGAATACATTCCAAATCCTAATGATATTGACAAAATTACCAAAGTCGTTGCTTTGGCTCTATTACTGGTTGAAACTCCTCCGTCTAAGATTCCTGCTGCTAAAAAAATCAACCCCACAAACATGGTAAGGCCAGTAAGAGCATGCATCCCATCAATGAATGTATGAGCAATGCCTGCATATGATAATGTAAGACCAGCTAACCCTATAGCTGTAAGTCCCATTCCTGGCATCATGAGGTCCCAATTACTCATTTAAGATAGCTGGTAGGGCTGAGATACTTATTCCTTGCGCAATTTGAGAGATCTGTAGACGAAGAAATTAAATGGCTTTGGCATAGGATAGATTGAATTGGGATTTAATGAAATACTGGAGATATCAAAGCCCAGAATTGTTGTTCTTTTAGTAATAACCGCAGTCACATCTATGTATGCTGCAAGTAAACTAGTTCCAAATGTTCCAGAACTTGATTATTGGGCATATCTGCATATTATCATTGCAGGTGCATTAGCATCAGCTGGCTCTAGCGCTCTAAATCACTATTATGATAAAGACATTGATCCTAAAATGACTAGAACTAGTACCAGACCTATTCCATCTGGCAGGATGAAAGCATCTAATGTCTTGGTTTATGGATTAGCAGTTAGTTGCATATCTGTCATCTATGGTTATTTTGCATTAAACGCAGTATCTGCATTCTTTATTGCAGTTGGAATTTTTTCATATGTGATAATCTATACTGTTTGGCTAAAACGAAAGAACACTTCAAACATTGTAATTGGTGGTATTGCAGGTAGTGCTGCAGCTTGGGCTGGATGGGCAGCAGCTACTGGCAGTATGGATTTGTTAGGGTTCTTAGTTGGCTTTTTGGTTTTTGTTTGGACTCCTTCTCACTTCTGGTGTCTTGCAATGAAAATTAAAGATGAATATGCTCAAGCAAAAGTTCCAATGCTTCCAGTAGTGATTGGAATGCAAAAAACATCCAAATTCATTTTAGGTAACACTTTGATTTTAATCCCATATTCTTTGATACTATCGTTTATTCCAGATGGTATGGGGATTGTTTACACTGTCATTGCACTAGTTTCTGGAGGATTGATGCTTGTTTATCACTATAAACTAACAAAGACTCCTACATCTGAATTTGCTTGGAAGGCATACAAAGTAACTGCACCATATCTTACAATAATTTTCGTAGCTGTTGCATTAGATGCAGCATTCCACATCCCGTTGTTTTAAAAATTATTTATCTACACCTGGAAAACTAGCTTCATAATCGCTTTCCATAGTTTCCTTTGCCATCTCTTCTATTTTATCTACTTCTTGCTCAACAACCACTACTTCTATTCTGCGCTCATCTTTAGTAATCCATGATACCGTGATCAGCCCTAATATTTCTAAATCTAAAAGAATTTTGTTGAACCTGTCTTCGGCAATCACATGTCCGTCTTTGGCCAAACTCTTGGAAAGCTCTACATCTGTGAGACGATTGGATTCTTGTATCTTGTCAAATACTGTGTTTCTTATTGGTATTGCCATATTTTATCCGTAAAATGATTTATCTCCTGTCTTTGGTACTACATTAGATATACTTTCCTTTATTGTGTTGTACCATTGGTCTACTTCTTTAGTGATAGATGGTCTTACATGTTTCAAACTATTTGCAAAGTCATGACTTGAAATCTTTGTTGAGTTGTTTCTCATTGCTTCTACTGCTGCTTCTCTACACAATGCGGCCAAATCTGCCCCTGTGTAATTTTGAGTGGCTACAGCAATCTCTTGTAATTTTACATCATTTGCTAATGGCATCTTTCGTGTTAGGATCTTAATGATCTCTAATCTTCCTTTTTCATCAGGAGGTGCTACGTAAAGGACTAAATCCAATCTGCCTGTTCTTAGCAAAGAATTATCTAATACGTCTGGCCTATTTGTAATTCCAATTACTACCACTCTTGATGAAATCCCTTCCTCTATTTCCGTTAGTAGTTGGCTGAGAATAGTTTCACTTGTTCCTCCTTCACCTGATTTGTAACGTGCTATTGAATCCAATTCATCAAAAATTACAACACATGGTGATGATGATTTTGCTTTTCTAAAAATTTCTCGTACAGCTTTTTCAGATTCTCCTAACCATTTGGATAATATTTCTGGACCTCTGACCAAAATCATATTTGCCCCTGTCTCAGTAGCTAATGCTCTACCAAGTAATGTCTTACCGCATCCAGGTGGTCCGTATATCAAAGCTCCTTTTGGTGGTTTTATTCCCATTTTTGTAAATTTGGTTGGCTCTTTCATTGCTATTATTAGATTGTCTGTAAGTGATTTTTTGATATCATCTAACCCTCCAACATCTTTCCACCATACTTTTGGTCTTTCAACATAAAATTCCCTCATTGCTGTGGGAACTACTTCGTGCATTGCATCGTAAAAGTCAATTAATTTAATTTGCATTGATTGTAGAACCTCGGAGGGAATTTTTTCAGTTTCAAGATCAATTTCTGGAAGATATCTTCTAATTGATTTTAATGCTGCTTCTCTGCAAAGTGATTTGATATCTGCACCTGTGTATCCGTGCAGCTCTGCAGACAAATCTTTAAGATCTATGTCGTCTGCAATTGGCATTCCTCTTGTGTGGATTTCAAGAATCTCCAATCTTCCATCTTCATTAGGTACTGAGATCTCAAATTCTCTGTCAAATCTTCCTGGTCTTCTGAGTGCGGGATCCACACTGTCTGGTCTGTTTGTAGCTCCTAGAACTATGACATTTCCTCTATCGTTTAGCCCATCCATTAGTGCTAACAATTGCGCCACGACTCTTTTTTCTACATCTCCATACGCTTCTTCTCTTTTTGGTGCAATGGCGTCAATTTCATCTATGAAAATAATGCTTGGCGAGTTATCTTTTGCCTCCTTGAAAATATCTCTTAGCTTTGCTTCAGTTTCGCCATAATACTTGTTCATAATCTCTGGACCGTTAATTGGAAACATGTTAGCTTCTGATTCGCTTGCCATTACTTTTGCAAGCAATGTCTTACCGCATCCAGGTGGTCCGTAAAGTAAAATTCCACTATGTGGCTCAATTCCTAATCTTGCAAATAATTCTGGATGTTTTAATGGTAATTCAACAATTTCTCTCATAGCTTTTACTTCTTTCCTTAATCCTCCCACTTCTTCATATGTCACTCTGACTTTTCTGTCCACTGAGGTCTCTGTTGAAATGCTAAGATTTGTTGTTCTATCTATTTTGACTACTCCTTTTGGAGATGTTTTTGTAATTTTAAAATCCATTGAATTTCCTAAAATCATTACTGAAATTTCATCGCCATGAACAATTGGCAATCCTTTCAATCTGTTTTTTACAAAGTCTGTGAATTCTTTATCTACTGTAACTGAATCATTCACTGGAGTCAAAGAAACTGTTTTTGCAAATTTTGATGTCACCTTTCTGATTTTTACAAAATCATTCAGTGATGCGCCAACATTTTTTCTTGTTTGCCCATCTACTCTTATGATGTCTGGTAGTTTTTCATCTTCGTCTACTGGCCAAACAACTGCACAGCTAGATCTTGAACCCATCACTTCAATAATGTCCCCTGGTGTTACTTTTAGAAAGTCCATAGCATCAGGACCAATTCGTGCACGTTTTTTTCCTACGTCTCTTTGTTTTGCTTCCCCAATTCTCATTTGCAAAGGTTCTTCTTTGCGTGCCAAAAAATCACCTATTTCATGTCAACTGACATTCTACTCATATTGAGAACTTCAAACTCACTTACACCGTCAGTTGATCTTATTGCGTTCTCTAGGGCATCACTCTGACCCTCCTTATCCTCTAAAATAAATTCTGCTTTGATACATTCTAAACCAAATGCTAGTGGCTCTTTTGCATGTCTTTTCATGGACATCCCTTCTGGCAATACTGTTTTGATGGTCTCAGCTAGTTTATCTAAATCAACTTCCATTCCATTTGGAAGAATTTTTGTTACAAATAGTAATTGAGTCATTTCTCTAAGGTCCCTGAAAATTACATGAAGAACAAGTATAGTTTCTTGCTGCTTCTCTGCAACTTTGACATCTCCAAATTAAATCAGTGCCACAACTAGGGCAATTGAATTTTACACATTTATCATTAGGCATAATATGTCTGTGACAGCAACTGCATGTCGGTAATGAAATAGTAGAAGACATACCCCAAATTTCTGTAAACATCATTTATACCTTCCTTAGAAATTGTACTGTCTTAACTTAGTAATTTTTTAATTTCTCCGCCGATTAGGGTTTGGGCAGTTTTAATCGAACCTTTCAATCCCAATAATTTGATAATTGATCCCGTATGAAAATCAAAATCATCCTTCTCTGAAATTTCTTTAATGATCTCAGGTGTAATTGTTTCAAATAATTTGTTGATTGTATTATTGTCAATTCTCTCCAGCACTTTTCTTGCCAATACTTGTTTTTCAAATTCCTTCCCAAATCTTTCTGTCCATTGTTTTTGGTATTTTTTTAGACTCTCACTGTTGTTTGTCTTTAAAAATTCTGAAATTGCTCGTCCTGCATAAACTCCGCCCATACCGCTTGTAAAAATTCCTCCGGCTGTAGTTGGTTTTGCCTGTCCTGCAGCATCTCCGACGATAACTGTTTTGCCATCCACAAAATTTTTGATGGGACCTTTAATCCAAATTGGTGCAAAAATTTTTCTTATTGTTGAAAACTCTCCTTTGTCTTTGAGGAAAGTATTCATGGTTTCTGAAACATTGATTGCTCGTCCTGCAATTCCTACTTTTCCTTTACCTTCCCCTGATGGAATGATCCATGCAAAAAATCCTGGGTATTTTTCTTGATCAAAAATCACTTCTACTTTTCCTTTCTTTATCCAATCTGCATAGATTTCATATTGAGCAGATGATAAAATTCCTGTTCTGTCTTTATGAATTAATGAGGAAACTCCTCGTGCATCCACAAATATTTTACAATCTATCTCTCCTTCATTGGTTCTAATTCCTTTATCTGTAAGTTCTTGAAAACTCGTTCTGACTTTGATTACGGCGCCATTTTTCTGAGCTTGAAATGCTATTTGTTTGTCTAATTCCCTTCTGCTGATTTCGACAACTTTTTGTTTTTTCGAATTAATTGTAAAATTATTCCCATTGGGAGATGTGATTTTGGCTGATTCTATCATGTGTTCAAATGTTTTTTTGAATGGTATTGTTCCTAGTTCCTCCAATCCTGACAAGCTCACTAATCCTCCACAGTGTTCTGGAGTGCCAATCTCATAGTCTTCCTCAATTACTAGAACTGAAAATCCTTTTGAAGAAATTTCTCTGGCACATAGCAAGCCTGCAACACTTCCTCCTGCAATTACTACATCAAAGCTCACAGATTTTGTTTCTTTGTCAATTATTTAATTCAAAAGTTTTTCATTAAGCATACTTTTGATAACTACATGGGAGACATTAAACAGGTAATCGTTGTTAGAACTGATCTTGATATGGGTAAAGGGAAGATTGCAGCTCAAGTGGGCCATGCGTGTGTACTTGGAGCAGAACATGTTAGAAAATCTCATCCAGAATGGTATAATGAATGGTGGGGAGGTCAAGAGAAGGTGGTCGTAAAAGTTTCTGGAATTAAAGAATTACAAGAAGTAAAAAGACATGCAATTGATTTGAATTTACCATGGTCTGAAGTATCTGATGCCGGACATACTCAACTGGCTCCTGGAACTACCACTTGTATTTCAATTGGCCCTGCTCCTGAAAATCTGATTGATAAAATTACTGGATCTCTGAAATTATTATAATTGATTTTTCTTGGAATAAGATATTAACAACACTATGTGAGAAAATTTGTGAAAAAACAGACAAAGGGAATTTTTGCATTTGTTTTCCTAGGTGGCATTATGGTTACTTCTGGTGTTGTTATTGCGTTTCCTGGAATAGATCCTGGAACAAATCCTGATTTCACAATCACTGGTACTCCTGCAGATAATTTTCCAGATGAACAACGAGCTCAGTTTTGTGGTTCAAGTAATGCAAAATCGACTGATTATGTTAGAGAGTTTTCTATTCCTACACTATGTACTAACCCCTTAGCCATTGTCACTGATTATGATGGTAATGTTTGGTTTGTTGAAACCAATACTGGAAACATAGCTAAGTTTGATCCTATTTCAGAAACATTTACTGAATATGATAATTCCTTATGGCCTCCAGGTGGTCGTTCAATGATGTGGGGAATTGATTATGCTCCAGATGGTTCTATATGGTACACTGATGAATCTTTTGATTCTGTATGGAAATTTTCAACACTTGATGAAACTTATGATAGATTATCATATCCTTCAGAAGGAAATTCATTGCCACAAAAATTACAAATTGATGGTTCTCAAATAATAATAAATGATTTTACTGGAAACAAACTTACTTTCTTAGATCCAAATCAGTCTGATGACAATGTTAACTATCTGAGTATCCCTTCTCCTGTGGATGACTCTGTAACTGCTGATTTTGCAATTGACGCCGATGACAATGTTTGGTTTACAAATTGGTTATATCAACAAGGGGGGGTTTTGGTAAAATTTAATCAAAATGGATATCTTGAATCTGTTGCAAATTCAGATGAGAAATTCCTTCCACTTCTTGACTTTATTGAAATCTATCAATTGCCTGTAGCATTGCTCACTCCTAACGGTGCAGCCTTTGGTGATGATGGAACTCTTTGGATGGCAGATACCACTTCTTCTTCCTTCTTTAGCTTTAATCCTGTATCAGAAGAATTTACACAATATTCTACAGCAGTTCCACTGCAAAGTACGTTTGGTAATCAGACTGGAATTGTTAAAACTCCTATTTCTAGACCCTATTGGATTGAATCTGATGATCAAGGAAGAATAGTTTTCAATGAACAAACTGCCAATAATATTTCTGTAATGGATCCTAAATCTCAAACTCTTGTAGAATACCATGTGCCTTCAAAGAATCCGTATTGGGCAGACTGTGATCCTGGAAATGGTGTGATTGATGATTGCGGTGTAGCACAAATTTTTGATTTCACCATTGATGGTGAAAAAATTTGGTTCACTGAGTGGGTTGAAAACAATATCGGTGTAGTTGATACTACTGTTCCTCTCCCTCTTGAAATTCAGTTGCAATCTAATTCATTCATAATTTCTTCTGGAAATTCACAAGAACTTGATTTTACTATATCTTCCAAGTCAGAAGAAAATCTATCTGGTATTTCATTAATTTCCTCTTCTACACATGACTTTTTGGATGTTGTTTTGGATGATACGCCTAATTCATTCCAACTAGATTCTGGCGTATCTCGCCCAATCTCTGTCATATTTGCAGTGTCTGATGATGCCATACCTGGAACATACAAAGTTCTACTTGGTGCACAATTACCTGATATTGCAATTAGCAAATATGTTACAGTGACAATAGAGTGACACCTGATATCGATTCACAAATAGGCATTTCTGTATATAGTACAAAATTTTCTGGTATTGGAGGAAAAATTAGAGTTGCACCTGAAGATTTTCAAGTATCTGAATTACTTTCTGAAAAAATAAAAAATTCTATCAATGATCAAAATGGTTATGCTGTCTACAAATTAAAAAAGAAAAAAATTGATACAAATCATGCCTTATCTGGAATTTTTAGACAAAAAGGGATTCGTCTCAAATCTCTTGGACTAAAAGATGCATCCGCAATAACAGAACAATTTGTGTGCTCTTCGACTAAAGGAAAGACAATAGATGGTTTTTCTAGTGACAAATACTCTCTTGAAAAACTCGGATATGTAAAAAAACCTCTATCAAAAAAAGATATGATTGGAAATCATTTTAAATTGAAAATTTCTGATTGTCAAAACGGTTTAGAGTCATTTACTGAATATGACAAAGTTCTTAATTTTTATGGATACCAGCGTTTTGGCTCAAAAAGACCTGTGACTCATCTTATTGGCAAGGCAATATTGCAAATGGATTTTGAGAAAGCAATTGACTTGATTCTGTCATTTACTTCTTCTTATGATTCTGCAGAAAATAATGAAATTCGGGAAAAACTATCTGATAAGGCAAATTATGAACGCTATTTTGATCAAGTTCCGATTCAGATGGACATTGAGAGAATAGTTCTAAAAGAAATGATTGATCATGGTGACTCTATACGTGCAATCAGATCCATTCCTGTTTCTTTAAGGCGCTTTTACATTCAGGCTTACCAATCTTTTATTTTTAATCAATCCCTTAGTGCTGCATTTTTGGATGGTGAAAATCTTTTTGAGGCTCAATCTGGTGATGTTTGTTTTGATCACAATGGAATTATTGGAAAATATGTCAAAGGACTGGATCAGAATTTGGCATTGCCCTTTGTTGGCTATTCATATTACAAAAAAACAAGATTTGATTTTCAAATTTCTAAAATACTGGAACAAGAAGAAATTTCACCCAAAGATTTCTTCATAAAGGAAATGCAAGAAGTTAGCAGTGAGGGTGGCTTTAGACAATCTGCTATTCATTGTACTGATTACTCTTCGCATGAAAATCTTGTCGAATTTTCGTTGTCTAGAGGATCCTTTGCAACAATCTTGTTAAGAGAGATTATGAAACCTGCCGACCCTATTATTGCTGGTTTTTAAGATATACTTTACAATGATATTCTTTAGATGTATTTATGTTGGTCTAAAGAAAATATGATTTAGTTGGAAAAGGCATACATGTTGATCAGTTGTGAGGTCGGAGAAGAACAATCTCTCTATTCTCAACTCAAAGAAATTCCTGAAATCAAAAATTGTTTAATTACTTTTGGTAATTATGATGTTGTGGCTGAGTTTGTAGTAGACTCTTCTTCTCAAATTAATGAAATAATTACATCTAAGATAAGAAAACTCAAAAACATTAGAAGTACTGTGACTCTACGTGTCACAAACTAGTTTTTTTTGAAAATTATTGTCCCTATACTCAAAATAATAATTCCAAGAATTGCCATTTGGATTCCATATGTGACCCAGTTTGGATTTGAATACATGAATGATGATTCTGGTCCTATGACTGAATGCCCTTGGAGGTGAAAAATTATGCCAAAAATCGCTATTATGATTCCTATAATTGCTAGTGTTTTTCCACCTTTCATGAAACTTTTCATTTTTTCTAGTAAAAAAGGGTAAACAGAATTGATAATTTGAGCAAATGATTTTCGGATTTGGTTTTTAATTATTTTCTTATGATGAAGTAAAATGTATAATTGGAGTGATTATAAAGAACCTTCCAGTCACAACAATATTGGGTTAATCCTATTTGGTTCTTCTGCCTCTCTTGCAATAATCTTATTTTTGATATTTCACCCTCAAATTGAATCTATTAACAAAGAGTCTCCAATTCTAATCAATATCATGTTTTTTCCTGCAATGGCTGTAGGATTTCTTTATGGTGTTAGGATAACTGAAAGGGCTGTAAAACCCTCTGAAATACGTAGTCCGATTAAGCGCTCTATTGTAAAAATTTTCTTGTTCTTTTTTGTAATTGGGGGTATGTTCAGCTCTGTTAATTTTGCAATTAATGGTGGAAGTATAATGCCTGATATTACAATACTTGATGACGGCTTGTTACCTTGGTTAAATAATTTCGTCACTGCAAATGGCGGTGCAACATTTTTGATTATTACAAGCATTGGTTTGATGGCCGGTGCAACTAAACGAATTGTTGGAATGAACTCCGGATTTCTAAATCGAATGATAACCTTTGTCGGAACTTTTGTATTTTTCACAATGCTTGTTTTGAGTTTCACAAAATCAGACCCCACTTCATCTGGAGTCTTTTTGTATACCTTTTATCAGGCAGGAATTGTTGGCGGAGCATTCTTTGCAATGAATCGTCTTACTAAAAATCAAAATATGCTAGAAGATTTTTCTAATGGATTTTAATCTATTTTTCAAGATCTACATAAATTCCTGATGCTTGGTTGTTGATTCTATCCCAATATTTTTCACAACCGTCTGTCTTGAAATCATTCTTTTTACACTCATTAAAATGAGCAGTATGTTCTCTTGATATGTTATCTGATAATAACACATCATCTGCAGTAAAGAGTGCAATTATGCCAATTGCTGCTAAACTTGCAGCTACTACTATCATCGAATATCCAACTTTTGCATAATTGTGAGGCTCTTTCATTTATGGAAAATCAATAGCTCTTGAATTTAATCTTTTCAAGCTGAATATCTGCGATCAATTTCTGGCACTAGTGGATTTTTTTAGAAAAGATGAAAAGAAAGTACTCGAAATTAACTGCATTGAGCATACAAATCCTCCAATATGAGTTTCTTGGACCTATCCCTCTTGAGGAATGGGGGCCTCCAATGGAGAAATTGGTCTATTTAATTCTCTCACGAGAGAAAGAAAAATTCAATGTTCTTTTTGTTGGTGACTGTGAAAAGACTGATGACAAGTCCTTTTTTGTTCAACATCAAAGTTACAAATGCTGGATTGATAATTCAGGATCCGAAAAATCACTACATCTGGCAATATTGCCTTTGTTTGATTCGAGTACTCGATATCGAGAAAATATAATGAATAAAATAATTTCTAACTACAAGCCTGCTTGCAACATTGCTATTCTTCCTGAAAAAAAACCTGATTATGTTGTAAGAAAATCTGAAAATGTAAATCAAGACACAGAGAAAACCCTGTGTCTTTGTTGTGGGGCTAAAATGTTGCCTGAACAAATTCTTGAAAAATCCACGCTGTTTAGATGTACTGGTTGTGGATTAAGTGACACTCGTATTACTTGACTTTATTTTGAACATCAAATAATTGCAGAGTCAATAAATCTAATGCTTTTTTTAAATGCTGGAATTCATTTATTGAATGTATTTGACCTTCAATCAAAGCTCTTTGAATTTTAATTGAGTTTTTTTCAAATTCATTTGATGCCACAATTTCCATGGCGTTAAGCTTTGATAACAAATTATCTAAATCTTTAATCATTTCATCTGATGGTTTATGTTTGTCCATGGTAATCTAAAATAATTTTAATATATGAATTGTTATAAAAGATCCTCGTCAATTTCTTGGATAGGATCTAAATATTGCTGGCATGTGCATGATGGAATCTGACATTTCCCTGCTTTCATTAACGAATTGCTTTTTTCATTATTATCATGTACTTCATTTGTATGATGGCATCGATTACAATTCATATCAAAAACCTGTTTCACTGATATTTAAGCCCAATATTATGGGATTAGGACTGCCCTAGCTTCTATTTCTGAATCTTTTAGTTTTTTGAGTGCTTCATTTGCTTGTTCTAGTGGAAATACCTGGGAGATTACCTCTAACTTTTTTTCATCACAAATTTTTATGACCTGCTCCATGTCTTTTGTCGAGCCTATCAATGTTCCACGAATTGTTTTTTCTTCAAATGCCATAAACGTAGGATTTTTCCCTACTGTTGCAATTACAATCAGTCCTCCTTTTTTTACTGATTTAATTGCAGTATCAGTTACAATATCAGCTGGTGCAAAGACAATCGCCGCATCTAAGAGACCGTGTTTTTCTTTTAACTTGTCTAGAAACTCTTGTTGATCTTCAGAAAAAACTATTGCATCTGTTGCCCCTAGTCTTTTTGCAACGTCTAGATGTTTCTGAGATCTAGAAAAAGCAATAACTTTGCAATTTTCTACTTTGGCAAATTGTACTGCCATATGACCTACCCCTCCAATTCCGAAAATTCCTATTTTTTTATTTGGTTTAGGTTCTGCAGCCTTTACTGCTTTGTATGATGTAATTCCTGCACAAAATAATGGGGCTGCATATTCTGCTTTCATATTGTCTGGAACTTTTGTCGCAAAATCTTCAGTCACTGTGACATATTCTGTATATCCACCTTTGGTTGATTCTCCTAGGATTATTGATGATTCACAGAGATACTCTTTTTCTTCTTTACAGTATTGGCATTCTTGACAAGCTTCTAACAATGGAGTGATTCCTGCCCTGTCTCCGACTTTGAATTTTGTGACATTGTCTCCTATTTCAACTACTTTGCCCACAACTTCGTGTCCAGGAACTGTTGGTAGTGCTGGCGGAATCCCGATATCTTGCCAATCACCTTCTATTCCATGTAATTGTGAATGACAAACTCCACAGGCTTCGATTTTGATTAGAATTTCATTGGGTCTTTTAATTTCATGTCTGTCAATTTGGGTTAGTTTCAATGGATTGGTCTCAATTTTTGCGCATTTTTCAAGTACCATTGCGCGCATTTTTTCCATGATTTAAAAAATTATTTGCTGAATTTTAAGATTCGCTCATTAGAAAAATAAAGGACTATCACACAATTCCATTATGGCTGAAATTACGGATGAAGATCGTGAAAGGGTAAAACTGTTGCAAATAGTAACAAGTTCAAAACATGAATTCAAAAAACTGTCTTTAGAACAATTAAAAAGATTACAAGAATTAGTTGAAAAAAAAGATTACAGTCATGATAAAAAAGCTCACAAATCTAAAGTAAAATTACTTGGAAAAATCAATGTTAGAATTTATGAGTTAACTGAAGGCAAGGGAATTTGGGGATAATCCAATTAGGTACAAATATCATAACGAATATGATCATTTGTGGTAAAAAATCATCTTGCGTCTGAAACAAGTCCATATCTCCTTCAACATGTAAACAATCCTGTTGATTGGTATGGTTGGAATGAGGAATCATTAAAAAAGGCAAAAGATGAAAACAAGCCAATCTTTCTTAGTGTTGGATATAGTTCATGTCATTGGTGCCATGTCATGGCTCATGAGTCGTTTGAAAATCAAGACGTTGCTGAATTTATGAATGCAAATTTCATTAATATCAAAGTTGATCGAGAAGAACGACCTGACATTGATGACATATATCAAAAAGTTTGTCAGATTGCAACAGGTCAAGGAGGTTGGCCTTTGAGTGTTTTTCTTACTCCTGATCAAAAACCATTCTATGTTGGAACTTATTTCCCCGTTCTGGATTCTTATGGACGTCCAGGGTTTGGGAGTATTTGCAGACAACTCTCCCAAGCTTGGAAAGAAAAACCTAAAGATATTGAAAAATCTGCCGAAAAATTTCTTGGCGCATTAGATAAAGCCGAAACGATTCAAATTCCATCAAAATTAGAAAGGGTTATTCTTGATGAGGCTGCAATGAATCTATTCCAATTGGGAGATGCAACCTATGGTGGATTTGGTTCTGCTCCAAAATTTCCAAATGCTGCAAATGTTTCTTTTCTTTTTAGATATGCAAAACTTACTGGATTAACCAAATTCACCGAATTTGCGCTCAAAACCCTCAAAAAAATGGCAAATGGGGGAATATTTGATCAAATTGGAGGTGGTTTTTCTAGATATTCTACTGATGCAAAATGGCTAGTTCCACATTTTGAAAAAATGCTTTATGACAATGCTTTGATTTCAGTAAACTATGTTGAGGCATTTCAAATTACAAAAGATCCTTTTTACCTTGAAGTTTTACAAAAAACTCTGGATTTCGTTTTACGTGAAATGACTTCTCCTGAGGGTGGGTTTTATTCTGCATATGATGCTGATTCTGAAGGTGTTGAAGGAAAATACTATGTATGGAAGAAAAGTGAGATTAAAGAAATTCTTGGGGATGATGCTGATTTGTTTTGCCTATACTATGATGTAACTGATGGTGGAAATTGGGAGGGAAATAACATCTTGTGTAATAATCTGAACATCTCTACAGTCGCTTTTAATTTTGGACTTTCTGAAACTGAGGTTAAAAAAATAATTAATCTGTGTTCTGAAAAATTATTAAAAACTCGTTCTTCTAGAATTCCTCCCGGACTGGATGACAAAATTTTAGTTTCTTGGAATTCTTTAATGATTACTGCGTTTGCAAAAGGTTATCGTGTTACAGGTGATATGAGATATCTAAATGCTGCAAAAAACTGTATTTCTTTTATTGAAAACAATTTACTTTCTGATGATAGATTATTACGAACATACAAAAACAAAACTGCAAAAATTGATGGATATTTAGAAGATTATTCTTATTTTATCAATGCATTACTTGATGTGTTTGAAATTGAACCTGATGAAAAATATCTGCAATTGTCTTTGAAATTAGGTCATCATTTAGTTAATCATTTCTGGGATTCTGAAAATAATAGTTTCTTTATGACTTCTGATGATCATGAAAAATTGATTATTCGTCCAAAGAGTAACTATGATTTGTCTTTACCTTCTGGAAATTCTGTATCTGCTTTTGTCATGCTTAGATTGTATCACCTGTCACAAGACCCTGCTTTTCTGAAAATTGCCACGAAAGTTATGGAATCTCAGGCACAAATGGCTGCAGAAAATCCCTTTGGTTTTGGGTATTTGCTAAATACAATTCTGATATACGTTGAAAAACCTGTTGAAATTACACTCGTAAACACTGAAAATTCCAAAATATGCGAATCCCTTCTTTTGGATTATTTGCCAAATTCTATTTTAATAACTATTCATAATGCTTCACAATTAGAGAACCTTTCAAAATATCCTTTCTTTGCAGGAAAATCTTTTGAAGATAAAACAACTGTTTTTGTTTGTAAGGATTTTGCTTGTTCTTTACCACTTTACACTCTTGATGAAATTCAATCCAATCTTTAGTTCTTTTTTAAATCTACTTCGATGATATTTCCGACTTGTGGTCTTCCCATGTTGTCATATCTTGACTTTGGCATTGCAATTGTGATCTGAGTTTGCTGGTATGATTTTATATTTACTGTTGGTTGTGCTTGTAAAATTGCTTCTAATAATGGCATTACTTGCTCTTTAGTTTCTGAATCTAGTTTTTTTGAAACATTTTCAATTATCATCTGTTTTTGAGATATTGGCTCAGTTGAAATATTTTCAATCAAAGTTAATTGAACCATCTGACCGTTATCTACTATTTGTGTAATTTTAAATTCATTTGTATCTGGCATGTGAAATGATCTATTTTCTGATGATTTATCTTTAACGAATTGAAAAATACAATGCAACTACTGCTGTGACTACTGCTGCAGATACTCCTAACCCGAATATTATTTTGCTTCCATCAACTTTCATAATTTTTACTAAAAATAGTTGGAATTAAATCATGCTGATTTTCTTCATTTTTAAAATTTATTCACTGATGATTTCTACGTAAGTGTTTTAATAGAAAATTTGCTATGTCTATTATCGCATACTAACTGTATTCATACACCTGCGATAGTACTGCGTCCAACAGGAGTCATAAGGAGTGTCCATTTGGGCACTCTTTTTAATTAAAATCACTGTCTGTCTGATTTTCAGGCTCCTCTTCTTTTTTATGTGTCTCTGGTTTTGGAGGATCAAGGATGGCTTTTTTGATTAATGCTGCACGCTCTTTTATTATCTGATTAAATTCTCTCATGTCGTCTAGCCCTGGTGTCTGTTGTTGATTTTGATATGCTTGTAAAAATCCAGAATATACACATCCTGTGATTATTCCAAATGCTGTATCTGGAACTGATTCTATTTCAGGAACAAAGTTTTCTGCTATTTGCTTGTAAGATTCTGATTCATTAATGTAATAGTCTACTAGACTGTCTATGAAATCTCTATTTTCCTTTGAAATTGTCATCTGTTTTTTCTTAATTTCCTAGTTTATTTAATTGTCTTTGATTAATCGTTTATTTATTCATAAATCGGTTTCATGGTGTTGTGGAAATTAGAATCAGATGAAGGTTTTTTTCGAATATATGATTCAAAAAAACTCATTGCAGGATATTTTGATCCTGATTATGGAGATGTTTTCTCAAAAGATAACTCTGAAGAAATTATTTTGTCTATGATAAAAAACCATGAAAAGATCTCAGGTGGGCTCTTGATGATTCCATGTGTAAAATTTCGATTATTTGATACTGATTTGGATACCTCTTTGGAAAATGTAGAAGAGCAAGTACTACGGGTGAATGCTCATTTACAAAAATGGAAGAATTTCTTATCTGAAACTAATCGCCAATCTCATTCGATTCGAATATCTCATACTGATCAGGACATGTTAACAATTACATTTCCAATAGTTTTTTCAAAACCCACTCCTCTTGAAAAAGTATCCTTACTTGAGGAACTTTTCGAAACTTTGGAATTGTTGCAAAAATCTAGTTTGCTGTGATCCTGTTTGTTTAAGGAAGGTGGTCTTTTTTCCATTTTTCAGCTTCATTTATGCAGTTAAACCACTCGACTTCTATGCTGTCTGAGTCAAATTCATTTTCTTCATTTTTAAATTCGATGTCACATTTGTTTTTCATATTTTCTGAAATCTGAATTACTTTTTGTTTGAGAACATTATCTGGTGGAGAAAATTTGTCATCTTCATTAAATTCTACTATTCCTGATTTAGCTAGCTGAAATTCAACCAATCCTAAATTTTCATATTCATAAGCTTCTTGAATTTGTGTGTCTGATCTTACTTTCGCTGATTCATCACCAGTTGAAATCCATTTGATATATTCAATATCGCTTTTTAATTGAGTCTCAGATGAAATCTTGAACAATTCTACAGAACTTTCAAATAATTTTGGTGGTGACAACTGATCATATTTGGAAATGATTTTTTCAAATTCTGTTATATGTTTGTCATAGTATTCCAACAATTCTTCTTTAGTGATATCTCCTTCATCCCATTTGATTTTTTCAGAATAAAATTTTGTTTGCAATTCTGCAACATCTTGTTGAATTTGTGCTAACTCGTTACCAAATTGAAATCCTTTCTGCTTGGTCTGTTCTGCTGAATAGTTGTATGCAATTATTGATAAAATGATTATAATTCCTATTATGGCAATTGTGATGTTTTGTATTTTGTTTTTTTTCAAAGATAATCTATGTAATTCCCATTCTCGTCTAACTTTAATTCAATTGTTAATTCTGTACCGCTGATAAAAGAATCGTTTCTTGTAGTTCTCACTCTTCCTACTACCAACTCATATGGCCAAATTTCTACAACTATTGAACCGACTTTGGCAGTTGGCGTCTCTGTAATTTCCATATCTTCACGTTTAACGCCATGTCTTTCAAGCATGTGTATGGCATGATCTAAAAGTGGCTTTGGATTATTGTAATTTAACACCCATACTGGTGCTTCGTAATCAATTTTCTGCAATTTGAAACAATCCTGAATTTACTCATATAACAATTATGCGCCTGTAGATTTTGAATGAATTTTTTGTAACAAATTCCAATTGACCAATGTTTGTAAAATGATGATTGGTCTGTGAACCAAGTTTCTTGATTTTTGATGGAGGGAATCAAACTAAAACATTAAGGCCCTTTGACGGACTAAATTCTGAATCACAAATTGTCACCAATTTAGTATCTGGGCCTTTTTGGGTTTGAACTTCTGTATTAAACACAAATTTTCATTTAACAATAAGCAGTAATTATAAAATTTAATCTTTAAATTTTAGAACCAGTGTAATTACGATTATCACAATAGCCAAACCCATCAATCCTATACCTGTTAACCAATAATCTGAAAATACATCTGTAAATGATAGTAACGCTACACCAATCAGAAACAAAGCCACAGTGATTATACTCCCATACAAAATAATTTTTGACATTATTCTTTTCCGTCCCAAACAACTCTTTGTGGAAATGGGATTTCAATTCCAGCATCATCTAGTGCATTTTTGATTACTTTGAGTAAATTTGGCATCACTTCTAAAAGATCATCACGTGGATGCCAAACACGAACCAATATGTTGACACTGCTATCTCCAAGTTCAGAAATCAGAAAGTCTGGTTCAGGCTCCATTAAGGAATATTTGACATTTTGTTTTATTGCATTTTTTATAACAGATAATGCATTGTCAATATTCTCACCATATCCAATGCCTACCGTAACCTCACTTCTTCGTACTTCAGATAAAATGAATGAGCGAAGATTAGATGTGAACATCTTTTCATTGGGGATTCTCACTACAGTTCCATCAAACTGCTGGATTTTAGACGAGAATGTACTAATGTCAATTAGTTTCCCAATTACATTGGCATCTACTACTTCTACTGTATCTCCTTGCTTTACAGGTTTTTCAATTAACAAGAAAATTCCTGAGATCATATTAGATACGACAGATTGAGCTGCAAATCCAATTACGATTCCCAGAAATCCTGCACCTACTACAAGCCCTCCAATATCTATTCCCTGACTTGCAGTTGCTGCAAACAAAAAGACGATGATTATACCATAGTATAGTAATTTGTTCATAGTCTTTACCGTGTGAACAGGCATGTTTGGTGAAAATTTTTTGTTGAAAATCATTCGAACTATTCTTGCAATGATTACTCCTGCAAAAACAATAATCACAGTTACTAGTAAACCCCAAACCGTCATTCCTTCCATTATTTGTGTATCTAAAATTTCAAGAACCATCTAATCAAATCCCTTGTCCATGGTGTATTGTTTTTTATCGCTGTTTTTAGAATAGGATACTAGTTTTAACATCTTCTTTGTTTTTGAATATGCTTTATGATTAATTTTAATGACATCAGTGTTTTCATCATGTTTTACAGTACATGTAATATCATCAACATGAACTTCAGATGATTTATCTCCATAATAGAAATTATGACTTGTAACTGGAAATACCAATTTTCCGATAAATACTCCATTGTCCAGTTCATTAGTGATATTTACTTTCATTTTTGCAAAAACATAAGGATCTGAATCATCTTTTTCCAAAAGTTTTACTTTGGAATACATGCAGAGTTTTCCGTTTTCAGGAGTTCCATATAATGCAAATCTAGAGTGAATTGGCTCACATGTAAAACAATCAAAAAGCTCTTTTGATTCATCAGTAGAATTTAGCACATAAACTCCAATCTCCATTGGAAACTGTATCAGTATATTAGCTGTTGATTTTTTTTCTACAAAAATTGATTCTTCTAAACGTAGGAATATCAGATCATGCGTCTTTTTAGAAGGAAGATGAATTGGTAAAATAGGACATAACTCAATCCTGATGTTATCTTTTGTTTGTGGGATTGATTTTCTAATTTCGTGATTTTCCGAGTTTTTTCTGTAATATGAAAATCGGCTGTCAGATTTACGTTCTATTTTGATTTGAGTTTGTGGTAACTGTAGTTCTAATTTTTCAGCAACGTCATACTGTCCAAATCCTGCAAATGTGCCATTTAGTTGATCAGTTTTCATCATTGGTATTCTCGATTTTTTCCGTTTTTAGAAAGTCTTCTAGCATCTCAATTTTTTGTAATTGATATGCGTATAAATCAGATAAAATAGGCAACATTGCTGCATTTAGATTAGCATCTATAACAGAACGCTTTCCCTCAATATACCTATGATTGTCTTTGATAATTTTATCATACACAAATTTTTCCAGCATTTGAGTTCTATCCTCTTGATTGTATCTGTCTATGGGATGTGTGTATAGCATAACACATTTACTTGTAAGAGGACTATTCATTGAAGCATAATAATCACTTCTACTTAATTCATGAAATTTTTCACGAGAACTTTCACAAAATTGCACTATACGTTTACTATATTCTGTAATTTCTTTCTCATCAAATGTGATGGATTTTGCTGTTTGGATTCTAGAGCATTCATCCAATGCGTTAATTTTTTCATATGATGAAAGTGCGTCATCATAAATGATTTTCAAACAATCTTCGTATTTTTCATTAAAAAGATCCATCTGAGAATAATTGAGAATGATATTTTTTTCTTGTAGTTGATTTTCCATATGTTCGATTTTTTCTTTTTGTTCATCAAAGGAGGATTTGAGAAGGAAGAAAACAGAATTAGATGCTATTGCTTCTTCCACACCTTGTTGTCTTAATTCTTCACTCTCTTCAATATTTTTTCTAACTTCATCTATGAGAAAATTGTGCAGTTGAGCGTACCTGTCATTTGTTGTAGAATTCCACATGGGTGCTGAATATAATTTTAGACATTGTTGTGTTGTTCCTCCAGCCTGATTCCACATTTTTTTGGCACCCACTAATAGGAAAATTTCATATTTTTCATCACAATATGCGATTGTCACTTTTGAAAATTTAGTAATTTTTTGTAATTTTGATGAAGCGTCAATCTTTTGTAATTTATTGCATTCTTCAAGATCATTTAACCTTGCAATATGGTTAAGGCGGGTATTTTCTTTGAGTATTCTTGTACATTCATTATGCAATTCTTCAGAGTAATATTTTTCAAAAGATGAAATTCCACCTTCTGATGTTGAACAAGTTTGTAGAGCATAATGTCTTTCAACGGGAGTCATGGATTTATCACTAGTTGCTGAAACCCTACATTCATGCCTTGATTCTCCAAAACTATCCTGAATTGTTAATGAAAAAACTATGATTACAAACAATGGAATTAAAGTAAAAGTAATTTTGTGATTCATTTACAAATATCTTAATTACATTTGTTATATACCATGACAATATTGCCAGCTATGACATTAATGGATTCTAGAACAGGCATACTTGGAAGAATAATGACAATTGTGCTCACTGGATAGATAGATCTGAAAGATAAATTTCAGAAATATGGTCTATAAAGAGAAATTTTGAGGTTTAGGGTTAAATTTTAGGCATAGAATAAAGTTTCATTGTTTAATTCTGCGTCCATTTTCATTCCCAATTTGGTAGGTGAATCCCCGTGGACTCACTTTTTCTTTATTTTTTGTTTTGATAATTCTTGTTTTACTTGTCGTTTTACTTCTTTTTTTATTAATTCAGAAAGTTCTGTCTTTGGTGATGGTTCTGTAATTCTTTCACTTAATCTGATGGATTTCTCAAATCTTTGAACTAATCTGTCTATCAATTCTTCAAGAACGTCAGTAAGATAATGCTGAATCAAGAATCTAGCTTCAAATTGATGCCTTTCAAATCCTTGTAGATTCTTGTGCCAATTATGCCAGTTTTCTGTCCAATCTCTTTTATCAAAATTTTCTGATTGTTGAGATAGTTTCTTCCAAATATCAAATAGGGTTTCTTCAGGTATGGCTTCCTTCTTTTTGTAAAATTCTATGTGGTCATCTGCAGTTTTTGCAGTTAATTTGTACAGATCTTCATATTCTTCAAAGACTGAATCCTTGTTTTTACTCATCAGAATTTATACAAAAACTGCTAATTTTTTCGTATCTCAGGCATGTTTCAAGAAGGGACTTGAACTAATTTGACAAGTCACCTCGAGGGCCTATGCAAATTGGTTTAAGAATTTTACATGCAGAAATTATCTTATGATGGAATTTAGTGAATTTCTAGATGATGTTGGAAAAACAGGAAATCATTGGATTGATTATCATATTGTCATGGGAAAAATTTGGTCATATGAGAAAAAGTACAAAATCAAAATTAGAATTTTTGTTGAATAAAGAAATAATGTCGTTAGCATCCGAAGATGCTAACGGTTGGTTTTACGACTAGCAACCAAAGCCACTAGGTCGGAAAACACAACTTGGCGTGCAAACCAATTGAAATCTTGATAGTTTTTACAAAATAATAACTGACAATCTAGCTTAGATCAATTATTCGGGAATGATTACATTTAATGTCATTGTACTTACGACTCTGGACAGTTTCCTAATGGTTGCAATGACTTTTTCAAATTCCTCTTGATTGTCTGTTTTTACTTCTGCAATTACATCATATGCACCAAAAGTTAGATATGCGTTAGTAATGTCTTGCATTTGCTTTAATTCATCAACGATGTATTCCTCGGCTCCCAGATCACAATTTAATAAAATGAATCCTTTATGCATTGTCTGATTGTGATTATGGAGTTCCTGTCTTTAAGTTTTCTAGTGCTACCATCTACTGCGTCCGCCGTAGCTATTTCTATTGCTATCTGAGTCTCTTCTTTTTCTAGTTCTATCGTCTCTTGGATTGCTGCCTCTGTCTGATCTTCCATATCCTCCAGATCGTCCTCCTCTGGAATAATTAGATCTGGATTGGCCCCCATACCTTCTTGATGGGGTTTGTCTTTTCAGTGGATCTGGAATTGAAATTTGTATTCCCATTTCTTGATTTAAATCTCTAATTGGCACTTTGATTTGGCGCTTGATTAGATTCCAATCTCCTACTGATGAATATGATACAAATGTAACTGCTTTACCTTTTGCACCTGCTCTGGCGGTTCTTCCAATTCTATGAAAGTATGCCATCTCTTGATTTGGCACATCATAATTAATCACTAATTCTACTCTTGGAACATCTATACCTCTTGATGCCACATCTGTTGCTACAAGAATGTCTGCTTTACCGCTTCTGAATTTTCCCATTGATTGCTCTCTTCTATGCTGTGACATGTCCCCTTCAATAGCAACTGCATTGAATTTTTCTTGATGGAGGAATTTTGCCACATCACGAGTTCTGTATTTTGTAGAACAAAATACTATGCTTTGACCTTTTGTTGGTTTTATGAAATCAAGTAGGTACTTGAATTTGTCTCTGTCTTTAATCACTAAATATGATTGGTCTATTCCTTCTCCGCTGAGATCATCTGCATCTAACAAGAATTGTTTTGGATTCTTTAGATATTCCTCAGACAATCTCAAAATTTCTGTTGGCATTGTTGCTGAAAATAATGCCATCACTCTGTCTTCTGGGGCTAAATCTAAAATAAATGAAATATCTTCTACAAATCCCATATCTAACATGGTATCTGCTTCATCTAGAACAATATATGAAATATCTCTGAGTTCTATTGATCCTCTTTTGAGATGATCTATCAATCTACCTGGTGTTGCTACTACAATTTCAACTCCTCTATGGAGGGCATCTAACTGAATTCCCATTCCTTGTCCTCCGTAGACTGTAGCTATTTTGATTCCTGTATATTTTCCAAATTTCTTGATTTCATCGCTGATTTGCATTGCAAGTTCTCTTGTAGGTGCCATTATCAATCCCTGAATTCCTTGTTTGGGCTGAATCTCTTGCAACATTGACAATGCAAATGCTGCTGTTTTTCCAGAGCCTGTATGAGCTTGTCCCACCACATCTCTGCCTGAAAGTAACACTGGAATTACTGCTTCTTGAATTGGGAATGCTTCTTCAAAGCCTTGATCAGTAATTCCTCTTAGTATCTCGTCGCTTAATCCTAAATCTTGAAATTTTGTCATTTTGTTTTTTTCTCTTTGGCAATGACGAAAAAGCTCATTGCCTACTCGTCATTATTCTGATACATGATCCCTCCTTATGTCTAATAAACGCTTGTTATTCTTTATGCATCCAATTGAGCATCAATAATTTTTTTAAAACTCTCAAATGGCTGGGCTCCTTTTAATTCAACATATCCTACAATATCATTTCCAACAAAGAATCCTGGTGTCCCTGAAACTCCATATTCTCTTCCATCCTCAAGATCTTTTTTAATTTCTGGAATAAATTTTCCACTAGAAAGACATGAATCAAATTCTTCTTGATCTAATTTCATGTCTGTTGCATATTGATTGAATAATGATAATGCATCCACAGTATCTAGTTTATTCCATTCGTTTTGTTTTTCAAATAATGCATCATGCATTTCTCTGAATTTTCCTTGTTCATTTGCACATTCAGCTGCAACTGATGCAGGTAATGCATTTGGATGAATGCTTTGTATTGGAAAATCTCTAAAAACCAATTTTACTTTTCCTTGTTCGATATACTCTTCAAGAATTAATGGTAATGTCTGGGTGTGGAATCTTGCACAAAATGGACATTGAAAATCTGAAAATTCCACAATTGTAATTGGAGCGTCTGGATTTCCTATGATGGGATCATCATCTGTTGAAATTTTTACAGGCGCTGATGGTTGTTTTGTGGGCAATTGATTTTGTAATAATTTTAATTCCAATTTTGCTATTGCATCGTCAAGATCTTCTTCTGAAATTTGGTTGAAATTTGATGTATACGATCCTGCAAAGAATGCAGCAACTCCCACTAAGATGATTATCCCTACCATCATTCCGTTAAACGTGGATTTCTTAACTGATACTTTTTGATTAGTTTCTTCCTCAAAACTCATTTCAATTCATTGAACATTTAGCATACTTAATCGTATTGCCAAATTTTGGCTAAAGACCGATTTAAAAATTTGAAAAGCCAATGACGGGATCTGAACCCATGACCTATTGATTACAAATCAATTGCTCTACCAGGCTGAGCTACATTGGCACGAAGTAAAATGAAATTTTTGAAGGTTTAAAGTGTTACCTGTGGTTCGTTTCAAAATGATCTTTATTCGAAAATCGCTAAATTTGCCGTCAGTTTATAATAATCCTATATTTTGATACCTCATATGAGATACATCGAACCTACTAGAGTCAAGGTTTTGATGATGATGTTTTTTGCAACTGGCTCCATTGGTATTGTTATTGGACTATCTCCAATTGCTGGGCCTCAACAAACTCTTATGATTACTTTTATGGGTGTGATAAACATCGGGCTGGGTGCGTTCTTTACCTTCATTCTTTTGACTCAGATTCAGAAAGAACCTGATAAAAGAAAGAAAAAGAAAAAATGATTAATTCTATGTTTCATTTGAAAATGCTTTTTCGTCATGTCCAATTAAAGTATAAATAATAACTATCTTTCATGAATTCAGAAATGCTAGATTTAGTTGCAAAGAATTTGTTTCTTACTAAAGGCAAAGGCGTTCATGAAGACAGATTGACCAGTTTTGAATATGCATTACGAGATGCAGGAATCGCAGGAACTAATCTTGTTTTAATTTCCAGCATATTTCCTCCAAAGGCAAAACTGATTTCTAGAAAAGAAGGGTTGAAAAAAATTTCACCTGGACAAATCTTGTTTACTATTTATTCTAAGAATCAAACAAATGAACCTCATCGAGTATGCTCTGCATCTGTGGGTCTTGCTCAGCCAAAGGACAAAGCACGATATGGATACTTGTCTGAATATGAGGCATTTGGACAAAATGAAATTCAAGCAGGAGATTATGCTGAAGATATTGCAGCACAAATGCTTGCATCTTCTTTAGGAATTCCTTTTGATGCTGACAAGGCATGGAATGAAAAAAGGCAGCAATGGTCAATTTCTGGAGAAATCTACAAAACTCATAACATTACTTCAGCTACTAAGGGCGACAAAGATGGAAAATGGACCACAGTCTTTGCAGCAGCTGTTCTTTTGTTGTAATTATTTTTTATATCCTTTAAGATAAAATAACGCAGCAGCTATTGCAACTATTGTAATTATAATTACAACTAAAATTGATTCGTCAAATTCTTGCTTTTCTTCTAACATGCTATCCCCACCAAGTGAAAATTTTAATTCATTACTGCTCACGGTTGTTTCCTTGCCAAAAATGTATTTTCCTTGAATCATCTGTCCTTCTTCAGGATCAAAAACCCAGCCTTTTTTTGTAATGTCTATTGGGATTTTTTCATTATCTATTATATGAGTTGGAATGATGTTTCCTCTCACATCTGAAATGTTTGTGTTTTCAGATGAAATAATTGCTACCTGAACTATTGAATTTAGAGGGTAAAATCCTGTTGAGAAATACTCTGATCTTTTCAGTTCATTTGTCTTTAGCAATTCCAGTGGATCGATTTTATCGATACTTGGTGCGATTCCAGAATATGTCGTTGATACTCTCAATTGAAGCAATGATTTACTGCCTGACGGGATTATGGAAAATGTCATCTTTGCATTTTCATCTGTTGAAAGATTTTTTGCTGCATCATAAAATCCTCCCGAATCTCTGATGATTTTTGGAATTAAAATTGCTGAGATCTTTTCGTACATTGAATCGGTGTCTTCCATAGGCATGGTATATACTGCAGAAATTGTTCCTTTGCCTGAAACCACTCCTGATGTTTGTAGTGCTGTATTTGTTTCGTCACTAGGTTGAATAAATGTAGAATGCAGTTTTGCTTTTGTATCAAAAATGTCGTTTATCTCGTCAATAAATTGCTCTGATATTTTCAATGTTGAATTTTGAATTTTTAAAAAGTTGGTATCTTCTGGATTTCTTTTTACGTTGATTATGATGCACGATTCCCCATTAACACCTAGAACACATTTGTCCTGGTTTGTAATTATTACTGCTGAAATATTTTCGTTTTCTCTAATTCTTTGTTCTAACTCTGCTGGAATTTTAATTTCTTGAATGCTAGTACTTTGTAATGTGATTGATGATGTTACATTTTGTGTAATTCTTTTATCTATGATGACTTGTGCCGTCTCCTGAAATGTTGCAAGGCCTATTTCTTGGGAATATGCATAATTCACTGAAATTCCAACTAGTGCAATAATCGCAAGGAAAATAATTTTTTGCTGCATCGGCTGTGTTTCTATATGTGAAATTATTAAATTTACTCCTATTTTGTCTATATCTTGTTCAGCAACTTGATTCTTCTTCATTTTTTGTAAAATACGTGATATCTAGTAACTAATATTCCCATTAATCCAATTATTTGGATAATATGGCATTGATTCCTGTTTTAGTGGATTTTCTTCTTCATCCTATAATCCAACTGGTTGCTGTTTTGAGTGCGTTTGGCATTGGATTGTTTCAAGGAATAATACTTGGTAGGGCCATACTTGTCAGATTTCCGCGTTTGCAAAATCGCGTTAAAACTGTCTCTGTTACGATGTTTATTCTGTTTCTAACAAATGCAATTTTGAGTGTTCCGCGCTTTGCTTCTCCTGAAAAAATCACTCTTTCAAATCTGTCTGCAAGCAGTCCTGGTGAAATCATATCTTCACTTTTCTTGATTTTTGGAATGAATACTGGCTTTTTGACAGTATTGGCAATATCTGTGACAGTCATGAGTTTTGTTGTTTTGAAATTCACAAATCTTACTGGTATTACAAAAGGATTTGTTTTCTTTTTCAGTGCCCTTTTGTTGATATTGACTGCTGTAAGTAGATTCACTGATCTAACTCCCAGTACTTTTGAAGTTTTACTGTATTTTCTTTATCAATTGGGAATCACTATTGGGATTTTGGCAGGCTCTATCAGAAAGATAAAACCTAAGAAATTAGACTAAATAATTTCAAACGTTTAAATCAGATCATCATTGTATTTGAAATGACATCGAATTCAAACCGTTCGGGGAACAAGCTGGCAGTCCATGCGTTGGACTGTCAGCCCCATTTATTCTAAAACTAGTTTAATGTAGATAGTGTCTTTACTTGGTCTCTGACATAATCAAATCCTTCCTGCCAGAATTTTTGACTAGATATGTCAAATCCGTATTCTGAAAGAAGTTTTTCTGGTTTCTTTGAACCTCCTGCTGCAAGAATGCTGATGTATGCTGGAACAAAGTCCTTTCCTTCTTTTTTGTACCTTTGGAATAAAGACAGAGCTAGTAAATTACCAAATGAATACGCATAACAGTAAAACGGCGTGTGATAAAAATGAGGAATACAGCTCCATTCAATTGCAAAGTCATCTGTCAAACTAACAGAATTTCCAAATTGAACTTTGAGATTGTTCAAATATGTTTTTGATATTTCATCTATTGTGGTGCCTTCTCCTATCTGCTTATGAGCATCTATTTCAAAGATTGTGAAAAATGATTGTCTTAGAATTGTTGCATATAGATCATCGATTTTCTCTGACAGCATTACTTTCTTTTCATTATCTGAAATTTTGTTAGACAAATTATCATACAATAATAATTCCGAAAAAGTTGATGCTGTTTCTGCTAGAGGCAATGGTGCATCTTGAACAAGAATTGATCTGTCTTGTGCCGCTTGACTATGTACAGCATGACCTAATTCATGTGCCAGGGTAAACACATCTCTGGACTTGCCTGTAAAATTCACCAATACATAAGGGGTGATTTTTGGCGAAAGAGTACTGCAAAATGCCCCATCTCGTTTTCCCTGTCTTACTTCTGAATCAATATGGTTCTCATTGAATACTTTTCTGGCATACTCTTCCAGTGTACTACTGAATTTTCCCAATGATTCAAAAACTAATTTCACTGATTTGTCATATGAATAATTTTTCTCTTTGATATTTGCTGCTGCTGGTGCATACAAATCATACCTTCGTAATTTTTTCATGTTTAGCATCTTTGCTTTTTGAACGAAAAACTCCTGAAAAACAGGCGAGTTTCTTTTACATACTGCAAGTAGTGATTCTATAGTTTTATCGTCTACATCGTTTCCTATGTTTCTCATTGAAATTGGTGACTTGTATCCTCGAATTTCAATACCTTCATCTTTCCAATTAAGAACTATGTTTTGGTATATTTCTCCAACGACTCCTTTATTATCAGAGTATTTCGAAAGAATCGTTTTGTATGCTGTCTCTCTAATCTTTGGATTGTTACTCCTAACATAATTTGTAAGTTCTTCTCTTGTCATCACTTTAGTTTTATTTCCGATTTTCATTTTATATTCAAAAGAATTTGTAATCTTGTCATACAGTTTTACAAGCGCAGATATTCCGGTCACATCTAATGTATTTATGATTCTCTCTTCTGGTTCACTTAATGCATATTTTGCAAATAGTCTTTTATGAGAAAGATACTCTGTAATTTCTCCTGCATCTTTCATTAGTCTTTTTGCATTTTTATCGTCAACTTGGGTTTTCCACCATAAATCAAAAAACAAAATTTTATTTGATATTTCGGCCCCAAGTTTTGACATTCTTGTCATTAGAGATGTTGCTTCGTCTGATTGCGTGTCTGAAGAATATGATAATGATGCATAACCTCCAATTCTATTCATGTTTTCAGAAATTTCTTCAACTTGATGAAGTATGTTCATGAATTGCTTAGTTGACATTTTAGGATCTAATTTTGATTTAATCTTTTCAAATTTTTTTGCCTGGTTTTCCAATTCTTTAATCTGTCTTTGAAATGCTGGACTTTTTGGATTTTTTACTAGTTTTGTGAGATCCCATTTACCCAACTGATATGATGACATCTGAATTTGCTGTTTTGTAACTATTAAAAAATGAATATGTGTATTGTTGGCATTATTCTAAAAATTCTTGTTTTTGGTATTTTTTGAGACTTTTTGCCATCTAGTTGTAATTTGCAAAAATTTTGTTCCTAAAATTTGGGCTCAATATCTTCCCCAAAAGTCGTAAAATAAGTCGTTTATATAGGAAATCATTAGCATAAAAGAAGTAATCTTTATGGTTTTAGAAATTATCAATGCTGATTCGACATGTGGTCGTTGTGGAAAAAATTCTATGTTGACTGACAATGTAACTGGTGAAAGATTCTGTGGGAAATGTGGTTACGTAATCACTGAGACCCTGCAAGACTCTGGACCTGAATGGAGATCATTTTCAAAAGAAGGAGGATCAGATCCAACTAGAACTGGAGCTCCCACATCACTTGCAATGCATGATAGAGGACTTGCAACTATTATCAGTCCTATGAACAAAGACTCTTCTGGCAAACCTCTGACATCTACTATGAAAAGTACTATTGAAAGACTAAGAACTTGGGATAGTAGAAGTAAAGTAAATGCCTCTTCAGACAAAAATCTCAGACAAGCATTAAGTGAATTATCCACATTAAAAGACAAACTCTCATTATCTGATACAGTAATTGAAAAAGCATCATACATTTACAGAAAAGCACTGGAAAAAGGTCTTGTAAAAGGACGTTCCATATCTGCATTGATTGCAGCTTCTCTTTATGCTGCATGCAGAGATACTGAAACTCCTAGAACTCTAAAAGATGTTTCAGATGCAGGTAACATCAAGAAAAAAGATATCTCAAGATGTTACAGAATTCTACATCAGGAATTGGAGCTAAAAATGCCTGTAGTGGATCCTGTTCAATGTGTTGCAAGAATTGCAAGCTCTATTGGAATTACTGAAAAAACAAAACGTTATGCTGTCAAAGTACTCAAAGATGCACAAGCTCATGAGGAATCTGCAGGAAAAGATCCTATGGGATTAGCAGCTGCCGCATTATACCTTTCATGTGTTAAAAATGGCGAAGATAAAACTCAACGAGATATTGCAGAGGCTGCAAATGTAACTGAAGTAACAATTAGAAATAGATACAAAGGCTTGAGATTAGACCAAAATATGGATATGCTGGGAGGAAAATAAGAAAATGACTCAAACAAAACCTGTAATTGCAATTGTCAATGTTGTTGCTTCTGCAACAATTGAACAAAAATTAGACCTAGTAGATATTACTAAAAAATTCCCTGCAGTTGAATACCATCCAGAACAATTCCCTGGTGCTGTGTTTAGACTGAAAAACCCTAAAACTGCAACATTGCTTTTTGGCTCTGGAAAGATGGTGTGTACAGGTGCAAAATCACAAGAATTAGCAGAAACTGCCGTGTTTGAGGTAGTCAAAATATTACGAAAAGGAAAAATCAAAATTAAAAATGATCCAATAGTGTCAATACAAAATATTGTATCTTCAATCAATCTTGGAGGTAAAGTCAATTTGGAGCAAGCCGCCAGAACTCTTCCTAGAAGTATGTACGAGCCAGAACAATTCCCTGGATTAATCCATAGGATGCTTGATCCAAAAACGGTAATTCTCATATTTGCATCTGGAAAATTAGTTTGTGTAGGAGCAAAATTAGAAAAAGATGTTCATCGCTCTGTAAACCAAATTCATGCTTTGCTTGAAGAAAAAGGTTTAATGGTTTACGATTAGGCTTTGATCTAAATTATTTAATCTAAAAAAGTATCTAAATTAATAATATTCTTCGTGAATGTAGCACCACTTCCAAATCTTTTCAGGAACTGCTTGCATCACTGGATGACCTGTTTCTTCAAAGTGTTTTGTTGCGTGTCTCCCAATAGATGAATCACAACAACCCACATGTCCACATGTTAAACACATTCTTAATGCTACAACTGGAAGGTGCTCTTTTTCGCATTCTTCACAACTTTTTGTATTCTGAGACACATTTTTTTCTTGGGAAAAATGCTCGCATTCTTTTGTCATGTTAATATTTTTTCAAAGTATCTTTGTATCTTTTTATCGATTCAATGATTACTGTTTTAGCTTCTTTTGCAGATTTCCATCCTATGATTTCTACTTTCTTTCCTTCCAAATCTTTGTAAACTTGGAAAAAATGTGCAATTTCTGAACGATAATGGTCTTCGATATCTGTAATGTCTGCAGTGTGTAGGTATCTAGGATCATTAGTTGCAACACAAATGATTTTGTCATCTAACTTTCCATCGTCTTTCATCTGAAGTAATCCTATTGGTCTTGCTTCAATTAAGATTCCTGGGTATGTGGGGTTTGTAACCAACACTAGTGCGTCTAATGGATCTCCGTCATCAGACAATGTCTGGGGAATGAGACCATAATCTCCGGGATAATGAAATGGTGAAAACAATACTCTGTCTAATTTTATCATGTTGTGCTTTTTGTCGTATTCGTATTTGTTCATGGATCCTTTGGGAATCTCCACAATAGCATTAATGATTTCTGGAATGTCTGTACCTGGTTCTATGTCGTGCCAAAAATTCTTACTCATTTTCTAGCTCTTGGTCTGGATATTCAGTATATGAATTCTATGAAATAATTACTCTTTTTTATAACATAGGTGTATTTGGCAAAATATTGATCATACAAAATCACTTGTATTTGGAATGACTTTGTATATCTTTACAGTGTATTCTCCCTCAAACACATTTACAAATTCTCCTGTACTGGAATCAAGATTTCTGACTCTGAATTTGTATTCATAAGAGCCATCCCCTTTTGCATCTATTTGTGCAAAGTGAACGGGATCTTCTCCTTTGTAAAATTGAATGATGATTGGATATCTTTCAGCTACATCTGATGCCTCCCCCTTTACAAATCCCCATGGGAGTTTGTTGTCTAAAGGAACATTCATTGTAGTGATTGTTTCTTCTAAACTAACTTTATCATTTATCGGTGTTACAGTGATTTGATTGGTCTCAGCAGATATTTCTGCTGGAATTAACATTGCTCCAAATACTGTCATAATTGATGCAATTAACAAGAGATTTGTTTTACCATTCATTTCAATCATAGTTTTTCAAAGTCACTTAAAAAATTTGTTACTAATTCATTCCAGTTTGATTGGATTATGGTAGTTCTTCCTCTAAATCACAGCATGCTTTGTGAACCCATTGCTCTTTGCTGTTTTTTAGAATTTCTTTACCTGTCTTAATGACATCTCCGCATTCTGAGCATTTTCCATTAAATCTGGCCTTCATGCTGTATTTGACATTTCTATCTAATTTTAATCAGGCTATTGATTAAATTTTGATTTTGAGATACTTTGAAGCCCCAATTATGCCTAATTCTATTCCTTTTTTGTTATGGCTACATATGACGTTTCTTATTTTGGTCTTTTTTCTAGCCTGAAATTGTTATTTTCTGTCTTTGAAATCAATGCCAAACATTCCTTTTTTTCCATATTGTATTTTTCATGATTTTTTACAAAATCTTTGATGGCTTTGGCAATCATGTGAGTGTCTAAATTTTCTTTATTGCTAAGAATTGTCGCTAAGAGGATTTCTTTGGATGTTTCTACCTCTATTTTCCTTTGGTAAATATTCATAGGCTTGATTCGTCTTTTAGATTTTAATCATTACTATTCCTTTATACTAAAATGGACTTTTCTCATTTTGGACATTTTTTGTCAATTTTGTTTTTTGGAATGACATTTCCAATTAGTATTTAATGACTTTGACTTGTAAAGCAAATCATATGGAATCTCCAGATATTGTTGATGACGTTAACTCTTTACTGAAATTAGGTGTCGGTGATCCATATAGATTAGAACATATCAAACAAACTTACATCCAAAATCGAAAAATTTGGATTACTGATGAAAATTATCTCAAAGGTTTGAAGGAGAAATATCTCGTAAAACACACTTCTGACGTTTCATCTGATGAGCCTATTGTTTTTGAAAATGAACCTGTAGATGAGGAAATCATTCATTGTTGGAAATGTGGAAAAAAATGTCCACTAGGTGCAAATTTTTGCATGATTTGCGGTTCATCGTTATTTGAAGTTGGATCAAATAAACAATCTATGGTTGAAGAATCTGTATCTTCAAATTTTAAAAAATTAATTCCGTTAAAAATGCTCATACTTGTAGGAATTCCCGTTTTGATCTTGATTATTTTTGCAACTGCCTATTCTCAAGGTTATTTTGATAGTTCGTTGGAATCATCGTCTGATACAATTAGTTCCATTGAAAATGAAGAAATTTTCTATGGTGTGTATGATTCAAAATGTGGTGATGGAACTGTTCTTGATCCTGACACCAATGCATGTGTGCCTGGTCTGGTATTGGATGCAATTGATTCTGGCGATTCAAAATGCGGTCCTGGAACAATTTTTGATGATGAATCTAATTCATGTGTCCTTCGATAAATGAAATGGTGGACCGAATGGGATTTGAACCCACGACCTTTGCGGGAAATTAATTTCCTTACGCAGTGTGAGTGCGTCATCCAAACCAAACTAGACGACCGGTCCAATTCAATTAATCTAAAGGAGTTTTTTTGTCTTTGCTATCTGGATATGTTACAATTACCTTGGGCTTTATTACTGATTTAAAAAATAACTATCATGTCATTACAAGAATTTGATGCAATAATTGATAGGATGAAATTGGCTTTTGAATATGCCGATAATTTGGGGCAATATGTGGATGCTGCCCGAGTTTTGTATCAGATGAATGATCAACTGCCTGATGACTTGCAACTGATTTTTGAAGAATTGGATGATCCTGAAGCCGCAAAATCATTTGTAAAGAAACATTACACTGAATTAAAGTCTGCAATTGTAGATTATAGGCAAAGATTGATGAATCCCTGATTCTATTTCTTAACGCCGAGATTTCTATTCTTTAGTCGTAAGTATGGATTTCTGCATTTTCTGCATCGTGTGGCATCGATATCATTTCTGCACCCACATTTGAAACAAATTTTCATTACAAGACGTGCTTGCTGAGCAATTCTTTTCTTTTCTGGGTCTGTAACTGGCATTTAGTTTTCTCCTTAATCTCTCTCTTTTATTCTAATCGGATTTTTCCATCTTTCCTGCTAATAATACTGGTACTTGTGCAGGTCTTTTGGCTACTGGGATGTTTGCCTTGTTAAACATGGATACCTTGGATTCTGCTGAACCATAAGTTCCCATCACAATTGCACCTGCATGACCCATTCTCTTTTCTTTAGGTGCTGCTCTTCCTGCAATGTATGCTACAGTTGGTTTGTTAAATCCACTATCGATAATTCTTTGAGCCAAAATTTCTTCAGAATCTCCTCCGATTTCTCCTACCACTACAAGTCCTTCTAAATCTGGAATGTCTTTTACCATCTCAAACGCATCAATTAGTCTTGTGCCATTTACTGGATCTCCTCCGATTCCAATTGTGATTGATTGACCAAATCCGGAATTTGTTAATGCATCAGAAATCTCATAGAGCAATGTTCCGCTTTTTGATAATACTGCAATCTTTCCTGCTTTGAAAGGCATCGGTGGCATAATTCCAATTTTAATTAACTCTGGAATCATTATTCCTGGTGTATTTGGTCCAATGACTACTGCTCCTTTTTGTTTTGCTAACTCTAATGTCTCCATCGTATCTCTAATTGGAACATGCTCTGGAATTGCAACAAGTAATTTGATTCCTGCATTTAATGCGTCTTTAGCAGCTCCTAGAAAGAATTTTGCTGGAACAAAGATTATTGAAATTTTTGCATTTGTTGCATCCACAGCTTCTTGCATTGTATTGTAAATTGGAACTTTGTCTTCAAATTTTTGGCCTCCTTTACCCGGGGTAACTCCTGCAACAACATTGGTTCCATATGCCATCATTTGTTTTGCATGCAGTGAACCATACGCTCCAGTGATTCCTTGAACAATTACGCCCTTTTTTTCATAATCGGGCTCTCCTGGTTTTCCTTTTAGTAGTCCAAAAATATCTGTCATTTCTTTACTCCCATCACTGCTGCGTTAATTGCTTCTTCAACAGAATCAAATATTTTAGTTCTAGAACCTTGAAGCATTTCTTTTGCTTTTTCTGATTCTGTTCCCTTTAGTCTTGAAAAGACTGGCAAGTCAATTAGGTTGTTTTCATATGCTTTGAGAAATGCTTCTGCAACTACGGTTGTCTTGACAATTCCACCATATAGATTTACTAGAATTCCTTTCACTCTTTTTAATTTGCTGATTAAAGTTAATGCTTCATACACTGACTCTGTTGTTGCACCGCCCCCTACATCTAAGAAGCATGCTGGTTTTCCACCATTGTCTGATAACATGTCTAGCGTTGACATTACAAGACCTGCACCGTTTCCAACAACTGCAATATCTCCGTCTAATTCTACAAGGGAAAACCCGCTCTTCTCTGCTTGTTCTTCAATAGCTGTTTTCTCTTGATATTTTTGCAATTCTGGATGTCTAAAGTTACTGTTATCATCTGTTACAAATTTACCATCAAGTGCCATGATTGTATCGTCTTGCATAATCGCTAATGGATTTATTTCCACAAGTTCTGCTTCTTTTTCAATTGTGAGTTTTGATAATTTTTTTAGTGTGTCGACAAACTGTTCTGCGGTGTTTCCTTCTAATCCCATTTCTTTTGCAACTTCTCTTGCAAGTTCATCAGATACGTCTCCTAATCCCACTTCTTTGATAATCTGATTCTTAACTGATTCAATTTCAACTCCTCCTTCTGCTGATGCAATGATGGTATAGCATCTTTTTGAACGATTCAAAAACAATGATAGATACAATTCTTTTTTGATATCTGCCATCTTTTCTAGTAAAATTGCCCTTGCTTTTTCACCTTTAATCGTCAAATCCATCACTTGAGGATATTTCAACTCAAATTCATCATCATTTTGACATTTTTGAATGCCTCCTGCTTTTCCTCTGCCTCCGACTGGAACCTGAATTTTAATTACAAATGGATATCCTAATTCTTTTGCATGTTTTCGACCTTCTTCAATATTGGTCGATGATATGCTATCAAGGAGATTAATTCCATATTCTCGAAACAATTCTTTAGCCTGAAATTCTAGTAATTGCATGCAAAAATCATGAAATTTACGGTCTTTATTAACTATGATACTATTTCAACTGTTCATCTAGAAAATCAATCATTTCTAAAAAGCGATCTTTACTTTTTCTCAATAATTCTTGTGGGTATTCCTCAATTGTAAATACAAACTGTTGGTGAAAACTTGGAACCAATATCCCTCCTGATGTGACCATTTGCTCAATTACATATCCATTGGTAAGTGTACAAACAATTTCTTCATAGGACTCTTCCTCTTCTTCAAGAGTTTGTCTATACAGGACTATTGGTTTGTTTGTCTTTGCTACTATGTTTGACCCCTTTTCTAACAGATCTGATAAATGCTGAATCTGCCATGCATCCAGACTGATCTGCTTTACCATGATAGTAATACGTCATTTTTCTATTTAACCGTAATAAAACAACGCATCTTCACAACATGTCGTTAATAAAATCACATTAATTTAGAATTTAAAATAAAGAAAATGATTTGGCACTTATGCCATATCTAATGCTCTAGAATGTTTTCTTGTATGTGGTCTTTCTCCTGCATACTTTCTTCTCATGTGTCCAGATGGTCTTCCATAGATTAGCTCTAGGAACCAAGACTCATGTTCGATCTCTTCGGCGAGAATATCTTTTGCAATATCATATGTTGCAGGATCTTTGCCTAAAGTCATCTTGCAAATTTTATCCCAATTGACTATTGCTCCTTGTTCTGCTTTGAGACATTTTTCTAGAATTGCCTTGTGATCTGTTGGGTTTGCTGGGAGTTGTAAGAATTCGCAACCAGAAATTTTGATAAATTCTGTTGCATCGTTTGGAAGAGCTCCTCCTAATTGGTAGATTCTTTCAATACATGATTCAAAGTGGCTAAGATCTTCTAGTCTTGCATCTTCGATAATTCCTTTCAGTCCTTCACCTTCCATGCCTGTACAATGTGCTCTGAGATTGGTAAAGTAATAGTATGCAGTAAATTCAACTGCTGCATTTTTGATTAACTCTTTTACCAATTCATCGACATCAAGGCCATTTTGTTTTAGAACATTTATCCCAACAACATTTGGTTTTGATTCGGACATTTGATTATGGGTTTAGTTGTTGTAATAAAAATATTTCATGCTTTTTAGAATTTGATTTCAAGAGGAGATGTGGGAAAATGTGGGTTAGGGAAACCTCGTGTTTTGCTCCTCTGGACTTTGAATTTATCTTGCAATGATGATAAATAAAAAATGTGTTTGCAGTGCACTCATTCTGAATCTGAAATATCTATTCTACTGAAATTCTAATTTTTTGCCCATCGATATCGTCTTCTTTGTATTCTTTACAAGAATCAGTAAAGTTGACTTGTTTGACTCTGACTAAAAATGCTAGTTCTTTGGCTTTCTCTTTTATCATTTCAAGTGACTCTTCATCTAATTCCAAAATTGATGCTACATCTAAAACATCCGTTGGCGTGTATCCTCTTTCTTTTCTTAATGTTTGTAGTCTTCTGGCAATATCTTTTACCAATCCTCTTGCCATCATCTCTTTGTTTCTAGATGTTGAAATTAATACAATGTAGTTGTCTCTTTTTGCAACTGCAAAATTCTCACTTGCATCAAAGTCTATGATAAAGTCCTCGCCATCTAACGAAATTGTTTCCCCGTCAATTTCAAAATTATATTTGGATTCTTTTTGTAATGATGAAATGATTTCTTCAGGATCTGTTTCATTAAATGTTGAAACTAGTTTTCCCATGTGTTGCTTTGCTTTTGGCCCTATTCTTTTTCTTTCCAATTCTACAATTCCTTTTATCGGTAATCCTAATTGTTTTAATTCTAAAATTTGCTCTAGGCCTGATTCTTTTTCAGTTTCAGTAATGATGAATTTTTCAACATTGAGTTGTGATTGTAATAGTTCTGACAATGGTTCTAGTTTTGTTTTTTGACCTTTTTTCACACAAATTTGGGCCTCATTAAGTGGCCACCTTCTCTTCAGTTTTCCTTTCATTCTAGCTGCAGATGATATAGAAACAATGTCCTTCATTATGTCAAATGATTCTTCGATCTCTTCATTGACTAGTGATTCTTGATATGAAGGCCATTTGTCAAGTAGGATGCTTTGTTTTCCTGGAAATACTGTTTGGTATAGATGCTCACTTGTAAATGGACAAAATGGATGAATCAAAATATCTAGTGTTTTGAGCACTTCACTGAGAACTGCATATATTGACAATCGTCTGTTTTTCTTTTCTTCATCCTCGTCCCATAATTCTCCTCTTGTAATTGGAATGTATATCTGACTAAGATTATTAATTATGAAATCGTCAATTGCTTTTGCTCCTTCATGGAATTTACATGTCTGATTTTTTTCAGTTAATACCAGAATCAGTTTTTGAAGTTTCGATAATAACCAAATGTCTGGTGATGTTAATAGATTGTTTTGTTTTGCCCACTCAATTGTGTTTGTTTGGTCAAAATTATCATATTTACTATTTTGTTGAAAATACAGGTGAAGATTGAACAGTGTGTTGATTACCTGATACGGCCTTGACATTAATTCGTCTGTGCTAAAACTTAATGGTTCAATTGGACTTGCTTTCCACATGAAATAGAATCTAATAAGATCTGCTGGGTATTTTTGAAGTAATTCTGCTCCTTCTAGAACATTGCCTTTGCTTTTACTCATTTTTCCGCCTTTTTCATCTAGAACATGACCTTGAAACAAGAATGCTTTGTATGGTGGTGTTGGAGCATTGTTTAGAATTACATTTTCAATAAGTAGAGTATATGCCCACCCTCTAGTTTGATCAATTCCTTCTGTGAAAAATGGTGCTGGAATTTCTTTTTTGTATTCTTCATCAGTTAATGACGAATATGGCGCAGAACCACTGTTGTGCCATGTGTCTAGCACATACTCTTCTCTTTTTGTATTGACGCTGTTGCATTTTTTACATTTTATTGTAATGTTGTCAATCCATGGCCTATGTAGTTCAAAATTAGGCCCGTCAGGTAATTTGTCTGCTGATTCTACGATATCTTTTCTTGTAAAAAACCAGTTCTTTTCACCGCAGTCTTCACAATTCCAAACTGGTAGAGGACATCCCCAAATTCTTTCTCTGGAAATACACCATGGATGCCTTTCTTTAATAATTCCAAGAAATCTGTTTTTTGGCTGCTCAAAAAAATATTCTACGCTTTCTGCCGCATCAATTGCCTTGTTTTCTAATCTGTCTAATTTGTAAAACCATCCTTTTCTTGCGAGCCAGACAATTGGATGGTGTGATCTCCAGCATAGTGGATATTTGTGTTTGATTTTGCCAATTTTTACTAATGCATCATGTTCCTTGAGATCTTCTACAATTCCTTTGTCTGCATCTCTTACAAACATCCCTTGATATTTTCCTGCCTTGTCTGTGAATTTTACCTCATCATCAATGGGGCTAAAAATTTTGACTTTTCTTTTATTTGCAATCTTGATGTCTTCTTCTCCATTTGCAGGTGATAAATGCACTAGTCCACTACCAGTACTTGCATCAACAAATGTTTCAGATACTGCAACATGATAGTTCTCTAATTTTGAAATCTCATTTAATTCTGGAATTAAATCTAATAATGGATGAGTATATTTTTTCCCTTCAAATTCTGAACCTTTTACCAATTTTTCAATTTCATATTTTTCAACTTTTACTTCTGTCATGAATTCCTCTAATCTGGTTTTTCCAACTACCCATGTTTCATCTTCTACTTTGACATATGCATAATCTTCTTCAGGCTGTAACCCCACCATCGCATCAGTAACGAGAGTAAAAGGCATCGTAGTCCATACTATCAAAAATGCATCCTCGTTGACTAATTTGACCTTGTAATATAGGGACGGATCTTTTACTTCTTCATATCCTTGGTTAACTTCTGCATGACTAAGTGATGTCTGACAGCTTGGACAATATGCAATTACTGTAAAATCTTCTTCTAGAATTTTGTTTTCATATGCTTTTCTGAGGACTTGCCATTCTCTTTCAATAAATTCATCTCTAAAAGTCCAATATGCTTTTTCATGATTAAATGACATTCCTAACAACTCGTCAACTTCTACCCATGTCTTGTTGAATTTCTTTACAACTTTTTTACACTCTGATACTATTCTCTCAACTCCAAATTCTTTGATAGCTTCTGTCTTGCCTCCTGATACTCCAAGCTCTTTTTCAACTTGTAATTCCACAGGAAGTCCTTGTGTATCCCATCCTCCATTAAATTCAATTTTTTTCCCTTGAAGTGTATTGAATCTATACCACAAATCTTTGATGACTCTTCCTCTAAGATGACCTGCATGTGGAATTCCATTCATTGTTGGAGGACCTTCTATGAATCGAATTTTTTCAGGTTTGTCTGATGCAAAAATTTGTTTTTCCAAATCTATTGATTTGATGTATTCTTTCACCTGAACTTCTATTGCTTTTGCATCAAATTTGGTGGATAGTTCCATCTGGATTTTGGTATGTTTGTGGCATTATAAAGCTAAATTGGTTTTCTGAGACTTGGATTATATAATTGGGGGGACGATAATTTTTGTTGGTAAATGTCTTAGTGATAGGTTCTGGTGGACGAGAACACGCATTGTCTTGGAAATTATCTCAAAGCAGTAAGGTTGACACTGTTTTTACTGCTCCTGGAAATGGGGGTACTCAAAACAATGTTCCTATTAATGTGGATGATTTGGATGGTCTGGCAGATTTTGCTCAAAAAAATAATTGTTTCACTGTGGTAGGCCCCGAGGATCCTCTTGCCGCAGGGATTGTAGATAAATTCAACAAACTTGATCTTCCAATTTTTGGACCCACTCAGAAAGCAGCCCAACTTGAATCCAGCAAGATTTGGGCAAAAAATTTCATGAAACGAAATGAAATTCCTACTGCCCATTTTGAAATTTTTGATGATCCTAAAAAAGCTCAAGAATATGTAAAATCCCTTGATTACAATGTAGTTGTAAAGGCAGATGGTCTGGCAGCTGGAAAAGGAGTCATTGTCTGTGATAATACTGATGAGGCTATATCTGCAATCCAGACAATCCTTGTAAAGAAGACCTTTGGTGATGCTGGAAATCGAATAATTGTTGAAGAAAGAATCGATGGAATTGAGGCATCATATATTGCACTATCTGATGGCAATGTTGCTATTCCTATGGCCTCAAGTCAGGACCACAAGAGAATTTTTGATAATGATGAGGGTCCTAATACTGGTGGGATGGGTGCATATTCTCCAACTCCTATAATTGATGATAATTTAGCAAAAATCATACAAGAACAAATAATTGAAAAGACAATTCTTGCAATGAAAAATGAAGGGATTTTGTTTAAAGGATTTTTGTATGCTGGTATCATGATTAGAGATGGTAAACCATATGTTTTAGAATACAATGTTCGAATGGGTGATCCTGAATGCCAGCCAATCACGATGAGGATGGATTTTGATTTGTATGATTATTTTGTTGCAAGTGTTGATGGCACATTGTCTTCTTTGCCTACAGCTTTGTGGAAACCCCAATTCGCAGTATGTGTTGTTTTGGCATCAAAGGGTTATCCTGAATCTTATTCCAAAAATGATGAAATTTCTGGATTTGATTCTATTCCAAAGAATTCTGTTGTTTTTCACGCTGGCACAAAAAAATCTGATGGCAAAATTCTTTCAAATGGTGGACGTGTATTGGGTGTTACTGCGTTAGGTGATACCCTAAATTCTGCAATTACAAATGCATATTCTGCAGCTGAGAAAATCAATTGGTCTCAAAAATACAATAGATGTGATATTGGAAAAAAGGGATTGTCTTATCTCTGAGTTTGTAGCATTTTATCTTCAGTTACAATCCAATCAATTAATACATCATGATCTGACTTTGGAATATTTTTGATGATTTGTTTTTCTAATGTAAGTGAAATTGTTGTAATCTTATTTTTGGCCAAAAATCTATCGTAAAACCCGTGACCGTATCCCAATCTTACTCCGATGGGAGATATTCCTACAGTTGGGACCAATATCACGTCTAGATTATTATCTACTGGACAGTCGTCTTTTGGCTCCATAATGTCAAAACTACCTTGTTCTAGGCTTGAAAAACTGGTAATTTTTCTAAATTCCATGGTGTCTCCTACAACTTTTGGCAAAAAAACCTCTTTTCCTTGACTGAGTAATTCTTGGATGATATCTTGTGTGAATATCTCACTTCCTATTGGATAGTATGCGCCAATTTTTTGAGCATTTTTGAAGGCAAATATTTTTTTTAATTTTTTTTGTATGTTTGCACTTGCAATCTTCATTAAATCAAATGATGTATTGTCTCTTTTTTCTAAAAGAAGATTTCGTAGTGATTCTTTTTCAGGATTATTGGCCAATTTTACTACTCAATGATGCTGCAGTGATTGTATTTTTTAAAAGCATTGCAACTGTCATAGGTCCAACTCCTCCGGGAACCGGTGTTGCAAAAGATGCTTTTTTAATTATCTCGTCATAATCTGAATCTCCTACTAGTTTATCTTGGAATCTTGAAATTGCAACATCAATTACAATTGCCCCTTCTTTGATCATTTGAGGAGTTAGTGTGAATCTATTTCTATCTCCCACTGCAGTAATTATAATGTCTGCTGATTGACACAATTCAGTTAGATTTTTGGTTTTGGAATGACATGTGATTACTGTAGCATTTTTTTCTAACAGCAAGTGATATAGTGGCTTTCCTACCAAGTTACTTCTGTTGATCAATACTATGTTTTTTCCTTCTAAATCAACACCGTGATGATCAAACATTTCCATGACTCCTGATGGAGTGCATGCCACTAATGCTGCCTTTTTCATTGCAAGCAATCCTGCATTATGTGGAGTTAAACCATCCACATCTTTTAATGGTGATATCCTCGAGGTGGTAGTAAATTCATCTAGTTGTTTTGGCAGGGGAAGCTGTACTAGAATTCCGTGAACTGTGTTATCTGAATTTAGTTCATCAATAATTTTTGTTAATTCTGATTGCGTGATGTTGGCATCAAGTTTATGGTCTTTGGTTATTATTCCAACTTCTTCACATGCTTTGTGCTTGTTTCTTACATATGTGGCAGAAGCGGGGTTATCTCCGACTAGTACTGTGGCTAAACATGGGGAAATTCCTTGATTTTTCAACTCTGTAACAGCTTTTTTGACTCTGTCTTTAACTGATTGGGCAATAATCTTGCCATCAATCCTGACTCCTACCATGCCATGATTTTGATTTGTAGATATTTAATTCTTGGAATTTATGTTGAAATTCATGGAAAAGAAATTAAATGGTTGTTTTACTAGTCATGTCATGTTTGTAATGATAGCAGATATCCAACTAAAAGACGGTGCTGAAGAAGATTTCAAAAACTGGTTTGCTGAATCAAACAAAGTATTGTCTAACTTTCCTGGGTTTATCTCAAGAAGATTCTTGAAGTCTTCTGATGGTAGCTATAGAATTCTTGTAGAACATGAGAGCAAAGAGACATTTATCAAAATGCACCAAAGCCCTGAACATGAAAAAATTCATCCAACTGGACATTCATTTATGAGTGCAGATCCTCAAAGAAAAACATACACTGTAGCTGCTGAATAAAATTGAAACTAGAGTATGACTTAGACACATACATTGAAAAAATAAAAAACAATTCTTCTTACTTTGATACTTTTATCAACAAAGAAAGTTTAGCTGCGGGGATACTGGTTTTAAAACCTGGAGAAGAAGATACACAAACCCCACACGAAAGTGATGAAGTATATTTTGTCCTTTCTGGAAATGGTTTTTTAAAAATTAAAAACAAGGATTACAAAGTTTCTAAAAATAAATTATTTTTTGTAGCAAAAGATGTGGAACATTTTTTCCACGGTAATACAAAAGAACTCCAAGTATTGTATTTTTTTGGTGGACCTGATTCCTAGCTGATTATAGTTCTTCTTCCAGATATTTTGATTTTTTTTCTGGCAAAAAGATTTACTGCCTCAGGATAAATCCTGTGTTCCTCTTTTAGAATTCTTTTTGCAAGTGTTTCTTCTGTATCTTTTTCATCTACTTTTACAACAGCTTGGATGATTACCGGACCTGTGTCCATTCCTGCATCTACAAAGTGCACTGAGCATCCTGATACTTTGGCTCCATATTCTAATGCCTGTTTTTGTGAGTTTAATCCTGGAAACGCAGGAAGCAAGGCTGGATGTATGTTGATTATCCTGTTTTTGTACTTCTTTACAAATTCTGGACTGATAATTCTCATAAATCCTGCAAGACACACAAGACCATTTTTTGGTGTTACTCCATGCTTTGTCAGAGATGAAATAATTTTTTTATCGTATTCTGCTCTGCTCCCTTTGAATCCTTTACTTTCGATCACTTCAATTTTTACCCCTAATTTTTCTGCAATTTTTAGTCCCTTTGCATCTGGTTTATTGGAAATTACTATGGCTGGATTGATTGGAATTTTTTTCTTTTTAATTGCCTTTAAGATAGATTCCATGTTGCTCCCGCGACCTGAAATTAGAATTCCTAGATTTAGCAACTAGTCAATACTAGATCAAACCTGCAATTTATATCAAATCCAAATACTTTGACTTTTGTTGCCTAAAAAAGTCAGGATGACAAAAAATGGAATCCTGTGTGAGGTCAATGATCAACGAGTTTACTTGGATCCAAAAAATGGTGATATTGCTGGGATCAATTTTGTCTCTCATGCTCATTCTGATCATCTTCCCTCAAAAAATGGTGGTACTATTCTCTCTTCTATTGAAACCAATGAGATTGCTAATTTGCGTGGCTTTAAGATGGAAAATCATATTGAATGCCATGATGATTTTTCTCTAATTAACAGTGGCCATATTCTTGGATCTAAAGGTCTTCTCTTTGATGATATTTTCTATACTGGGGATGTTTGCACTAGAGACCGTGGATTTCTCAAAGGAGCAAAAATCCCAAAATGTAAAACTCTGATCACTGAATGCACTTTTGGTTTACCTGAGTTTGTTTTTCCAAAACTTGACGACACTCTAAAACAAGTAAATGAATTAATTTCTGAACTTTATGGCAAGGGTATACCCGTTATTTTGATGGGTTATCAGTTAGGAAAAGCACAAACCATCACTCAGTTTTTTGGTCACTGGGGTCCTCTATATCTGCATGATTCTGTAAAAGATATGAATTCACTACATCAAAAATTTGGGGTATCTCTCAAAGATGGAATTGGGCACACTGAGGCTGAAAAAAAAGGATTGTTGGAAAAAAAACCTTGGATAATGGTTGCTCCAATGATGTCAAGTAAAAATAAGTTTGTTCAAGATATGAAATCAAAATATGGTGCTGTGACAATTGGGTTTAGTGGATGGGCACAATCAACTAAATTCTCTTTTGGACGGCGTACAGATTACTCTATTCCGATGAGTGATCACTGTGATTACAATGAATTAATTGATTTGGTGATTCAATCTGGTGCAGAACAAGTATACACCATACATGGTTTTGTCGATGAATTTGCAGAAGATTTGAGAAAACGTGGTATTAGTGCACAACCATTGCTTGAAAATTCTTTAGATGATTTTACTTAGTAAACTCGTTACATTCACAATTTTCAACTAGACACGTTTCTGCATTTCTGATATGATCATGGGAAAAGTGTTTGCATTTTTCATTTTTACAAATTCGCCTCTGAGCTTCTTTTTGTACTACCAATTGGGCAATTTGATTTGCTTTATCCTTTGTGTATCCTTTTTTATCGATATAGAAATGAACTACTCTGTTGTAAAGCATTTCTGGGTTGAATTGTTTTTCTAACAATACTGTCTCTTCCTATTTCCTCTTCTAAAACTTGATCCCTTATGACAGTCACATTTACAACTCAAATCATTACAGAATCCTCGATTATTTTTCATCATGTTTTTAATTGTCAATTATGGTATTTGAAGGACTCTTCTTAATGACTAATCATTTGTTTAGTAAAAATCAAAAAAATTGAAATTTTTATACATGTATCTTTGGATTTATTTTAAAATCATGCCTATGTCCATCAGATTTGTATGAGTTGCGTGGGTGATGATGTTTCCTTTTTGTTTTTGAAAGAATCTTCCTGAATCGCTATTTTTAAGAAATTCTTTCATTGTGTCTAAATCTATTTTGACGTTTTCAGTAATTGCCCCTGCAAAAACAGAATTGCCATCAATACCGTCTGTACCTGCAGATGCAATAACTATTTTTTTTGATTTTTGAGTATTTTTTAATAATCTTAAAACTAATTCTTGATTTCTGCCGCCCATACCCTTTCCCAAAACTTTGACTGTTGGCTCTCCTCCAAATATAATACATGTTTTTTTACTAGTTGAAATTTTATCGAGAATTTCTGTAACTACTTTTTTTATGTCTCCAAAAACATGCCTTATGTCAACGGTATATCCAATTTCTTCCGCTTTTTCTTTCATTGCTTTTAGACAATCATCGTTATTTGCAATGACAAAATTTTCAATCTTAGCTTTTTTTGGAGTTTCATCTTGTTTTTGATTCATCCTGTTTTCTAATAATCTTAAAACCTCTTCTGGTATCTTCCATTTTATTTTGTATTTGTCGATAATTTCCAATGCATCTGCATATGTTGTGTCATCCATGTATGTTGTACCTGATGCAATAGATGAAAGATCGTCTCCTTCAACATCTGACATTACCAAACTGACTCCGTGGCATTTCATATTTTCAACAAGCTTTCCTCCCTTGATTTTAGATAGGTGTTTTCTAATGCAGTTGAATTCTTGAATTGTAGCTCCTGATTTTAATAGAACATTTGTAACATGTATTTTGTCATCTAGAGTAATCTCATCTGGTATTGCTAAAAGTGAAGACCCTCCACCTGATACTAGAAAAATTATCAATTCGTCACTGCGCTTATTTTGAACAAATTTCATGACTTCTTTAGCTGCCTTTACGCTTGTTTGATCTGGTTTAGGGTGTCTTGAGTTGAAAATCTGGAATTTTTTACCTTTGATCATTGATTTTGAGCCTTTGGGAATTACTATTATTCCACTTTTAATTGGGATAATTGCATTTAACGCCCTGGTCATAGAATCTCCTGCTTTTCCAAATGCTACTGAATAGATGTTCGAATATTTCTCAAGATTGAATGATTTGTCTTTGATTTTGATTTCATTAGGTGTTACAAATTTTGCAATTATGTTTTCTGGATTTGCTGCTTGAAATCCTGCCTCTAAAATTTGCAAACACTCTTTTTTCTTGTCTGTCGTTGCCAAGTCGTCAAAATTTTGGATAATCATACTGTCACTCGGTAATGCAAGATATAATAATAATCAATGATGCCTTTCAGTTATGAATACAGTACGCATTCCAAAAGTTATCAACTTTGGAGAAAATGCACTTGGTGAAACAGAGTATCCAAAAAATGCCCTAATTGTCACAACAGTTCCTCCTGAACTTTCTGACAAATGGATTGCAAGAATGGGAATTAAGGATTACATGTTGTATGACCAAGTAAAACCTGAACCATCAATCGATGACGTCAATGCTGTTATTTCACAATTCAAAGACAAAGATCCATCATGCCTGATTGGACTTGGTGGTGGAAGTTCTATGGATGTAGTAAAATATGCTGCACCTGAGATGAAAAAAGATAAAATCTTGATTCCAACTACATTTGGAACTGGAGCTGAAATGACAACTTATTGTGTTCTGAAATTTGATGGTAAAAAGAAATTGTTACGTGAAGACAGATTTCTAGCCGATATGGCCGTTGTAGATTCATACTTCTTGGATGGAACTCCGCAACAAGTCATAAACAATTCTGTCTGTGATGCATGTGCTCAAGCAACCGAAGGCTATGATAGCAAACTAGGTAATGACTTGACAAGAACTCTATGCAAACAAGCATTTGAGATTCTATATGATGCAATTATGAATGACAAACCAGAAAACTATCCTTACGGATCAATGTTGTCTGGAATGGGATTTGGTAACTGCTCTACAACTTTAGGACATGCTTTGTCCTATGTGTTCTCAAATGAAGGTGTACCTCATGGATATTCATTATCTTCTTGTACCACCGTTGCACACAAGCATAACAAGTCAATCTTCTACGATAGATTCAAAGAGGCAATGGAAAAACTAGGCTTTGATAAACTAGAACTCAAAGCTGATGTTTCAGAAGCTGCTGACACTGTAATGACTGACAAAGGTCACTTGGATCCAAATCCAATTCCAATATCAAAAGATGATGTTGTAAAGTGTCTTGAAGACATCAAAGCAGGTAATTTGTAAAAAATTCAATATTTTTTACTTTTTTTCTATTTTATCTATAAACTGCGAAATTGGCAGCTTGATTAAACTTTTTATTCTAATACTCTGTCGTACTTGTACTTGACAGATAAAAAAATCAAATTTGGTATTCAAAATGGCCTCAATGTTGCAAGAGCTGGCTATACTGAAGACCAAATATTGACAGCATGCATGCTTGCTGATAAAACTGGTTATGATTCAATTTTCTATATGGACCACACTAACGTACCTCAGTGGAAGAATGCAACTGTTCTTGATCCTTGGGTTATGTTATCTGCAATTGCTGCAGTTACAAATAATGTTGAACTGGGAACTTGTGTAACTGATGCTATTAGAAGACATCCATCAAACATTGCACTAGCTGCAATCACTCTTGATAGAGTTTCAAAAGGCCGAGCAATTTTAGGAATCGGAGCAGGTGAGGCCCAAAATCTAAAAGAATTTTGCATTCCATTTGAAAAACCTGTCTCTAAATGGGAAGAACAAATCGAAACCATTCATACTTTGTATCAATCAACTCCTGATAATACTGTAAATTACAAAGGGAAATACTATCAACTCGAAGGTGCATGTTTACAAGCACCTCCAATTAGAAAACCACGCCCACCAACTTACATGGCATCTGGTGGTAAGCGTACACTTGCATTAACAGGAAAATTAGGCGACGGATGGTTGCCAATCGGATATACTCCTGAATTATTTGAAGATCATAAAAAACAAATCGAGTTCTCAATGAATGAGAACAACAGAACCCAAGAAGAAAAAGATAACTTCCAATTTGCTTTAGATATTGATGTTTACTTCTCTGATGATGCTGAAGCATCATGGGCTAAAATGAAAGAAGCCGTCAAAGTAAGTCTATTCAAGCCTGAAATTTTAAGAGTTCACGGATTAAAAGAAATTGAAGGATTTGATTTCGTCAAATACTTTACAGAATACTCCATGTCTGATCAGAGCTGGATTGTAAAGATGAGAGAAGCAGCAACCAAGATTCCTGATGGTGTTGCACGTTCATCTACTGCAGTTGGTACTCCTGAAGATATGATTCCAACATTTGAGAGATTCATGGATGCTGGTGTAAATCACTTTGTTATTAGATTCTGGGGTAAGAACTACTTTGGTTCTATTGACAAATTTGCAAGCCATGTAATGCCTGTATTACGTGAAAAAGCCAAGCAGTAAGACATTCTATAATCTACAGAAAATCATTTAGCATACATGTTACTAGAAATTATTATGGATGAAGACCTTCCTGAATCAGTAAAAAAATGCCTGGATATTTTAGAAGAAAATGTGGAAATCTTGGCAAATCTTGAATATGATTTAGATGATGAAAAGGAAGACGAATTGACTCCTGATATGGGTCTGCACAATTTGTATGATATGACTGAAGATGTTGCAGAGTCAGCAAAGATTAAGCGTGCAGAATCTAATTTTGCAAGGCGTCAAGCTGAAGATTCTTTATGATTTATGAGGTCTTTTCTTTTTAGTAAATGATTTTGCTCTTCGTTTGTTTTTTTGCTTTTCTAGTCTCTTCCTAGTTCGCTCAGTTGCATTTGTTGAACCTTGAATGATTTTTGTCCTACTTCCATCCCTTAACATTATCTCTTTACCCTTGAATCTGTATTCGACATCTCTGCATTTGATGTAATATTTTTTCAAACAAAAAAATATCCTGTTATTTGTCCCATGCATTTCTTTGACTTCTTTTGATTTTTTCAAGTCGTTGAGTATGTTTCGTAATAATCCTTTGTCGATATCAGTAATTCTATGCAATTCTCTAAACCAGATGAACTTTGAATCAGAACCCCATTCTTCTAGAAGATTCAGTGTTATCTTTGTGGCTTCTTCTCTTTCTTCATCTATTTCACTCATTTTCTTATTGTGATTTAATCCTAAATTTAGCAATTTACATTGATGAAGAATTTGAATGAAAAAGTCAAGTTTTAGAATGTTTTTGGCTTTTGATGATTTTTGTGATTTTATTTTATGAGCAAGGACTTCATAACTGAATGCAATGAATTAGAATGTAAGATTTCAGAGATTAAGGCAATGGCAAAAGAATTGGATGATGATTAATCCCTTCGCTTTGATTTTGCTTTTCTTTCCTTAATTCTAGATTTTGTCACTCTAACTGATTGTTTTTGATTATGCTCCATTTTATTTGCAATTGAATCTATTTGTTTGATTATTTTTGCTTGCAGTTCAGGAGAATTTGTTTTTAGTAATTTCTTTTTCAATTTTTTTAATTGATTTGAATATCCTTGATAATCTTCTTTTAGTTCATTTAGGTACGGATCATCCATGATGGTTTTTGATTCATCTTGTATTTTAGGAATTTTGACACTGGATTTATAATATTATTTGTCTTACTTTCTTTGTGCAGTTAACTGGAATTCTTCAAATCAGATCATATGAAAAAGTAAAAGAGTTTTTGAACGATGAGCATGTTGGACGTGTTGCTAGCATCGATGTAAATGGATTTCCTCAAATAATCCCTATGAATTTCGTGTTTCTCAATGATGTTGTTTACATGCATTCACATGTAAAAGGTGAAAAATTAGATAATATGTCTAGAAATAACAAAGTGGGATTTGAGGCAGATCGGGAACTAGAGTTCCTACCTTCGTATTTTGAAGATCCACACAATGCGTCTTTAGCTGATACGTTGTACATCAGCATTGTAATCAAGGGAGTGGCTTCTTTTGTATCTGATAGAGAAGAGAAAACACTTGCACTAAACGGCTTGATGGAAAAATATCAGCCTGAGGGACAATATGATCCGATTCAATCTGATATGCGTGTTTTAGATGCTGTTAGCGTAATCAAAGTTACTCCTCAAACATTGCATGGCAAATACAAAATTGGCCAACACATGAGGTCTGATGACAGGATGATTCTTGCTCAAAAAATCCTGAAGAAAAATTCTCCATCTGCTCGTGAAACATTGAAAATAATGGGGTTTCAGGTAACTGATACTGGTTTGAAAATGGTTGATGAACCTGTATGGTGAATCCTATCTTGATATCACCATTGCTTTAAATTCAGTTTTCAAGGATTGTATCTGTTGGAACAACTCTCTCAATTTGAATTGGCATCAGATTACGCTCCCACAGGTGATCAACCTCAAGCAATTGACGCACTAGTCAATGGTGTAAAGAAAAAAACCATTCAAACATTACTTGGTGTGACTGGAAGTGGAAAAACATTTTCTATTGCAAATGTTATTGCAAGGACTGGCAAGAACACTCTTGTAATTTCTCATAACAAAACTCTTGCCGCTCAACTTTATTCTGAATTAAAACAATTCTTTCCAAAAAACAATGTGGGGTATTTTGTATCATACTATGACTATTATCAACCTGAGAGTTATCTTCCTCAAACTGACACTTATATCGAAAAAGACACTCAGATAAATGAAAAAATTGAAAAGTTGAGATTAGAGGCAACTGCAATGCTGCTCTCAGGAGAGCCTACAATCATTGTCTCTACTGTATCTTGTATATACTCACTTGGAAATCCACGTGATTGGGAGGATTTAGCTATTACACTGAACATTGGGGATGAAATTAAGAGAAGCGAGATTATACGAAGATTTGTAGATGCAAGATATGAAAGAAATGACACTGAGGTGGCTCCTGGAAATTTTAGAGTAAAGGGCGATACAATTGATGTCACTCCTGCTTATTCTCAAGATTTAGTTAGGATCTCAATGTTTGGAGATGAAATAGAAAAAATTGCGCTTTTAGATCATGTGTCGCTAAAAGAAAAAAAGAAAATAAATCAAATGAAAATTTTTCCAGCAAAACACTATTTGATTGCAAAAGATGTCCGAAAAAAAGCCGTCAAATCAATTAGAGACGAATTAAAGTCAAGATTGCCTGAATTAAATGAACTAGAAAAACAAAGACTTGAGATGCGCACAAAATATGATTTGGAAATGATTGAGGAATTGGGATATTGTTCTGGAATTGAAAACTATTCAAGGCATTTTGACGGGAGAAGACCTGGAGAAAAAGCATTCTGTCTAATGGATTTTTTCGGTGATGATTACCTTATGGTGATTGATGAATCTCATGTCACCTTGCCTCAACTTCATGGGATGTACAAAGGTGATCATTCTAGAAAAAATGAGCTGGTTACATATGGATTTAGACTTCCAAGCGCATTTGATAATCGACCTCTGAAATTTGAAGAATTTGAAAAATACATACAAAACACAATTTTTGTTTCAGCAACCCCTTCTGAATACGAAAAAAAAATATCCTCTCAAATTGCTGAGCAACTTGTAAGACCTACTGGCTTACTTGATCCTCAAGTCGAAATCAGGCCCACAAAAGATCAGATGGATGATTTGATAAAAGAAATCAACAAAAGATCTGCCAATTCTGAGCGTGTTTTAGTCACAACATTGACAAAAAGAATGGCTGAAGATCTTGCTGAATATCTTTCAAAAAAGCAGGTTCGAGTAAGATACATGCATTCTGAAATTGAAGGATTGCAGAGAACTGAAATTATCAGACAATTGCGTCTTGGAGAATTTGATGTTCTTGTGGGGATTAACCTTCTGCGAGAGGGGCTTGATATTCCGGAAGTTTCTCTAGTTGCTATATTGGATGCTGATAAGGAAGGATTTTTGAGAAATTTTACCAGCCTGATTCAAACTTGTGGCAGGGCTGCAAGAAATGCAAATGGAACCGTCATAATGTATGCTGATAAAAAAACTGAATCTATGAAAAATGCCATGAATGAAACTGTGCGTCGTAGAGAAAAACAAATACAATATAACAAAGAGCACAACATTACTCCTAAAACAATAATCAAATCGGTTCCAGAACAAGAAGTTGCCTTAGATGATTCAAAATTAAAATCAGTACATGATCTTGCAACAGAAATAATTGATTTGGATGCACAAATGAAAAAATATTCTGAAGAATTGGATTTTGAACGTGCAATTGAATGCAGGGATAGAATAAAAAGAATGGAAAAGGAGATTGAATTTAAAAATGGTAGAAAATAAACTGAAAATCAGAGGAGCAAGACATCATAATCTAAAGAATTTAGATCTTGACATCCCAAAAAATAAACTAGTTGTAATCAGTGGGTTATCCGGTTCAGGCAAATCCACATTAGCATTTGATACTATCTATGCTGAAGGTCAGAGACGATACGTCGAATCACTTTCAGCTTATGCGCGTCAATTTTTAGAAATGATGGACAAACCTGATGTTGATTCTATTGAAGGTCTTTCTCCTGCAATTTCCATTCAGCAAAAAACTACCAGTAAAAATCCCCGCTCTACTGTTGGAACAACAACTGAGATTTATGATTACATGAGATTGCTCTTTGCTAGAATCGGCATTCCATACTGTACAAATTGTGGACGTAAAGTCTCAAGCCAATCCGTAGAACGAATTTGTGATTCTGTACTCAAGGATTTTTCAGGAAAAAAAATCCTGGTTTTAGCTCCCATTATTCAGAGAAAAAAAGGAACCTATGAGAAATTATTTGAACAAATCAAAAAGGATGGGTATTCTCGAATACGCCTAAATGGTGAAATTTTGAGCCTGGATGATGAAATCCCTCCCCTTGACCGCCAAAAATGGCATAATATCGAAATTGTAGTTGACAGAATTATTGCTGAAAAATCCGAAAGATCTAGACTCTTTGAAGCCATACAAACTGCAATTAAAGCATCAAAAGGCGATGTAATGATTGCAACTGAGAAATCTGAAAAAATCTTCTCTCAAAACAATGCATGTCCATACTGTGGATTAACTGTAGGTGAATTAGAACCTCGTTCTTTCTCATTTAATTCTCCTTTTGGAATGTGCAAAACATGTAATGGATTGGGAGTGAAGATGGAGTTTGATGCAGATTTAGTTGTACCTGATAAAACTAAATCTATTTTGGATGGTGCAATCGTGCCTTGGAGTGGAAGATTCTCTGCATTTAGACGTCAGGCTCTAAGAGCAGTCGGTAAAAAATTTGGGTTTGATTTGATGACTCCTTTTGATAAAATCAAACCAAAGCATCTTCAAATTATTCTACATGGTACAGATGATTTGATTGATTTTACATATCGTTCAAAATCTGGAGATTCTTCTTGGCAATCTACAAATACGTTTGAGGGCGTTTTATCTAATTTGCAACGTACTTTCATGGAAACTGATTCTGAATCTAAACGAGAATGGCTGAAACAATTCATGAGGGATACTCCTTGTAATGCTTGTAATGGTAAAAAATTAAAACCTGAATCACTAGCAGTCAAAATTAATGAAAAAGGAATAATGGATGTATGTGATATGTCCATTGATCATTGTTATGATTTCTTTTCTTCATTGAAATTAACTGAAAATGAACAATACATTGCAAGAGATGTCTTAAAAGAAATTAGAGAACGTCTTGAATTTCTAATGAATGTTGGATTAAATTATCTGACTCTGAATAGATTAAGTTCTACATTGTCAGGTGGTGAATCCCAACGAATCAGATTGGCAACTCAAATTGGCTCTAATTTGACTGGTGTATTATACGTGCTTGATGAGCCTACAATTGGATTGCATCAAAGGGATAATACAAGACTCATTAAAACGCTAAACAAGCTACGAAATCTAGGAAATACAGTCATAGTTGTAGAGCATGACGAAGAAGTAATCCGAAATTCAGACTGGATGATAGATTTAGGACCTGGTGCAGGTGTTCATGGAGGAAATGTTGTTTTTGAAGGAACAGTTAATCAAATTCTCAAAGATGACAAATCTGTAACTGGAGCATATCTCAAAAACAATTCTTTGATAAATTTAGAAAATAAAATTCGTAATCGCTCTGGATCGTTAATTGTAAAGAATGCATTTGAAAATAATCTAAAAAATATAGATGTAGAAATCCCCCTTGGTCTTTTTGTTTCTGTGACTGGAGTTTCTGGATCTGGAAAATCTACCTTGATTAATGATATATTATTAAAATCACTAGAAAATCATTTTTACAAATCAAATGTACGGGCTGGCTCTCACAAAGAAATTCTTGGTTTGGAAAACATTGACAAAGTGATTGCAATTGACCAGTCTCCTATTGGTAGAACTCCTCGCTCAAATCCTGCAACATACATTGGGGCATTTACTCCTATTAGAGAACTTTATGCAAATACCGCATTATCTAAAGAACGTGGATATGCCCCTGGGCAATTTTCATTTAATGTAGCTGATGGTAGATGTTTTGCATGTGATGGGGATGGAGTAAAACAAATTGAAATGCAGTTTTTATCTGATGTTTATGTAAAATGTGATGAATGTAAGGGAAAAAGATACAACACTGAAACTTTATCGGTATTGTACAAGGGAAAAAATATTTCTGATATTTTGGATATGACTGTCTTTGAAGCGTTAAATTTCTTTGAGAATGTTCCTGCAATAAAACGAAAATTACAAACAGTGCATGATGTTGGATTGGGTTATATCAAACTCGGACAATCCTCTACTACATTATCAGGAGGTGAAGCCCAAAGAGTCAAACTTGCGTCTGAATTGTCAAAAAGAGGCACTGGAAAAACTCTCTATATTCTGGATGAGCCTACCACAGGCTTGCATTTTGCAGATGTTCAAAAATTATTAGATGTGCTTAATCGTCTTGTAAATCTTGGAAACACTGTTGTTGTAATTGAACATAATATGGATGTGATCAAAAATTCTGACTGGCTAATTGATCTTGGACCAGAAGGTGGTGATGAAGGTGGACAAGTTGTAGCAACTGGTACTCCAAAAGAGATTTCAAAAGCACCTGGAAGTTATACTGGAAAGTATTTGAAGAAAATATTAAAAAAATGACTTTTGAGATTTCGAAACTTACCATTCCTACTGAACCTGGGATTTATCTGATGAAAGATACTGATGGAACCATCATCTATATCGGTAAAGCAAAGAATTTGAAAAATAGAGTAAAATCGTATTTTAACAAAAATCAAAACTACAAAACACAAAAACTAGTTGAAAACATTTCTGACATTGAATTTGTTTTAACTGATAATGAGAGTGAGGCATTTCTTTTAGAATCAAACATGATCAAAAAATACAGGCCTCGATTTAATATTGAATTAAAAGATCAACAGAGATACACATATCTTAGAATTTCTGATGAAAAATATCCTAGACTGCTGGTTTCAAGAAGAACAAGGGATGGAAAATTTCTTGGCAAAGGTAAAACTTTTGGGCCATTCACTCAAGGCAGTTCAAAACTACTCACTATTGGTACTTTGAGAAAGGCTTTTCAAATTAGAATTTGCAAAACTCTTCCAAAAAAAGTCTGTTTGGAATACCATTTGGGAAATTGTGAAGGGCCATGTGAATTCAAGGATGCACAGGAAAGATATCCTAAACATGTTCAAGCATTGCAAGATGTTCTAAAAGGAAAAAATCAAACACAAATTTTTATAAAAAAATTAGAAGAAGAAATGCAACAAGCTGCAGAATTACAGCAATTTGAGCGTGCAAAAGACATCCGTGATACTTTGATTAGGCTTGGAAGTCTTCAAACTAAACAAAAAATGGAATATGTTGAAAATTCCAATGAAGAATATTTCGGCATAGGAATTCAGGATCAGTCTGCAACTGTGATGAATTTTAGGATGATCAATGGAGTAATACGAGATAGTGACAAGTTCTTTTATGACATGGTAGGCGATAATTCCTTTTCCAATTTTTTGTATCAATATTATTCGACACACAAAATACCTAAATTCATTATAGTCAGTGAACTTCCTGAAAATCAAAAACTATTGGAATCTTTACTTTCAGAACAATCTGGTTTTGACGTAAAAATCCTAACTCCTACCAGAGGAAAGAAAAAAGAGATCATTAACCTGATCTTAAAAAATATTAGATTAATTCATTCTAAAGGTGGCAATCCTGGTTTAGTTGAACTAAAAGAAATTCTCGGACTGCCTGTAATTCCAAATATCATTGAATGTTTTGACATCTCTAACCATGGTGAAGATTTTGCTGTGGGTTCTATGTCTAGATTTGTTGGAGGAATTCCAAACAAGGATGGGTATAGAAAATTCAGAATCAAAACCGTTTCTGGAAGAGATGATTTTGCAATGATTGGCGAGATCATCAAAAGAAGATATTATGCATTATTGGAAGAAAACTCTCAACTCCCTGATCTAATTGTAATTGATGGAGGTAAGGGACAGCTTGGTTCTGCCATGAAGTCTTTGGAGTCTCTTGGTTTGGATTTGCCTTGTATATCTTTAGCAAAAGAAAATGAAGAAGTTTATCTTCCTAAACATAAAAATCCAATTCTAATTCCAAAATACAAAGCATCACTAAAAATTTTACAACACGCAAGAGATGAGGCTCATAGATTTGGTGTTGCGTATAACAGAACAATTAGGAAAAACAAAATAAAATAAGAAAAAAGGATAGTTTTTAGTTAGTTCACTGTGACGGTACCGACCATCCATGGGTGTACCATGCAGAAGTAATCATAGCTGCCTGCGTCATTGAATGTAAATGCATAAGTTGCATCTGCCATGACTAGACTACTATCAAATACGCCAGATGGGCCATCAGCTGGACTACCACCAGTTACTGTATGTGCTGCTGTATCGATGTTTATCCATTCTACTGTATCTCCAGCATTGATTGTGATGTCTGCTGGTAAGTAGCATTCGTTACTTGCTTCACATCCTGGAACTGAAGTACCTACAGGAATATCAACTGTATGAGTTGTTGGTCCTGCTGGTTTTTCCATAGTTGGTTTTTCCATAGGGGTTGATTCTTTCATAGATACTTCCTCTTTCAGTTCTACAACCTTAGCTTTTGTTTTTGTAAGGTCTAGAATTTTGTAATCAACCTGGAATGGCGTAGTCTTCATTGTGTGAACTGCTAAAGCATTACCGGAAAATGCCCATTCACCTATTGCATTCTTTGGATCAACGAATGTCAATTCAAAGATTGTTTCACCATCTGGAGTCCAAGTCTTTGCTGGTTTTTCATCAGCTCCGATTGGTCCTCTAAGTGTGACTAGTTGAATATTTTCAGATGCATCATAGAGAAGTGTACCTGAATATGTCATGTCACTTGGTGCCAATAATACTGCAAGTTGGTGTGATTCATGACCCAAACCTGGATCTGTATCAGATGTGACTCGCTCATAACCATCTTTTAATGGCTTTATTTTTTCTTCCACTACTGGTTTAACTGTTTCAGAAACAGTTGGAGTTGAGACACTGGGACCGGCATTTTGTGCTGCATCTCCATACATTGCAAATGCAACACCGATAACTACAATTGCGATTGAAAATCCAATTGCAGCTTTGTCTATACCTGCCATAATTAATCTCAAACTTTCTGTATACTAAATAAATCTAATCGTCATTTTTAATGGAATATCTTAAGTTTTTCATAAATTTTTGATTTTATTGGTTTCTAAAAAGTCGATTTTCGTTATTTTTCAAATTTTTACATAAATTTTAAAAATTTATTGAAGATTTCATAGGGCCACTTTGATTAAACGTGGGGAGTTGTCAATGAATTTGAACAAATCTTTCTTTTATCAATTCATGTTGTAGTCCAATTACAAACTGCGAATGAGCTCTCACCAAGTAACTGATCGTTTTTGGTCTTAAGCTCTTTTGCTTTTGATATTTTTAGATGATCACTGAATTAATTCATACTTGATTTTTAATTTTCTTTGCATGATTAATTGATTGATGAATTTTTTTCTTTTTTGGATAAACTGATCACTGATCATCGTTTTTTCTGTTAACTGATCAAACATTGTTTTTTCGTTGATTTTTACTTTGAGTGAATCTCCATTTTTTATAATGAAAACTCCGATTCCCCAAAACAAACCTACATGTAATGCAACATACTTTGATTGCAAATCTGTTATTTTATTTTTGTAAATTTCTATATGTTCCCTACTTTGCTCAGCAGTTGAATCTCCTGTTTGAATAATCCATGAAATCTTTGTTGCATTTCCATCTGAATAAAAAACATGGTTCAATTGTCAACCAAAAAGGGGTCTTTTGTTAATATATTTTGAATCCCCCACTTATGATCAAAGATTGAAAGGTGTACTTATGCTTGAATCCCACGCTTTCTTCTCAAAGATGGTCGATGAATTAGTCGAATTCTCCGAATATGATCCAGAATTAGCTGATGGAATTAAATGGTTAGATGATCAGGCTCAGAAAAAAGGCATCACATTTTATGATATGGTTTTTGAAGTTCTGTACAAACATGATGTAAATTCTAAAGCCAAAGATTGGCTAAGTACTAGAAATTAGATTATTTTCTCAAGTCCAGTGTTTGATATTCGCAACCTTCAGGTCCACAATATTTTCCAACGTATGTGGCCTTTGGTCTATACAATGCTGGTTTAGGTGCTGCTTCTGCAAATTTCTCTTCTATGATATGTGCTGCCCATCCTACGACACGTGAAATTGCAAAAATCGGTGTGTTGAGGTCCATTGGAATTTTTAGCATATAGTATAATGATGCACTGTACAGGTCTACGTTTGGATAGATGTCTTTGTTTTTTTGTTTTTTCATTTCAGCAATTGTTGTAGTTTCAATTTTCTCTGTAATGTCAAACCAAGGGTCTTTAGTTTTTTCTGCTAATTTTCTTGATAACTCTTTTAGCACTTGAGCTCTTGGGTCATATGTTTTGTAAACTGCATGACCCATTCCCATTATTCTGTGGCCTGCGCTCATTTCTTTTTTAACCCATTCTTCTACTTTTTGAACGTCGCCTATTTCCAATAACATTTTCATTACTTCTGTGTTGGCTCCGCCATGCAGTTCTCCACTCAGTGCTCCTATTGCAGCACTACATGCTGAATACATGTGGGCCCTAGTTGATGCTACTTGCCTTGCAGTAAATGTAGATGCATTAAATGTGTGATCGGCATGTAAAATCAAACAAACATCAAAGATTTTTTCTACTTCTGGATCTGGTCTTTTCCCTGACATCATGTATAGGAAATTTGCTGCATGACTCAGAGTTGGATCTGGATCTACTATATCTAATCCGTTTCTTATTCTGTTCCAACTTGCAATGATTGTTGGAACTTTTGCAATCAGGTTTATTGCCTTATCATAACTTGCTTCTTTGTTTGCAAATTCTTCATCATAGTATCCTGCAAGTGCTGCCACAAATGCCTGAAGCATATCCATGGGATCTGCATCTTTTCTCCAATTGCCCATGTTTTTTTGCATTTGTTTTGGAATTAATCTGGCATCAATCAATTTGGCATTGAACTCGTCTAATTGGTTTCTATTTGGGAGATTGTCATAAATTAGCAAATATGCTGTTTCTTCAAACGTTGAATTTTTGGTTAATTCTAAAATATCATATCCTCGATAAATGAGCTTGCCTTTCTCTCCATCGATATTGGAAATTCTTGTATCTGCCACTTCAATTCCTCGAAGGCCGATATTTTTTGTTTCCATAATGAGCCTAGAAATTTGTTCTATATATTTTCGTTCAAGATCACGTCTATGAAATTTAGCATTTAGTCTAATATGCCAACTTTTGACCATAAATGATAATTTTTAATCAAAAATTACTTGACTCCTAAAGAGCGTAAAGATTTACAAAAATTGGATGACCTGGTGTTAAATGCAACATCTGATGAACTAAAAAAAATTCAAGAAATTGATCATCAAACTCAACTTGAGGGTGTATCATTTTTTGATGTATATCTTGATTCTAGATCTTTGATTCACAAAAATATCAAAAAACAGTCTCGTAAACCTTAATCGCATTCTTCATTTAAATGAGGGTCTGTAAATTTTCTATCTGTATTGGCAGTATCTAAAACTAAAAAATCTACAACTAAAACTGTTAAGAAAAAAATATCTAAAAAAACTGTGAAAAAAACAGCCGCAAAAAAACCTATAAAGAAAACCACAAAAAAAGTAACAAAAAAATCTACATCTAAAAAAACTGCAAAACCACAACGAACCAAAGTTATCTGTATTTCTCACAAAGAAGACTGTGATGGTATAAGTTCTGCTGCAATTATACGCCAAGCCTTTGGTGGTGATGCAATACTAGTTGACTATCCTGGACAAATGGAAGCACTAAACCAAGTAGTTTTAGATGAAAAATTAAAATCATTATTTATTTGTGATTTGGGTCTTAGCAAGAAAACCCAAGATGAATTCATCGATATTATGACAAGATTGAGAAAAAACAAAGTTTCAGTAACTTACATTGATCATCATGATATTGATCCTAACGTTGTAAAGGCACTAAACAAAATTAAAGTAAAGGTGATTCATGATATCAATGAATGCACTGCTGTTTTAGCTTACACTGCATTCAAATCAAAACTAAATGATCATGCATCATTTGTTGCAGCATGTGCTGCCATTACTGATTACATGGAAACCAGGCCTATTGGTGCAAAACTGTTACAAATCTATGACCGACAATTTGCATTGATCAGTGCAACTGTTCTCACTTACAATATAGTGGGGCATCAAAAAGAGCCAGATTATCTACTTTATCTTGTTGAAGAGTTAGCTGAATCCAAATTCCCTCATGCAATACCTAACACTTTTGAGTTTGCACAAATACAAGTCGAAAAACTATCCCAAATGATTGCTAAAGTAAAGGTAGGATTGAAAACAATGTCTAATCTTGGCCATATGGAAATTTTAGATGCTGGTGCAAGTGGCGCTGTTAATTTTGTAATGGGCTTATCTGGAAAAGATGTCGGTGTTGCATACAAAGAAAGAGTTGATCATGGAATTTATGCAGTATCTGTTCGTGGCTCTAAAGATTGTAAAGTCCATCTTGGAAAAATTGTCAATACTTTGGCAACTAGTCTTGGCGGCTCTGGTGGAGGTCATGACAAAGCATGTGGTGCTGTAATTCCAAAACCCAAAATAAAGAAATTCATCACTGAGTTAAATAAACAAATCAAATAATCACTGTAAAAATCTAGGAATTTTTTTCACCAGATGTGAAATTGATATTCTTCCAGGACCTGCTACAATTATTGCAAGTACTGCCGCTAGCATTACCAAGTCCCATTCCCATCCTCCTTGGGAGACAAAAAATCCATTTTCCCATCTGATATGGAATATTGCTCCAAGTAAAATCACTGCAAAAACAGAACCTGTAACTCTAGTTAGTACTCCGACTAGTAGCAAAATTCCTCCAATGAATTCTGCTAATGCAATTGGCAATTGCATTTCTGGCGGGATGCCAATACTTGCAAGCCATTCTTGCCAACTAGGATCAAATTTTTTCAAACTGTGTACGATGAATATTGCCCCGATTGATGCACTAATGCCCCAATGAGTTATGTCATGTAATACATTTTCTTTTAGGCTTGCTTCTGTATTCATGGATACATGCTTTTGAAATTTATTAAAAGGATTTATCCAAATCAAATTAAGAACTGAAATAAAATTATCTAAGATTATTTAGTTTATTTTAATTGAGAATGCATAAAGTTCTCCCTTGTTTTTACTGAAAAACTTTGCAACTTTGGCCATGAACCCATACTTTTTGTCTCTGATCTTTACAATCTCGTTGGTTTGTTTTTTATCTAGAATTTTAGCCGTACCTGAAATCCACTTACCTGTGACTTTGCCTTTGAAAGTACATGGTGCAATTTTTACTTGCAAGTTATTCTCAAGGCGTTTTACTTTACCAGTTTTACTACGAGTAACCACGTACACTAAATTATTTTTAATTACAAACCAAACTGGTGTCTTTACTGGTTGTTTATTTTTTCTATATGTTTCAAGTAAGATGCATTTGTGTAATTCTATTTCATCTAATTTTGACATGTTTTTGTTGCTTTGCTCTGGAATTAATATTTAGGAAGTATTGCAATCTTTGACTTTGTTGAAGCTATGATGATTGAAATTATTGCTATTGCCAATACTAATGATGCTACAACTCCAAATTCTGGCACTACTACTCCATCTTTGATTTCAACTTTGATTGATTCTTTGTGTTCTGATGCGACACCTTGGTTTGCGGTAATGGTGTACATTCCATCTTCTTTCCACATTGGGCCTCCGACTCTAATTTCTACATCAAAGTTTCCGTTTATTCCTGGCGTTACTTGATCAATTGTTATCAAGTTTCCAGCAGGTGATTTTACAGTCAATGTAATGTCTGTACTTTTGTAACTTGTTTTTCCGATAATTTTGATAATGTCTGAGCCATTTTCAGCTTCTGCTTGCATGGATATACCGCTAATGATTTTTGGCTCTTTTTCTAAAATTGGTTTTGATTCTGTTTGTATGGCATCTGGATTCCTTGTAATCTCTTGAGAAATAACTGTGAATTGAGTCTGTGCAACCATTTTTGTATCTTCATGACTTGCTGTAACCATGTATTTTCCTGTTGCAAAACTTGGTATTGGTGGATTTAGTAATTTTCTAAATTCTCCATCGTCATTGATTGCTACTATTGGTGCAAAGACTATTGCTCCATCAGGACCCATAATTCTGAGTTTGACTGGTTTGAATTGTGATACGTCAGTAACCTTTCCTGTAATCCAAATTGACTCTAAAGATTTGATTTCATCTTTTGACGTTTCTAATTCTATAGTTGACTCTGCAAAAGCTAAAGTGGAAAACATTGATACTGCAAAAAGCAAAAATAACGATGTCTTAAGCATACCTTTTCTAAATTCATTGTATATATCAATTGTTTCCATAAATGAATGGTAATGCTATTATCTCATACTATGGATCTTTTTCTTTTTTTTTAATCTAGGTGAGATTCCAATCCTTTACTGTGAAAATTCTACTATGGCATCAATTTCAGTCATTGAATTTAATGGCAAACATGCAACCCCTACTGCGATTCTGGAATGCTTTCCTTTGTCTCCAAATACTTCAAAGAACAAGTCTGATGCTGGATTGATTACTTTGGGATGTTGGTAAAACTCTGCATCTGAATTTACAAACCCTGACAGTCTTACGATTCTTGTTACTTTGTCCAAACTGCCAAGTTCTCTTTTGATCTGTGCTAAGAGGTTGATTGCACACATTCTTGCTGATTTTTGAGCAGTTTCTAAGTTGTCATCTGTGACTTTTCCTGTGAATAACACTTTACCTTCTTCCATTGGGATTTGACCTGAGATAAATAGCAAGTTTCCGGTTTTTATCGCAGGGACATATGATCCTGCAGGTGTTGGGGGGTTTGGGAGTTTGACTCCTAATGATTCAAGTTTTTCTTCTATCATGATAATGATACTGAATTTTTGTCTGATTTTAGTTTTTATAATTTTTAATTGGTTTTTTGTATTGTTTGACTGTGTGATTACTGTATATGTGAAATAATTTATCAGTTTATGTTGCTAGAGGCATTTTATGATGAGGATCTAGTAAATGTCTCTAGTAACACTAAGCATTTTTTTAAATTTTGAGATGACCTGATTTTGGAATTTTACTGTTAAAATCTTTTTGCAACAATATTCTCTCATTTGTTTTTCTACCTTCAAGTAATCTCTGATTTGTTTCATCCATGAATTCATTGATTTGTTTGAAACAGTTTTTTAGTTCTTTTTTTAATTCATCATCCTCTGTGTTCTCTATTGTCCATAGGATTGATGATGCCAATTCAAACATGCTAGTCATACTTGTCAGCAATGATTCATAATTTGTTTTTGCATTTTTATTGAATTTACGAGCAGTAAGATCTTTGGATATGTCTGAAAATATTTTTTTGCTTTCCAAATTTTTCATTGAAGATGTAATTCTAGATTCGTATGTGAAAATTAGATTGTTGATAAAACCTACATGTTCTTCAAGTGAATAGTGATAATGTTTGACATAATATGCATCATTTTTGTAACCGTGTTTTTTGATGTGCCCTAGTTCTTCCATTTTTTTTAATATTTCTTTTAATTTACTCCTGTTGAATCGTTTTTTGTTGTGCAAACAGTTTGTCCAAATATCTCCAAAATAGTTTTTTTCATCATTGATGCATTCTAAAATATAATTTATTGAAATCATCTGCATGACTCGTCTTTAAATCGGAATTATTTATTGGTGGTGAACGGCAAATTTTTGAGCGTAGTTTGTCCTTTGTTTTATCTAAACCTGAATCTATTTTCTAAAACTATCATATTTTGAGCATTTGGTACATGTTTCTTATCTACCAATGTAATGAGTGGCAAAAATCTAATTAGAATATGTTATTTCATGACGAGGAACTAGACGAAGAAGAATTGACCCGATGTTTTGAAAAATTGGATCCTAAAACTCTTGAATTACTTCAAAAGGAATACAGAAATGACTGATAGTGAAAAATTAGCAAAAAAAGTCTCTGCGCACATTGAGAAAAATCTTAGAGGGAATACTCCTTTTCAAAGTACTTCAGACTTTATTTCATATATTGCGTATAAAGAATCACAGAAAAGATCTGATTGTTCTTCTGAATAAAGAATCTGTTTTTGAGAGTTAATTTTTACTTATTTTGATAAGTACTTTTTCGCCCTTGTTTGAATTGTTTTGATATACTGTTCTTGTCTTGTATCCTTGTTTTTGTAGACATCCGTCCAAAATTGATACCCATGGCAATGAGTGTCCGCTGTTTAATTTTGATTCTAGAGTTATGTTTTTGGTATTTGCCTCGAAATTAACATGGCCTGAACATGTAATTTCCATTACTGCATCTATGATCTCAATTATGTCATCCAGCGTTTTTGATTTTAAAGAAATCCCATTCTTCTCTAATAGTTTTAACATGTCTACATCTGTTTTTTTAGATATCATTGTAGAGTTTAGAATATGTGTTAATCCTGATTCATTAACTGTCTTGATAATTTTGTAAATCTCTTGTGCTTCTGTTTTTGTCATGTCTGCAAGGGCTTTGGTTTTAATTGCATTTTTCCAAATGTCTGAAAATATCTTCTCTTGATTTATTCCTAAAATTTCTGTAGATGAAAAAATAGCTCCTTTTCCATTATCATTGTCAATCATTAGTAACTCTGTTTCATCAAAAATGAAACAGTTTTGTGTAATGTCTGATGCCCTAATTTCCACTCCATCTGGAATGGTTCTATATGATTCAGAACAAATTTGTGATGGTGAAACAAGAACTTTGACATCTAAATTTCTCCTCAATACTGATAACAATTGCTCTTTGCATTCAGCTAGTAATCCAAAACCCCATTGATCTGTCATGATTTTGATTGATGATTTTGAACCTTCGATCATCGTTTTAATCTGAGACAAAACATTGTTGGCACTCATATGGAAATACCTTCTTTCCTCTGACCCTCTTGATTTTCTGCTTTCTTCACTTGCTTTTTTCAAATCTGAAATTAGTGAATTCATTGCATTTACTTTGTTGATTTGTTCATGAATTATCCCGTCAAAAGCATCCTCTGGGGCAATTGCAGTGCACATAATTGGCTTGCTTTTTGAAATGATGACTAGTTTTTTGTTTTCTAGTTTTAGCAATGTTGGGTATGTTTTTGTTCTGGGAATCTCTGAATAGTACGCTAATTCACTTGCAGAAATGGTTCCTTTGGCTATTAGGGTTACATATGCTTGTGCTTCATATTTGCTTAATCCAAATTCTTCTAAACTAACTGTTAAAACGTGCTCATTTACCATGATTCTGTTTGATTTGTTATTAGGTAAAATTGAGAGCTAAATTCCTTTACACAAATACTCAAAAAAAATCAAAATTGTATCTGCAGATTGGTGTAACTGTGGTTACTAAATAATTTGATACACTGTCCTAAAATACAAAATCTAAAAGTGCTATTTGCTATGTTGGTAAAATGCAGTATTGACCCATTAGAGATTGAAAATATCTCTCATTCTGTAACCCTAGTTCCGAGATTGGAATATTCTATGAATCTGTTGGATGAAATCATTGATGTTCTTAATTTCCGACAGTCTGAATTAAAAGAACAAAATAATGATTTAGTTCATGATTTTGACGAGTCAGACAGAAATCATGCTGATGCATTAAATCTTGAATATCTTGTAATGTATTCTCTTGAAATCTTACTACAAGTAAGAAAGAGTATGAAAAGAATCTCTAACGTTGGAAGCATTCCTGTAGTTTTGCCTTCATCAATTCCTATGATCAGGACAGTCAGTGCTCAATTATATGGAATTATTCCAAATTGTAGTAGAAAATTGTCTGAAATTTCAGTTCATTTGGGAAGTATTGTGCTTGATTCAGCGGCTCTTACTCTGGCAAAGTTTGATTTTAGTCAGTCAAACACTGAATCCACTTCTTTGCTTAATGAAGTAAAATTGATGGTCGGCTCTAAATTAAGTAAGCAGTATCCTAATCTTGATTTTTTCAAATTATGCAATACTTGACATGTTAACCACAAAACGAGATTTTTCAAAGGATATTGAACGCATAAGATCCATTTCTTCTAAAATCGACAAAAAATTATCTGAGGCAAAATCTGATGATTTAAAAATTGATAAACTTTCTTTAGATGAATTACAGGATTTAGATAAAATCGTAGGAATTGCTGATTTTATGATGTGTAAATATGAAGATAAAAAAGAGATGCGTTCCATTTTAAAGTATTTTACATCTATAATCACTGAAACTGCAAATTCTCTAAATGATTTAGATGATGAAGTATCTGAACTTATTCTCTCAGCTGAAGATTCTATAAACAAGGTCAAAGACATGCATTCTCATATCTCAGAAAAATCTGATTTTAAAAAAAGATATGACCATGGACCTGATTATGACGAATATGAAACAAGTGCAATTAATTTAACCAATTTTGTCACAGAGATTCACACCGTAGGATACCAACAAAATTCTCAAAGAGATACTGCGTAGGTAATTAGAATGAGTTTAGCCCCCCAAGAATTAGAAAACACAGCAAGCAAATATGCTTCTGAAGCCATAAAATTTGATTCACAAGGTGCACGCGGAATGGCCATCACACATTATCAACATGCAATTGATGCTCTCGTAAAATTATTGCAACTATATCCTACCAGTAAATTAAACCAAATCTACAAAGAAAGATGTAACTCCTATCATGGTAGAATTACCGCATTACAACAGGCTCATGGTGTTGAACCTGCAGTAGACCCTAAGGCTTCAGAGGAAGAACAAAAGAAATCTGTTCAAAGACAAGAAAACGAAAATGATTTTGAAGAATTAATCATGAAAGAAAAACCTGACGTTACTTGGGACCAGGTAATTGGTTTAGATGATGCAAAAAGCGCATTACGTGAATCAATAGTATATCCAACTAAACGACCTGATCTTTTCCCACTTGGATGGCCAAAAGGAATGTTGTTGTATGGTCCACCAGGAACAGGAAAAACTATGCTCGCAGCAGCAACTGCAAACGAGATGGATGGTTATTTCATTAATGTTGATGCATCATCAATGATGAGTAAATGGCTAGGTGAAGCAGAAAAGAATGTTTCAAAGTTATTTGCTATGGCAAGACAATATGCTGAGAAAGAAGGTAAACCTGTTATCTTATTTGTAGATGAAGTGGATTCTTTATTGGGTTCTAGAAACAGTGAGGTAGGCGGAGAAGTCAGAACTAAAAATCAATTCTTAACTGAAATGGATGGTGTTAATGGAAAAGGAAAAGATTTGATGCTGTATGTAATTGGTGCAACAAACAAACCTTGGAGTCTTGATTGGCCATTTCTTAGACGATTCCAAAAGAGAATTTATGTTTCATTACCTACACAAGCGGCAAGAGAAAATCTCTTTGAACAATACACTGCTAAACTGAACAAAAATTACCGAGTAAATAATGCTGAATTGGCAAAACTGTTTGATGGATACAGTGCAAGTGACATTAAAGACATTTGCCAAGCTGCGCAAATAAAAACAGTTCATGAAATTTTTAATGCTCCTGATTATCATGAACCAGTTGAAGGTGAGGAACCAATTCAACCCAGAGAACTTACCACAGCTGATTTCAAAAATATTATGGAGAGAAGAAAACCTAGTGTTTCAACTGAAATGATTCGCGCTTATCACAAATGGAGCGAAGAATTCCAAGCCCTCTGATCGAATTTTATTTTTTGCGATCAATTCTTTGAATTTTCATAACGCATAAAACTTAAATTCACAATGACTCGGACTTTACGAGGGTCACAATTACTACAAAGAAATCAAACCACGCAAACAAGTTTGGGAAGCTGATTTTTGACGATGGTACTGTTCTTGATGGCCAAGGGTTTGGTTATTCTACGACTGTTTTTGGGGAGATTGTCTTCAATACTGGGATGGTTGGGTATACTGAGGCTCTAACTGATCCATCATACAATGGTCAAATTCTCACCTTGACTTATCCTTTGGTTGGAAACTATGGGGTTCCAGATCCATCTGTCAAAGACGATAATGGAATACCAAAATTCTTTGAATCTGATAAAATACAAATTCGTGGATTAGTTGTTCATGAACTATCACTAACTGCTAGTCATTGGAATCTTTCTATGACTTTGGATGAATGGATGAATAATGAAAAAGTGCCTGGAATTTCAGGCATTGATACTCGTGAATTGACAAAAAAACTTCGAACTAGCGGTGTCATGATGGCAGCACTTGTTGTGTCTGATACTGAAATTGATGTTGAATCTATAAAAAAACAACTTGTTTCTGCAAAACATTACAATTCCGAACAATTCATGGATGCTGTATCTACAAAAGAAGAACAAATCTTTGGCAATAACGAAAAATCTGTTGTTGTAGTTGATACTGGTGCAAAAAATGCAATTTTAAGAAATGTTTTAGAACTTGGCTATAAAGCAATACTGGTTCCATGGAATACTCCATATGAGAAAATTATGTCGTATAACCCTGATGGTGTTGTTCTAAGTAGCGGTCCTGGTGATCCACAAAAATGTCCTGACACAATTGATACTGCTAAAAAATTAATCGAAAACAATGTGCCTACACTAGGTATTTGCTTGGGTGCTCAAATAATTGGCATTGCAGGAAACACTGAAACTTACAAACTAAAATACGGGCATCGAGGACAAAACAAATCCTGTATCAATCTTGAAAATAATCAAGTATATGTAACAAGTCAAAATCATGGATACGGTATTACTCCAGAATCTATTGAAAAATCTGATTTTAAATTGTGGTTTACAAACGCTGATGATAAAACCGTAGAGGGAATTAAACACAAAAAACAAAATTGCATTGCAGTACAATTTCATCCTGAAGCTGCACCTGGTCCTTTTGATTGCAAGTTTGTTTTTGAAGAATTAAAACAACTCATGGAGAAATAAGAGATGCCTAAAAATGAATCATTAAAGAAAATTTTGGTACTTGGAAGTGGAGCTATCAAAATTGGTGAGGCTGGTGAATTTGATTATTCTGGAAGTCAATGTCTTAAAGCAATTCATGAAGATGGAATAAACAGTGTTCTAATCAACCCCAACATTGCAACTATTCAAACTGATACTAGATTTGCAGACCAAGTGTATTTACTTCCTGTAAACGCCGAATATGTTGAATCTATTATCGAAAAAGAAAGACCTGATGGAATTATGTTGGCATATGGAGGACAAACTGCTCTGAATTGTGGTGTTAGTCTTGATGAGGCTGGAATTCTCAAAAAATACGGGGTAAATGTACTTGGGACTCAGATTAAAGGCATTCAGAGAACCGAAGATAGACAACTTTTCAAAGATTCTATGGGTGAAGCAGGCGTTCCTGTGCTGAAAAGCAAGACTGTTAATAATTTTGAAGATGCCAAAAGGGCTGCTGAAGAACTATCCTATCCTGTAATTATCAGAGTTGCATACACTCTGGGTGGCAGAGGTGGTGGCGTTGCGTATAATGAGATTGAATTGCACGAAATTGTAGAGCGTGGTCTCAAAGCTAGTCTGGTCAAACAAGTTCTAGTTGAAGAATACATTGGTCATTGGAAACAAATTGAATATGAGGTGATGCAAGATTATGATGGAAATAACGTAATTGTCTGTAACATGGAAAATGTACTTTCCATGAAAGCACACACTGGTGACAACATTGTAGTTGCTCCATCACAAACAATAGACAATCATGAATATCATATGCTACGTTCTGCAGCATTGCGTGCTACAAAACATGTTGGAATTGTAGGCGAATGTAATATTCAATATGCTCTTGATCCTGATTCTGATAGATATGTTGCAATTGAAATCAATCCTAGACTATCACGTTCATCTGCATTGGCAAGTAAAGCAACAGGATATCCTTTGGCCTACATGTCTGCAAAAATTGGATTGGGTTATAATTTATCAGAACTAGTTAATAGAATCACAAAAAATACTACTGCTTGTTTTGAACCTTCTCTTGATTACATTGTATGTAAACATCCTAGATGGGATTTTGACAAATTTGAATTAGTAAATAGACGACTTGGACCTACAATGAAATCTGTTGGAGAAGTCATGGCCGTTGGAAGAACATTTGAGGAATCATTTCAAAAAGCAATACGAATGTTGGATATTGGAAATGATGGATTAGTTTTGAATCGTACTAACGGACAAAAATATACTGAAGAAGATATTGAATACAAATTATCTCATCACGATGATCAAGTTCTCTACCATGTTGCAATTGCATTAAAGATGGGGATTTCTGTTGAACGAATTTACAAACTATCTACTGTTGATCCTTGGTTTATAGAAAAAATAAAACATATTGTTGATGTTGAAGAAAAACTCAAAAAATCAGAGCTTGATGAATCTCTTTTTTGGGAGGCTAAAAAAACTGGCTTTTCTGACAAGCAAATTGCTCGTGCTAAAGACAAGACTCCTGATCAAATCCGTGATTTGAGAAAGAAATTAGGCGTAATTCCTTCTGTTAAACAGATTGACACGCTAGCTGCTGAATGGCCTGCAGTGACTAACTACCTGTATCTGACATATGGCGGGCATTCTAATGATATAGTCATCCCTTCAGATGAAAAAGGCACTATAGTGCTTGGAGCGGGTCCGTACAGAATAGGCAGTAGTGTTGAATTTGATTGGGGCACTGTAAACATGGTATGGGGTCTTCAAGAAAATGGAGAGAAAAATGTTTCAGTAGTTAATTGCAATCCTGAAACAGTTTCGACTGATTATGATATTTGTACGAGATTATATTTTGAAGAACTCACCGAAGAAAGAATTTTGGATATTGTAGACTTTGAAAATCCTAAAGGTATAATCACATGTGTTGGTGGGCAAACTGCAAATAACTTGACTCTTGGCCTTGCTCAACACGGCGTGAATATTCTAGGTACTAGTGCACATGATGTTGATAGAGCAGAAGATCGTTCAAAATTCAGTGCAGAACTAGACAAATTACACATTCAGCAACCACGATGGCAAGCTTTTACCAATCTTAATGAGGCAAAATCATTTGCACAAGAAGTTGAATTTCCGGTAATTGTTAGGCCATCTTATGTTTTATCTGGAGCTGCAATGAAAGTTGTTTGGTCTCAAGAAGAACTAAAAACATATGTCAAAGAAGCAACAGATGTATCCCCTGATCATCCTGTTGTAATTTCAAAATTCATGTTAAACTCGCTTGAAGTAGATGTAGATGGAATTAGTAACGGAAAAGAAGTTGTGATTGGAGCAATTGTTGAACATATTGATAGTGCAGGTGTCCATTCTGGAGATGCAATGATGGTAATTCCGCCATGGCGTTTGAGTAACAAAATTATCGAAACAATAAATGAATACACAAAAAAGATTGCTTTGACATTTAACATCAAAGGACCATTTAATCTGCAATTTTTGGTTCACAATGATCATGTGTATGTAATAGAACTAAACATACGAGCTTCACGTTCTATGCCATTTGTTTCTAAATTAGTAAAAACAAACCTCATATCTCTTGCTGCAAAGGCAATTTTGAACAAACCTCTACCTAACATTCCTGAAAATAAATGGCAAAAAATCACTAATTACGGGATTAAAGTTCCCCAGTTTTCATTTATGCAATTAGAAGGCGCAGATATTGCATTAGGTGTTGAAATGCAATCTACTGGCGAGGCTGCATGTTTTGGAAATAGCTTCTATGATGCATTGTCTAAAGGATTGACTTCAGTTGGGTATAATTTGCCTGACAAAGGCTCTGCACTAGTAACTGTTGGAGGAGCTCAAAATAAAGAAAAATTACTTCCTACTATTGCAAAACTCAAACAATTGGGTTTCAAAATTTTAGCAACTGAGCACACTGCAGAGTTCTTTGAGGAAAAAATTGGTCAAGTTGAGATTGTACATAAAATTTCAGAACCTGAAAGAAAACCAAATATTTCTGATTTGCTTTATGAGAGAAAAATTGATTTTATCATAAACATTCCTAGTACATCTACATTGGAAAAATATGTTGGAATGCTTGACGATGAATATCAAATACGACGTAAATCCCTTGAATTAGGAATTCCTGTTCTAACTACTATGGAATTGGCTGACTCTTTTGTAAAAACATTAGAGTGGTTAAGGACCAATAAGACTACAAAAGATCCTATTGAGCCATATGATAATTATGATTAATTTTTAAAATGTCTTAATTTGTGTATTATCTTTTAATGATTACAAGAATTATTTTTCAAAATACAAATTTAGGCACCATTAGAGTTTAGAATCTATGGAATACCACTAATCTCATCAAGAAACCCAACAGCAAAGATCGTCGCAATTACAACTGCTGTTGCTATTCCCAAGTTACGAAGTAATTTTAGATTCATGAAAATAATCTAAAAATTGTCAACTTAAGTATTATCAAAATAACTTGGAGTTTCCAAGCTTTGCTCTATTCCTGTACGTGATTATGTGGTATCGGATTATGCTTTTGAGTTTCTCCTCAACTGACAATTCCTCATCAATACAGATAGAGAGAAAATCAAGATAGTCCTTGTCCTTTATTCCAATCTCTATCTTTCTCATTGTAAAACCTGAACCCTTGTAGTAACATCATCCTCTGAAAGCATCTTTGCGTGAATAACACAAAATCTCATGATACACTTTGCAAATGGTCTTCTAATCCCCTCTTCAAAATAATAGTGCATCACCTGTGCATAAGCTTCGCTGTTGCATCCTAGCATATTACAAATCATAAGAAGTAATCTAGGGATTTTTGAGCCTAAAAGTATGGGTTATTTTGTTATCTTTTGAGTAGGTTAGAATCAATCTCAGATAAAGAGAGTCTATTAGACAGATAGTGCATAGCAATGTATCGTAGTGGTGTGAGTTTGCATATCTGTAAAGAAGGACTGAACTAACTACTCAGCTACGAAAAAGAGATTAGAATTTAGTCTTTGGATTCTTCAAAGTCTTCATCACTTTCATAGTTTTCTTTAAGATCAAGCTCATGTTGTTCTTCTCTCATCTCTTCTTGTTCAGATGCTATGTTTTCAGAATCAGTTGATTTCTCTTTGTCTTTTTTGAATTTGTCTAAAAATCCCATAACATTCTAAATCTTCTATGAACTTAAGCGTATTGTCTGTTCTCAAATTGATTTTCCTTTTCCCTCAATGAAATAGGGGAAAAGAAACAGAATTACTGATTTTTGTTAGAATTGAAACTACAAAGGTATACATGAACGATAGGGAAATAATTGATATGACTAAGAAATTACCTCGTGGACATAACATTGGTGGCGGAAATAGCCAGAAAAGACGCCAAGAGTTCAAAAAAGAAAAAAATTCTGAAGAAAATTCTGAATAGAATTACACCCTAATTCAATTCCCTCTACTCTGTTTTTCATGGATGGAACAATTTTGGCGCCAACTTGTACATTTTTTGTTTTGACATGAATTTCAATAGAGTTTAGAATCTAAGATCCCTTTTGTTTGTCACACGAATGTAAATTGTAATCATATGCCCTGTTGAAAAAGACACCACAGTTAGGACATGTGTAACCATTAGTATATTTGTCAACATCTCCAGGAGAGAACTTTATTGTCTTTCCCTTAGTATCATCATTGTTTTTCCAAAATCTCCCAAACCATCCCATGAATTTTCCTTTTTAATTTTGAACTTAAGCGTATTGCTGATTATGTAACAGCAAACTTTCTACCTAGTACAATTACACTAGTAGGAATTCCAACATACATTACTTTAATTGCAATAGTTTTTCTGCAACAGAATTTACCTTCTCAGCAGTCATTTGGGCACTGATTCTTCCATTAAACACGCTTAGAAGGTCATTGATGTGAACCACCTTCACTGTTGGCTTTTCCAATTTCAATTCTGGCAACATATGCAAAATAGTCACGATACCAGTCTTTGAGTTTCGCCTCATCACGCATGCTAAGGCAGAAAAATTTTGGAAGCATGTCTGTCTTTTCTGCAGGCAGAAAGTCAAATAACTTGTCAACCCCCTTTGGATACAAATTATCCCAGTCATAAAGTGGAATAATCTTTTTTCCGCGAAATTTTGTAAGTTTCTGTGGATAGTGCATCTCAAAAATGTGATTGACAAAAAAATCAAGGGTTTTTGATACCTTCTTCTGAGCATTATCCATCGAGTTAATGAGATTCAACATATCTTTTGATCCTCTCTTCAACCATATCCTCAAGATTAAGGTGATGTGGAAGGTTCATCTTCAGATCTGCTTTTTCGTTTAGAATCTCTTTGATCTCCTTGATCACGGCAATCTTGGACCTGTTAAGCTCAGTGTGCTTCCCGTCAGTTAATTTTTCATTGATACCGTCAAGTACAGAGTGGAGTTCTCCAAGCAAGTGGTCATAACACTGTATCAATTGCTCAAGGTTCTCCTTGACACTCTTGAAGTAATCTGTTTTTTGGACAGATATGATTTCATCTGAAAGTTTTTCATAGTATTTGTAGGCTGTCCTCTTGTTTGTTCCAACAACAGTTGCAGCATAGAGCGGATCATATCCCTTTACAAAACAGTCCCGAAAAGATTCGTCTAACCGAACCTGTTCTTGTTTTGTCGGACGTCCGTTCTTTGACAACAAAGGATTAACGGTACTGTTGCATTAAAAGATAGAGTTTCAATTTATTAAATTGCCAATTTATTAAATTGCCAATTTATTAAATTGCCAATTTATTAAACTGCAAGGAAATATGAAGTTATGATATTACGATTATTAAAATCATTTTTTGTACCATTTAATCCCATTTAATTTTAAAAACATAAACGAAAGTATTCTAAAAAAAGAATGTGGCAAAAAATTCTCTGATGATGAACTCGATAAAGTTCTAAGCAAAATTGAGAAATTTGGTACTGGGCAAAATCACAAAGATGTCCTAATTGTACCTTCAAAGGGCTGTTTGCAACTAAACTGATTTGATCAGATTACTTGGTTAATGTTTGATTCGTTTCCAATTATTGTCCCATCCAATGTGATTATTTTTGCTTTTGATATTTCTTTAATTTTATTTATTATTGGTGAAATGGATTTTTTGTATTGTCTTCTATGTGTCGCGTAAAAATATTTGTTAAATGATGGAATTATCGTAATTTCAATCTCTCCTGTTTTGTTTGGAAAAATATTTTCTTTTTCTGTTTTAATTGAGACCCATACTCTTTGACCATTCATCACCGAGTCTTCCTGAAAAAAAACTGGATGAACATGTCCCATGATTATTTTATCAACATGAGAAAAGTTTTCTGATGGCATTGTGTGTCCATGTGTTAACAAAATGTTTTCTTCTACCATCCCTGTAGAGCTTATCATTGAAATGTCATCTGGCACTAACTTCTGAATATTTGCATCATGATTGCCTGGAATTAGAATTACATCGCATTTTTCTCGTATCTTTTTAAAAAACAATGGCACTTCGTCCCATTCGTTTCTTGAAATATTCTTTATGCTTGATTTTATATCTCCTAATAGGATTACCGAGTCTGGTTTTTCTGCATCAATGATTTCAGATAGTTCTTGAATTGATTCGTTTATGCTTGAGTTTTTGCCTATGAAGATTTGGTTTGATGCCATATTGTTTTCAAACCCAATATGAATATCTGTGACAACTAGATTCTTTTTTTCACCTTCCAAAACCAGTACCGGTTTTGATGGGATGATTCTAGTTTGCAACATCAAAGTTATACTGTAGATATCTGATTAAATTCTTGTGTACAAAGACCTGGAAAGAATTGAATCCATTGTTTCTGAAAAACGAGTAAAGCTACATGTTTTTGAACCAAGTCAAAGAAAAATTTGGACTGTTGTTGGAAAAGGTCAGGAACATTGGATTGATCCTGATTGCAACTATTGTTCCTGTCCTGGATTTTACTTTGGTAAACTAAATGGAAAAACTACTTGCTATCATTTGGAATCTGCACATCTTGCTAGGGCTAAAAATCAGGTAGAGGAGATTGTTTTTTCTGATGATGAATTCTCTGATTTTCTTTTTGGTCTGATTGATGATCTAAAATAATCAATTATTCGAACTTATTAATAACTAGAAAATCATTATAGAATCATGAATGACGAACAACAAAATTCTGAAATAGAAAAAATTGCAAATCTTATGGTTCATGACGATATCTCTCCTGATGAGCAAGATGCTTCTAAACTAGAAAAATACAAAAATCAGATCAAAGAAGACTGTGGTCTAGATGATGAAGATTCCTTGAAGATGGTTTACGAGACATTGCTTTATAGAAAATTAAAAAATTCTGATTCAAGTGATGTTTTAGAAAAAGGTAATGAGTTTGGAGCTGGATTCAGCTAATCTATTCTAATGGTATAGAATCTATATCTTCTTTTGAAGCTCCTTTCCAAAGACCGATCATTCCTTCTGGTTTTACTTCTTCAACTTTAGTAATTTGTTGAATCTTGACGTGGTCTGGATTTGGAGGCATCCATAACATTGCCATATAGTCTCCTGCTTTTCCAACTTTAGTTGGCAAGGCCATGATGACTTTGTCTGCTGCAAATCCTTTTGCAGTCAATGCATTTGTGGCTTTTTCTTTAAGATCCATTCTTCCGTGCAGGAACAAATAGACGTCTTTTTGAGTGTCAATTTCTGCCATGAATTCACTGATTTTTTAAACTAAATCAATCTTTCCTGATCTATTATCCCCAAAAAGGGTTAAATTAGAACGGACAAAATTCTCAACTGTGAAAATCTTTACTGTTGGAAGCAAATCTTTTGTAACTAGTTTCCAATTAGCTGGAATTCCAGGAAAAATTTCCGAAAATCCACAAAAGGCATTAGAAGAAATCAAGACATTGACTGATGATTCTGATGTCGGTCTAGTTTTGGTCAGTGATGATATTACAGAATCTATTAACGATGAATTAACTGCACTTCGAGCTGAAAAATCAACTTTGGTCTTTGCATTACCTGCAACTGGAAGCGAAAAAACTGAAGTTGATTACAGAGTAATGTTGAAGAAAATTCTAGGCGTTTAATCTACTTATAATCAAATTTTTAATGTTCAACCATGAAAACTGCTTCTGTTAAAGAACCTTCTAAAATTTCCGTTGATGAAACAGAAAAACCTCAGTTGCAGTCTGGTGAAATTTTAGTTCAGATGCAAGCTTGTGGAATTTGTGGCTCTGATCTGGAAAAAGTTTTTGGGCAATATGGGCAACCTTCCATGCGTTTAGGACATGAACCTGCTGGCATTGTGGTAGATACGAGTTCTGATGTAACTGATTTCAAAAAAGGTGACAGGGTATTCACACATCATCACGTTCCATGTTATGACTGCCATTTTTGTAATCATGGATATGAAACAATGTGTCAGAAATACTATGAAACTAATCTTTCTCCATGTGGTTTATCTGAAGAGTATGTAGTTCCAGCTTGGAACGTTTCACATGGTGGCGTCTTAAAAATTTCTGACTCTATAAGTTTTGAAGAAGCTGCAATGATTGAACCTTTGGCATGCTGTGTTAGAGCGTGGTCTAAATTTTCTTATCAAGAAGGTGACTCTGCTGCAATTTTTGGTGTAGGTCCAACAGGAATGATGCACGTAATGCTTGCTCATGCTAAAAAATTCTCAAAAATTTTCTGTTTTGATGTAAATGATTTCAGATTAGATTTTGCAAAAAAATTCAAAATTACTGAATCTATGAATTCTATGGATGAAAACAGAAAACAAAAGATTCATGACCATACTGATGGTCGAGGTGTAGATGTGGCAATAGTTGCTACAAGTAGCCTCAAAGCATTAGACGATGCCATAGATCTGGTACGAAAGGGCGGGACTGTAATGATGTTTGGTGTTCCATCAAAAGGTGCAAAACTGGATTTAGATATGAACAAAGTTTATTCAAAAGAAATCACGCTTGTAACTAGTTATGCTGCATCTGACTTTGATACCAAAGAAGCACTAAATCTAATCGAATCTTCTCAGATTGATGTCAAACAATTAATCACTCACACATATCCAATTTCTGATTCTCAAAAAGCATTTGATCATGCTCGTACTGGTGAAAATGCTATGAAAATAATTATTACAAAATAAGAAACGCTTAAGAAGGGATTTTTCTTGCTTCAAAATCGAAGAAATATGGATTGGGGATTAAAAAATAGACTTTCTAGTATTATCAAACCGCAAAATAATCGTGCATTAATGTTAGCTGTAGATCATGGATATTTCCTAGGTCCTACTGAAAAATTAGAGGATCCAAAAAAAGTCATTGCCCCCCTCTTGAAGCACTGTGATTCTCTTATGGTTACTAGAGGTGTTCAAAGAGCATCTGTACCTGCAACTACTGGCACTCCAATGGTATTGAGAGTATCTGGAGGTTCAAGTATTATTGGAGAGGATTTATCACAAGAAGACATTACTGTATCTATTGAAGATGCAATTAGACTAAATGCAAGTGCTCTTGCAATGTCTATCTTTGTTGGTTCAAAATATGAATATCAAACAATTGTAAATCTTGGAAAACTAGTCAGTGAGGCTGAAAAATATGGAATACCTGTATTGGCAGTAACTGCAGTTGGAAAAGAACTTGGTAAAGATGCTAGATATTTGTCGTTGGCATGTAGAGTAGCTGCTGAACAAGGAGCCCACATTGTCAAAACTTACTATTGTGATAACTTTGAAAAAGTTGTACAGTCCTGCCCTGTTCCAATAATTGTTGCAGGTGGAAAGAAAATTCCTGAACGTGATGCCTTACAATTAACCTATAATGCAATCAAAGGTGGCGCAGTAGGTGTAGATATGGGTAGAAACATCTGGCAATCAGAACACCCAGTTTCAATGATTAGAGCCGTTAGAGCAATCGTTCACAATAATCAGAATGTTGATCAAGCCTTCAAACTATACAAAAAATTAGTTAGTGAAGAACCAAGAAAGAAATCAAACAAACCAAACAACCCTAATCAAAACAAGCAAAACAACCCTAATCAAAAGAAATCAAACAACCCTAATCAAAAGAAATCAAACAACCCTAATCAAAACAAACCAAACAACCCTAATCAAAACAAACCAAACAACCCTAATCAAAACAAACCAAACAACCCTAATCAAAACAAACCAAACAACCCTAATCAAAAGAAATCAAACAACCCTAATCAAAAGAAATCAAACAAATCAAACAACCCTAATCAAAAGAAATCAAACAACCCTAATCAAAACAAACCAAATCAAAACCAGAAATAATTACCTGTCTATATTTTTGACAAATGAATGTGCGCAATTTTCCAAGTTGGTTGCTTGACAAGTACAAATGTTGCACGTCCGCTAATTTCCATATGTTCTCCAGTGTATGCTTTAGTATCCACTAACATTCCTTTTTGAATTAATTCTAGTGCCACTACTGCTGTATTTCCAAATATGCTGATTTTTGGATTTTTTATTTCATAGGAATAATCTGAGATGCTGACAAATTTTAATTCTTCAAGCTCAATTGTATTTTGATAATCTTTTAGGTCATATGGAGGTAAATCACTAAAGCTGGAAAATCTAGGATCATTTAGGTGGATGTCTCTTAGTGATGATAGTTCTTTTGTGATTCCAGCTTGAAATAATGTTTCAATCACATTGATGATCTCTTCATTATCTGTCAAAATAATCTATTTCGAATAAGAAAATTCTGAGTTTAAGTCTTCTGTACTATTATATGCAAAAACTCGATTATTGTTTAGAGAATCTTTATTAATTATCAGTTGATTATTTTTTCTGATTTCGATGGACACTACATTAACAGGAATATTTGACAACTCTGTGCTTGCTATTGTTCAACTATAATGTGTGCCTAAAATTTACTAGATTAAAATTATGGAAGTTAATTTGATGAATAAAATGGAAAGTATGACCGGCGCAAAAGCCTTGATGATGGCTATGGAAAAAGAAGGCGTCAAACAAGTATTTGGCTTACCTGGAGGTGCAAATCTTCCAATGTATGACGAATTTGCTCGTTGTAATATTAGACATATCTTAACAAGACATGAACAGTCTGCAGCACACATGGCTGATGGATTTGGAAGAGTCAGTAGAAAGCCTGGTGTTTGCTTTGCAACATCTGGACCTGGTGCTACAAATATTCTAACTGGAATTGCAACTGCACAAGCTGACTCTGCTCCAATGATTGCAGTTACCGGACAAGTTCCTGTTGGAATGATAGGAAAAGATGCCTTTCAAGAAAGTGACATTATCGGAATGGCAAATCCTGTTGTAAAATATGCGTTTCAACCAAGATCAGCTGGCGAAATTCCAGAAGTTGTAAAAAAAGGATTCTTTATTGCCGAATCTGGCAGACCAGGACCTGTGTTAATTGACATTCCAAAAGATGTCCAGACAAATGAAGAACCTATGAATTTTCCAGATGAATTCAAAATTCAAGGATACCATCCATGGGCAGATCCTGATATTGTAAATGTTGAAAAAGCAATCGACATGTTACTTCATGCAGAGAAACCAATCATACTAGCTGGCGGTGGAACTATTATTTCCTCAGCCTTTGCTGAATTACAATCTATTGCAGAAACTTTGATGCTTCCTGTTGTAACTACTTTCAAAGGAAAGGGAGCATTTCCTGAAAATCATCCTTTATCATTAGGTCCAATTGGAATGCATGGTCATGCAGAGGCAAATAAAATGATGTCCGAAGCTGATTGCGTGTTGGCAATTGGTACAAGATTCTCTGATAGGTCTGTTGGTACTTTTGAAGCATTTGAGAAACGATTGAAAATTATTCACATGGATGTGGATCCTGCAGAGATTGGCAAGAATCAGACTGCACAAATTGCTGTAATTGGAGATGTTCGTGTAAATCTCAGAGTAATGGTAAAATTGCTTTTACAGCGTGCTATTAAAAAATCTGAAGAAACTCCTTGGATTAAACATGTTAAAGAAACCAAAACTTATTGGAAAGAAAACTTGAAACTTCATCCAGGTGAAATGGGTGCTGCTAAAATTTTACGTAAACTCCGTGAATTGTTACCAAAAGAATCTGTCGTAACTACTGAAGTAGGCCAACATCAAATGTGGGCCTCATTGTTTTATGATGTAATTCAGCCTGGAACTTTCTTTAGCTCCACTGGATTGGGCACAATGGGATGGGGATTTCCTGCAGCAATAGGTGCAAAAGTTGCAAGGCCTGATGTGCCAGTAGTTGACATTGCAGGTGATGGAAGTTTTGCCATGACTGAAAACTCTCTTGCAACTGCTGTGTTGGAAGATATTCCTGTAATTGTATTTGTACTAAACAATTCCTCATTGGGAATGGTAGCTCAATGGCAGAGAACTTTCTATAATAGAAGAATGATTGGTGTGGATCAAAAAAGTTGTCCTGATTATGTTAAACTCGCAGAGTCTTATGGAGCTCAAGGAATCAGAGCTCAATCAATGGATGAGCTTGATAAAGCGATTAAAACTGCATTAAGCAGTGATGTTGCAACAGTGATTGACATTCCAATTGATCCTGAAGAAGATGTGTTGCCATTTGTAGCTCCTGGAACTTCACTTGCGGAAATGATCTTGCCTTCTTAGTGATTGATTATGTGGGCTATTCTTTCTATTTTAGTTGAAAATAAACCTGGGATTTTGTTTAAGGTAACTCATCTTTTCAGATCTCGAAACTTCAACATTGATAGTATTTCAGTTGGAATTACTGAAAACCCTGATTATTCCAAAATGACTATCACCACATATGGTGATGAAAAACAGATTGAACAAATTGTAAAGCAACTAGATAAAATGATTGACACTGTTAAAGTCGAGCATCTAGATGAGCACAAAACTGTCTTTCGTGAACTGAGCCTTTTTAAGATAAAACTCAGTAATGCTAATGATAGCATGGAAGTAAACAAATTGGCAAATGCATATGGCGGTAAAGTCCATGATGTGAAAAAAGACTCTATCATGGTTGAATTGACAGCTACTCCTGATCAAATTAAGGCATTTGAGGAATTGGCAAAACCATTTGGCATTATTGATGTTGCACGAACAGGTGTTGCTGCTTTGCAAAGGAGCGGAGCATGAAAGTTAGAATATTTGACACTACATTAAGAGACGGAGAACAAACAATCGGTGTATCTTTATCCCCAAATCAAAAATTAGCTATTGCAAAAAAACTCGATGAACTTGGAGTTGATGCAATTGAAGCTGGCTTTCCAGTAATCTCTGATGGTGAATTAAAAGCAGTAAAAATGATCACAAGTGAAGGGTTGTCTTGCGAAATTGCTGGATTGACAAGAACTATCAAAAAAGATATTGATGCGGCAGTAGATGCAGGATTGAACTATATTCACACATTCATTGCAACGTCTGACATTCATTTAGAACATAAACTCAAAATGACCCGAGATCAGGCTCTTGAAAAAGCAATTGAAGCAGTAGAATATGGGAAATCTCGTGGATTGCAAGTCGAATTCTCAGCCGAAGATGCTTCAAGAACTGATAGAGAGTTTTTGAAAAAAGTATTTGGGGATGTTGCCAAAGCAGGTGCAGACCGTGTCAATATTCCTGATACTGTGGGATACTCTACTCCTGAATATATGGCAGAAATTACTAGGGATACAGTAGAAGCTACAAAACTTCCAGTAAGCGTTCACTGTCATAATGATTTTGGATTGGCTGTTGCAAATTCCCTGGCAGGAATTCATGCAGGAGCTTCATGTGCACATGTTACAATTAATGGAATTGGTGAACGAGCTGGTAATGCTTCATTAGAAGAACTCTCTATGGCCTTGAAATGTTTGCCATATGAACAAAAATATGAGACAAACATCAAATCAGAACTAATCTACGATACTTCAAGATTTATCTCTAAAACTGTTGGAATAATTGTTCAGCCTAACAAGGCAATTGTTGGTGCCAATGCATTTGGTCATGAATCAGGAATTCATACACACGGTGTATTGAGTAATCCTCTTACATACGAACCAATCAGTCCGGAATTAGTTGGAAGGAAAAGATGGCTCCAAGTTGGAAAACATGCCGGTGTGCATGGAATGAATGCAATGTTATCTGAATACGGAGTAATTCCTACTGAGGAACAATCACACCAAATCTTGGAGAAAGTCAAAGTGTTAGGTGATCAAGGTAAACAGATCACTGATGTTGAATTACTTTCTATTGCAAGTGAAGTCTTGGGAGAAAAAGATCTTAAAAAAATTGTGCAATTAACCGGATTCTCTGTATCGACTGGAATAGGGACAATGCCTTATGCATTTGTAAAATTAAACGTAGATGGTGAGGATCATGTCGGTACTGATTATGGAGTTGGACCTGTTGATGCTGCACTAAATGCAATTCAAAAAATCACTGGAAAACTTTCTGAAATCAGAATAAAGGATTATGGATTGGCATCAATATCTGGTGGCTCTAGTGCATTGTGTGAGGTTACAGTAAAGGTTGAGGATGCATTAGGAAACAAGGTCTCTGCAAAATCTGTCGGTGAAGATATTGTAACTACTTCAGTAAAGGCAGTGATTGATGCAATTAATCATATAATGCTTAAAAAATTACTACATGAAAAACAGGTACGATAATCCTAAAATTATCTTGATGTGATATCATACTATGTACAAAATTTCATTAATTACTGGTGATGGGATAGGTCCTGAATTATCTGAATCTGTACTTTCTGTTTTGAATACTATTCATGATCGTCTTGATTTGAAATTTGATATTACAAAATTGTCTGCCGGTGACAAGGCATTATCTGAAACTGGAAAAGCGCTTCCAGATGAAACAGTTGCAGCAATAAAACAATCTGATGCTTGCATGAAGGCCCCTGTTGGTGAAAGTGCAGCTGATGTTATTGTTGTTTTGAGAAGAATGCTTGATCTTTATGCCAATATCCGACCTGCAAAATCTTATCCACACATGCCTGCATTACGTGATGACATTGATATGGTAATTGTTCGAGAAAACACTGAAGATCTCTACACTGGCAAAGAGTTCAGTTTAGGAAATGCATCAGTGGCTTTAAGAATAATTTCAGAAGCTGCTTCTAAGAGAATTGCAAAATATGCTTTTGAAACTGCAAAACAGCGTGATTCTATGAGAAAAGTAACATGTGTTCACAAATCCAATGTCATGCGGGTCACTGACGGTATGTTTGCAAAAGCATGTGCTGATGTTTCTAAAGATTATCCTGATATTGCATTTGAAGAAATGTATGTTGATGCATGTGCGATGAATTTGATCCGACAACCGGAACAATTTGATGTTGTGGTGACTACTAACTTGTTTGGTGATATTTTATCTGACGAATCTTCACAAGTAGTAGGTGGTTTGGGAATGGCTCCTGCGGCTAATATTGGAGACAACTTTGCATTGTTTGAACCAGTTCACGGTGCTGCTTTTGATATTGCAGGACAGAACATAGCTAATCCTTCATCTTTTCTACTATCCATCAAGATGATGCTTGATTGGTTAGGAAACAAACACAATGATTCCAAATGTATTGAGGTTGGAGCCAAATTAGAATCCACAATATTTGATTTGGTAAAATCTGGTGTGAAAACAAAAGATATCGGTGGTACTAGTAGCACTACTGAATTTACCAAACAGATTACTGACAACCTCTAAAAACAATAGCCCCCTCCTTTACGGGTAAATTTGTGACAGTGACTAGAGATGTGACAGGAGTTGATTTGTTGGAAATTAGTTTAATGTTAAAAAATTGTAATGACGTTGTGATAGACGAGGAAAAGGTATGTTGTATGTGTGGAACTACAAAATTTATTGGACGTGTCAATACTGGAGAAAAATACTATTGCAATAGATGCATAAAAAAAATTAATGATTCAGGAATGGACTATTGGAAGTCATGCACACAGATAGAGTTCTTTGAGAGTGTGTTATCCCGTAGGAGAAAAGGGCGAAGTAGAAAATCAACAAACATGCTTTCAAGTTTAAAGGAACAGTTTGAAAAATTTAAGAAAGAAGCAAAAGAGAATGATGAAATTTAGAATCTAAAGGATGTCATAACAATAATTATTGCAGATTTCATTTTTTAATTCTCCAAACTATCATGGCAGGAGATACAAAATACATTCCAATATTAAGTACAATCAATGAAATTCCAATTCCTAAAACTTCAATTTCTGAATCTGCATACTCCATTAATGACAATGAACTAATCATTGGAGTAATGGATAGTTTTACCATCTCTTTGAATACTGGATTTTCTCTTTCATAGTCTGCAATTACTGGACTAAAGGAATAATAGAAATCATTGAATGAATTCATGAAATTTGTGCCTGATTCGGTACCTAATAGTTGATTATCTCTGATTTCTCGCAGTTGTTGTACTTGAGGAGCTAACTCTGAGCCATAGGTGGCAGTTGCAATTAGACATCCGCCACCATTATCAGATGATTCTTCACCAGAGGATGCTTGTCCAGAATTTTGAGTAATTGTTTTTGTTTCAGTTATGGTTTGTCCACCTTGTTTTGAATTAGCTACAATATCATAACTTCCTGCTTTTCCTGATTCAGGAATTTTAAATTTGAGATAAAATGAACCGCCATCACCAAGAGTAACTGTTCTAATCAGTATTGTCTCTCCATCAGGATTTTTAATTTCTAATGCAACAAAGTCACCACTATTCCCATTTTCCACATTACCGTTAATCTCTACAGTATCTCCTCCTGCAAACTGTTCTTTGTTTGTGTTAATTGTAATTTCAGAAAACGAAGCAGGAATGACCGACACTACAAGTATTGCGGCTAAAAACAAAACTAACTTCATTGAATTCTCACCATAGTTGAGGATTCACCAGTAAGTGGGACTCCTCCTTGACTTGGCCAATCAGAAAATACATTTGCATAAATATCTCCACTTCCTGTTGATGCATCATTTGGAATGAAAAATGATAAAGTCATTTCAGATTGTCCTGAACCAAGTGTTGTTTTGAAAGATCCTATTCCTAAACTAGTTAACTCTAAATCAAATAGATTAATTGTTACAAGTGAGTTTGTATTTGAATCAGAATTTAGTACAACTTTGACAAATCCTAGTTTGCCTTTAGTAAATGAAGATACTGCATTTCCTTGTTGATCAGTTGGCTGTAATGATATGATGTCTATTCTTGCTGAATTGGATTTTACGGTAAATGTCGTAGAATCTGAAACTTTACTTCCGGAAATTGTTGCAGTTGTATCAACTCTGTATGATCCACTTTGTGACGAGTCAGGTAGTTTGAATTGTAAAGAACCATTTCCTTGAGAATCAGTAGAGACTGAACGTGAAACAATACTATCTCCACCAGGACCAATTACGCTAACTGCAACATTGGCACTTTTTGAGGTAGATACTTTGACGGTTACAAGATCATTTGGACTATATTGATAATCATCAGTTGAGACTGAAATTGTACCTGGAGTTGTTGGTATTGGAGTTGGTGTGGGTGTAGGAGTTTGTGTAGGAATTTCTTTTACTAGTACTTGACCCACCATCCATGGATGTACCATACAAAAATAATCGTATGTTCCTGCATCTCTAAATGTAACTGAGAATGTGCCTCCACCCATAAACAAACTAGAATCAAATATACCATCAGGTCCACCGTTGGGTGTCCCACTTGTGACAGTATGTGCTGCAGAATCTGCATTAAACCAATCTACTTCTTTTCCAACTGTAGTAGTAAATCGATATGGTGTATAGCAAGAGTTTGAATTTTCACATCCGGGTACTCCACTTCCTTTGGCAACAGTTACATCAGTTCCACGAGGAATTGAATATGTTGGGGCAGGTGCAGGTGTTGGTTTTGGTGTTGGAGTATAAGATGAAGAAGATTCTTGAACTATAATTAAACCGACCATCCAAGGATGCACCATACAAAAGTAGGGTTGTTCACCTACAGTTTCTGGACTCCATTCGTATGATCCACCTACCATTAGTAGACTGGTATCAAATACTCCATCAGGTCCCCCGTCGGGAGTTCCTGATGTGTATGTATGTGCTGCACTGTCTGTATTTGTCATGATAACAACACCGCCAACATCAACTGTTGCAGTACTTGGACTGTAACATCCTGAAGATGTTGCCTCACATCCTGGAGCGCCAGAACCTGATGCGGTATTAATTGTGACTTCTGAGTGATCTGCAAAAGCAGAATTTGCACCAAACAATAAACTAAATCCAACTACTAGAAGAACAAAATATGAATTTCTCAATATCATTTTCTCAAACTAGCTACTTTTAAAGAGATCTATACTCTTTCAAATAAGAAATTCAAATACATTGCGATTTAGAGTTGTAAGCATGTTGATTTAGAGATTAACAAAAATTCTGAGTCACATACACTTTATCATCATCGGCAATTGCGACACCTATTCCTTCTCGGTCATAAGTTGATTCTAAAATATTGGCACGATGTCCAGGAGAATTCATCCACCCGCTGACTACTTGTCTTGCGATATCTTCATTTGTGTTCCAATCATAAGATGTTGGAATTCCATTAATGTATGATATTGAATTATACAGATTATTTTGGAATATGTTTTCAGCAATTCCGTCAGTATAGTAACTGCCATAATCTTTTACGCAAGAATATCTAGCATTGTTTGCCCTGTCTGTTGGCTCCATTCCTTTTAGATTTACATGATCAAAGAAATTATTTATTGCCATATCATGACTGTGGTCATAGGCAATTTTTTCAAGATTTCTATCAACTGATAATTGATTTAATCCGTGTTGTTTTCTTTGCTCATTTGTATATTGGTGGACCAATTTCCCTATCATTGATGAATCATGTGATGGTTTTTGGATAATGGTATTTTGAATTTGAGCGGATTCTGGAATATTTTCTTTAATTTCTGTAACTTTTTTTGTGATTTGATTAATCGTAGGTTCTATATCTGAAATTTCAATGTTTTTTCTAATTGTGTTGCTTAATTTTTCACTGGTTTCAGATGCAATGTTTCCAACTGTGTTACCAACATCTTGAATATTCCCAGGCATTGTTTCAATAGATTGTTCTAAATTTGCTTGATCAATTTGAATTTCACCAGCATACACTAAAACTCCCAGCATAATTACAGTCCCGATTATTACAACACCAATAGCCGCAGGTTTGGCATTAGTTTGCTTTTTACTATGACAAATTGGGCAGTTTGAACCCTCAAACCGCATTCGGCATCTTTTACAGAAACCCAACATCAGTACTCCTCAAAAAACTACTCAACTAAGACATCTCCAAACTCGGTTAACTCATTACAAGTTTTCTCGATAACTCTTTTCAATATGTTAGATGCATCATGATGATCTGCATCTTGCCTAATGAGTATTCCAGTGATAGAGTGTGAACTATCATGAATTTCCATACTGGGATTACTACGTCTGATGTGCTTCATTATAATTGCTTTAAGAAATTCTTCAGGCTTTGAGAGGTGAACCTGTAATGTATATCCTCCAACATCATGATCCCAAAAGTCAATATTTCCTCCTGAAATTAATTTTGCAAATTGATGTTTGCCACCCCTCTCAACTGAAATCCTCCAAGTAATTTTATTTTGTTTTATTTTTATTTCATTACGGATTTCACTATCTTTGATATGGATTCTATCTAAGATGTCAGTTTCTTTCCAATACTTTGCATCTTTTTTTTCTAAATCATAAAAAACTCTAACTGATGCTGAATCGCTTAATGATTCAATCACCGAAGGATCATAGAGATTTTCATTGTTTTTAATTTTTTCTTCTAGTATTTGCTTTTTCTCTATTTCCTCTAACTTTCTTTTCTCTTCTGTTTCTTTTCGTTTTATCTCTTCCTCCTTTCTTTGATGTTTATCTAATTTCCTTTCGTTCTTTATCTCCATTGCACGCTCTTCTTCTAACTTGGCATATTCTTTTTTTCTAATTTTTTCTTCTGCTTGAAACTGTTCCCAACGTTTTTGTTCTTCTTGTTTATGTTGCTCTTTCTTTTGTTGGAGTTTTTTATCATCAATGACAGGGTTTGGAACTTGTTTAACTTTTGATGGTTTATCATTTTTATTATTAATAATTTTAAAAGTTACAACAGCGATTGCAATAATTACTGCCAACCCCACTAAAATTATTGTAATTGAGTCATCACTTAACTTGATAATTTCAGATGTTTGAGATGGGATTGTTGGAGTTTGCTGAGGAGTTTCCGAACGTTGAGGGATCTCAAAACGGCCATTAACAATATACTCTGAACAACCAGAAGGATCTGTATCCCAATTCTTTTGACAATATTCTTGCATAATGTCTCTAGAACCTATTTGTGAAAACGCAGGTAAAGTTGAACTAAACACCACCATCAATGCCAAACTTGCAATCAGAATTAATCTCATACTTTTTTCATAATTTCACATTATTTATGCAAACAAGCGTAAAATCAGGCATATCTTTTGAATCCTCTAGTATTTTAGAAAAATTATTCACTTACCATTCGACCCATTAGTCTTCTACCCAATGCAACAATTGCGCCGATAATCAACAACAATCCCAACCCTACTACATACATTCCACCAAAACCATATGTTCCATTTACTGGAATCATAGCACCGACAAAAAGGATTACAATTCCTATAATCAGCATTTTTAGCCAAAGTTTCAATAATTTTCTAATGATTGTATGAACTTAAGCGTATTGTTAATTCTCTGATTCCTATTTGAAATACACAAAGATGAAATCACAGAATAACCGTGAAGAAACATGCCTAATGGTGGACCCTCAGATCCCATTTATCAGAAAATAGTTGGGAAAATGAAATTTAGAGAACCAAGCTATCTAATTGAATTTCGATTTTCAGGATATGCAAAGCAATCCATTAAAGAATTAAAATCAAACATTACAAAACAATTTGGAGTCACTAGGAAAAAAATAGTTCCGCACATCACACTTGCTGGTCCATTAAAGACAAAAGATGAAAAAAGACTAGTACACGAAATTGTAGATATTTGTAAAAAATATGATCTAGTTAAATTCAAGATAGATGGATTTGATAATTTTGAAGACAGAGTAATTTATGTTCGAATAAAACCTTCTGAGGAACTAAAAAATCTAAGATTGGAAATTGCTGAAAGGCTGTACCAATTTTGCAATACTACTAAATTTGACAATGATAGGAATTTTACTTTTCATTCTACTCTAGTTCTAAAAGATATTGAAAGAAAATTCCATAGAATTTGGGATTATTTGCAAACATGGAGAATTCCTGAAATGGAGCAGTATGTTCTAAGAATTACAATTCTCAAAAACAGTAGAATTTTAGCAGAATATGATCTGATATTAAAAAAGCTGTTAAACCGTACTGATTCGCTAAATAGAGACATTCATAGTAAAACAATTAAAAAATTAGAAAAACTTCGTGAAACAACTGATAGGAAATTTGAAGATATTACAAAAGAGGGTAAAATTTATCTTTTTAGTGATGCGCATTTTGATCATAAAAATATCATCAAATATTGTAAAAGACCATTTCATTCTACAAGACAGATGAATCAAACACTAGTTGAGAACTGGGATCATACAGTTGGTGATAATGACAAAGTGTTTTTTCTAGGAGATCTGTCTCATGGACGAGACAGAAGACCCATAGATTATTGGTTGAGTAAACTAAATGGAGAAATATGCTACATCCGAGGAAATCATGACAAGGACATCATTAATCGTGCTACAGTAATTCATTCACATTATGGAATCCAATACAAAAAATATCAATTTCTCTTAATGCATGATCCACATAGGCCAAATGGATATGACGGATGGATTATTCATGGAGACAAGCACAATAACAGTCTAAAAGATCATCCATTTATCAACCAAAAAAATAAGACAGTAAATGTTTGTGCAGAATTAGTAGATTACACCCCAATTTCTTTGGATAGGATTATAGAATTAATTGAAACAGGAAGAAAATACAATACATCTAATGGATAAATTGTTCCTTTTATTTAGATCAAATCTGCTCTAATAAAAAATGATTAAATGATAAAGGAACAGATTTGTTTAATTTTTGATCAATACCATCTAATTGACCAAACCACATCCTTTTCCTGTCAGCATTGAGATTTACTTGTTTTTCATAAATTTGAAATTTACCAATATCTGCAATCTTATTTGAAATTATTTTTTTTATTTTCAGTTGTGGCAAATTATTTCCACTGGAAACACATGTGTGATAATCCTATTTGAAAACGAAAAATTGACCATGTGTTGACACTGAATCAATTGAAGTTTATTGGGATTCCCATCTGAAAAACAGTGGTGAAATAGAAATTTGAAAACAACGAGATACATGGAAAACACGCTTGATTCAAGGACGTATTTCCTAACATGATGTGTTTTCCAGACCTATCATTCTACTACGCAGAACAACGGTTTCTCGTCATATCTATTACGTCAAAATCATATTTAACATTGATCATAATTCCCACCTAGTGGCAAGAATATTTGGGATCTAAGATATTTTCTGAATGTATTCTTCATGTGTTTTTTTCTGGTTTTGAACTATCCACAAAAACACTTGATAATTTGCATTCATGAAAATTTGTTTTAATTTTTTGTTAAGGATCAAAAAGTGTAATAAATTTGATTTTTTGCTAATCTTTTCTTTTTTTTATGTCTGATTTGGGGGGATTTAGTGACCAAAAAAACATTGCAAATCCAACTGGAATCATAATTAACACTGCTGCAACCACGGAAATCACGTAAAAATTAGGATCTAGTCCTGGAATGAATGGGCCTGGAAATACAGCATACAGCCACAACAATACTACAAAAATCAAAAGAGGCTTGTTTTTCTTGATTATTTGCCTTGGGCTTAATTTTCGTTTTTGAATGTAGCAGTTCTTACAACGTGTTCTATCATCTGTCATGCAATTTGTACAACAATCTTTTTCACAAAAGTAGCATATTCTATCCCCAAAAGATGATCCACAATAATCACATTTGTACACTATTCTGAATTCTTTTCTTTGAATTTATTTATTTTCAGAAAATATCAATTTTTATTAATTGGATTTTTTAGCATAATGCTATGGTTGTTTGTTGTATTTGTAAAGTAGTACCAGGCACACTAAAAATTTCTGATGGGAATCCAAAATACAAAGGAAAGCCTATCTGCAAAGAGTGTCAGGGATATCGTAAATTACTCAAAGAAACAAAATAAATTATTCTGAATTTTTGGTCTTGTTTTTTGCAGCCCATTCTTCATACATTTTGATTAGTTCGTCTACGTCTTTACCTTCTTCAGAATAAGTCACAATCACTCCAAATGTCCCTTTTTTGTCGTGACCTCTTGCAAAGTATCCCCAAAATGAATCCGGCAATTTTGCAAAACTGCTTGAATCATGAGATACCCCGATGAGATTGTTTCCAATGACTTCTACAACTTTTTTTGCGTCTATTTGTTCAATCATGAATTTTGTTAAAGAATAATGAACTTAAGCGTATTGGAAACTATCTTGAGTTAAAACGATCAATGATTTAGAAAATAAAAAATATGTAAACAATACTGCAAAGAACAGATAAAATGGCATGCAATTGTGAAAATCATCTAGACCAGTATACTTGTTCAGGGGATGATTGTAATGTGTGTGTATTGGGAGAGGAGAATTTTATTGAAAATCCCTCATCTCCTAAAGAGCGATATTGTCTTGATTGTGCAAAGAAAAAAGCAGGATTTACTGACCAGGAATTGTGGCAATTAATGTTGGCAAACCAAAAAAATGATTTTGGCTGCGGTGACAAGTGTTAGGTTCATTTCCATGATTCATGTTGTTGAAATTCAAAAATTCTCTGGATTTGTTTATTAGATAATATTGTAATTTTGAGATATTTATGGACTCAATCTATCCGGATCTCTTGGGTACAAGACAACTTCTCGAACATTGTCTATTCCGATAAGTGTGGTCATTAGTCTGTCTAAACCCATTCCCCATCCAGAGTGTGGTGGCATTCCCCAATCAAATGTTTTAAGATGGTCTGCAAATTGTGTTGGGTCCAGGCCTTGCTCTTTTAATCTCTCTTTTAGCATCTCTGGATTGTGAAGTCTTGTTCCTCCTGATGACAATTCTAAAAATCCATACTGTAAATCAAATGAACGCGAAAGTGTTGCATCTTCATCTTTTTCTCTGATGTAAAATGGTTTTAATTTCATTGGCCAGTCTGTCAAAAAGTAAAATCCTGGATGGTTTCTGCCTATAATTCTAAGATGAGAGTCAAGCAAGTCGTCTCCAAATTCTACTTTCTCCCCCTCTTTTTTCAATTCTTCAATACACTGAGAATATGTAATTCGCTCAAATGGTGATGATGGAACTTTAATTTCATGCTCAATTGCCTCTTGCTCTGTTTTACATTTTTCTGAAACATCTTTGTAAACTGCAAGCACAAGTGATTCTAAAACATTCATGACGTCCTCATAGTCCATAAATGCAGCTTCGATGTCAATACTGGTAAATTCTGTCAAATGTCTTCCTGTGTGGGAATTCTCTGCTCTATAGAAATTTGAAATCTCAAATACTCTTTCTAGTCCAATTGTCATCTGTTCTTTGTATAATTGTGGACTTTGAGCAAGATATGCTGTTTTTCCAAAATAATCTAATGAAAATAAATCTGCTCCTCCTTCGCTGGCACTTCCTATTATTTTTGGTGTTGTAATCTCTATGAATTTCTTTTCTGCCAGAGTTTTTCGTAGTGATTGTAAAACATGATGACGCAATTTGAAAATTGACGCCGTCTTTTGATTTCGCATATCTAGTGCGCGATGATTTAATCTTGTATCGATATTACTTTCTAGTCTTCCTATTGGATCTACTGGCAATGGATGAATGGCTTTTCCCAATATTTCAATCTCTTCTGCCTTTATCTCAAATGCAAAATCTCGGGCTTTGGTTTCTTGCACAATCCCTTTGATGCTTACAACGCTCTGACGATTAATTTCTCCTAGATTGTCATTTAACTCCCCCTTTACAATGACTTGTGAAATTCCTGACACATCACGCAGTGTGATAAATGACATTTTCCCCAATTTTCTTAAATCTTCAATCCATCCCCCCAAAACAACTTGTTTGCCGATTAAGTCTTGATTTAATTCTGAAATATCGTGAGTTTTTACAAACACCATCTCTATCTTTTATCCTCGAATTCTATCTCAATGTCAAGGTTTCGGGCATTTTTGACTATGTGAACGACTTTTTCAGTATCTATTGGAAATTTAGGCGTCCATTTGCCTGAAACCACTGCCTTTGTCTTTTGAACTCCTCCTGGAGCCCATACTGCATTTATTGATAAAATTTTAGTTGGAAAGAACAAATCCTCGATAAATCGCTTATCTGTCTCATCTGCCTCCACAAGCCAAATTTTCCCTTTGAATTGCTCCTGTAATATTCGATATAATGTACGGCTTTGTCTGATGATCATGATGTCGTTTTTTGCTAATGATAATACAAAATTCCCATCAAATTCTTTGCACGAATATAATGTAAAATTTTCAATTTCTTTATTTGATTTTGCAATATTTGCAAGATTCATTGATGCATCTACATCTGCCTTGGTTAATTTTCCTGATTCCACCTTGCTTTCACACTGGGGACAAAGAATTGCGTTTTTTGCATCAAAGCCACAAATTGGTAATTTCATTTGAATCGACTTTTTCATTCCGATAATGTTGTTTATATCCCTTAGTGCAAAATAAAAATTCAAGATTGGATCTAAGAACATTATGACACTTCTAAAAGTTGACGGATTATCATCTACATACTCATCATCAAAAGGACCAGTTTATGCTGTAGATGATGTTGATTTTGAGTTGAATTCCGGAGAATCAATTGGAATTGCTGGTGAAAGTGCATGCGGAAAAAGCACATTAGGCTTGTCCATAATTCGAATGCTTTCAGGTAATACTAGTGGAAAAATTATCTTTGATGGCAATTCTATTTTGGAGATGGATGAATCTAAATTTAATGATGAAATGAGATGGAAGAAAATTTCTATGGTATTTCAAGGTGCTATGAATTCATTGGATCCTGTATTTACAATAAACGAACAGTTTGTGGAGATTCTCAAACAGCACAAATTTGATGGCGATTCGAAGAAAATTATTTTGGATGCAATGAATTCTGTTTCTCTTGATGAGCATGTTTTGAAAAAATATCCTCATGAATTAAGTGGTGGAATGAAACAAAGAGTGGTTATTGCAATGGCTTTGCTTTTAAAACCAAAATTTGTAATTGCCGATGAGCCTACTACTGCATTGGATGTTTTAATCCAAGCTCAGATAATCAATTTATTAAAATCTCTAAAAAAAGATGGCATGTCTTTGATGCTAATTACGCACGATTTGGCAGTCTTATCTGAAATTGCTGATAAAATTGGCATAATGTACGGAGGACAGATGGTTGAATTTGGATCTTCAGAACAAATTTACAAAAACCCAAAACACCCTTACACCCAAGGTCTTTTGGAATCTATTCCCACATTAAGTGGCAACACTCCAAAATACATCAAAGGACTACCTCCAAGTTTGCTTGACATTCCAACACAGTGCAGATTTCTTGAAAGATGCCCACTAGCTGTTGAAAAATGCAAAGAACTACCACCTAAATTTAAAACTGAAACTGGCTATGTTAGATGTTGGTTATATGAAGAAGAAACATAACTTATTTTAGATATTCTTCGTCAATTTTTTTTAAATATGTCTCTTGTAATTCTGCAATTTCTCTTGCAGTAGTATTTCTGGAAATCATTTTAGCATATTCTACCAGGTCTTGATTTTCATGAGTTTTTCCAAACTCTTCGATTTTTTTATATGCTTCTTGTTCAAATTTCATAATGGCCCTTAATTCTTTGCTGATTTCTTTTGCATTCATTTTTTCATAATTCTTTGAATTTATTTTAAGACTTGTTTCATTGATTAATTTTTGAATCTCGTCTGATTCTTCCATGATTTTAGTTAGACTTACTCAAATATGTTAATTTTGTATTTTCTTTTTATGTTCAAGTATGTGTTTTAATCCGTCTGTCATGCTTAATGAATCCAAATCAATTTCACAATAAGGGCATTTCAATTTACTTTGAGAATTTTCTTACAATAGGCAAACATGAATCAATTATTCTTAGCATTTCAGATCTAATGACTTTTTTATCAATTGAAATCCATACTCTTGATTTTTTAATTGCAAATGAAATGGTTTGGACTTTCTTCCTTTCTTCCCAAACAAATTCAATTTCTCCCAAGTTTTTATCAAAGAATCCTTCCAAATCTGTCTTAATGGCAATATGTGAGAACTGATACTGTGTGTCTTTTTCATTTAAAAGTGGAATCAAATCCGGTCTTCTTTTGTATGCTAGTAGCTCTCCACTTTCTCCAATTACGCCTACAAATCTGATGTATGGGCTTATTCCTGCTATTGTATCACATATTTTTTCAAAATCTTTCTTTGACATTTGATAATGTTCTGAAAAGATGATATTTTAATGAATTGTATGATTTTTTTCTAGATTTAATTAAATAAAGCCTGAAAACAGTCTGATTTGTGGATTTTGTTGACTTGTTCCCCTTTGCACCTGATGTTGGATATTCCCTCCTGGCTCTAGTCAATTTCTTTGGTTCTTTGATACCTTTTGTACCTCTTCCTGGATTTTTACTTCTTGCAACAATGTCTGTTGGCAATCAATATGATCTACATATATTGGCATTAGTCTCTGCAATTACAGCAACTGTTGCAAAGCAAATAATTTTCTATGTCAGTTATGGTGGACGAAAAATAATCAATGAAAAAACTCGAAAGAGAATGCGCCCATTTGAAAGGTTGATCAAAAGATATGGTGCAGGCGCAGCATTTTTTGCTGCTGCAACTCCTATCCCAGATGATCTAGTCTATGTGCCTCTTGGATTGGCCAAATACAATCCTAAGAGATTCTTTATTGCAACATTGACTGGAAAAATTGTTCTAAGTTACTCTATTGTGTTTATCTCGCATCATTTGGGATTGTCTTTGGTGGAGCCATTCCTTGAAAATGTTGATGATGCAACACCTGTTTACATTGGCATGATTATTTTTGGTGTCATGATGACTTCTGTGATAATATTGCTTTTAAGATTGGATTGGGCAAAAATTCTTGGAAAGTTTGCTCCCTGGACTTTGGATGAAAACAACAAAGACTAGGTTTTCATTTTAAAATTCCACATCTTGTCAACTGCTTTACTGATTCCAATTCTTGGTGAGGCAATTACCTTCTTTGGCATTATCCCTTCGGTGATGTATAACTTTGATTTTTTTGTCAAATCTACTCCGTAATCTTCTTTAGTTATTGCAAGAGCTTGTGCTAGCTTTCCTGGACCGTTTGTAAGATTTCTTAAATTTGCATTTTTCCTATTTTTTTGCATAATGTTTATGCCTTTTTCAGGCTCGATTGCACGAATAAGCACTGCTCCTGCCTTTGTTTTTGGTGCTCGTGCCACTATATTGAAACAAAAATACATTCCATATGTAAAATACACATATGCTATTCCAACATCTTCAAACATCACTCTGTTTCTGTTTGTAACTTTTGTAAATGCATGACTTGCAGGATCATCTTTATGTCTATATGCTTCAGTCTCTGTAATTATTCCTGAAATTTCATTACTCCCTATTTTCCTGATAATTTTTTTCCCTAAAAGATTCTTTGCTACAGCAACGGTGTCTTTTGAATAAAATTCTCTAGGTAGTATAGTCAATATCTGTCTGAATTTCTTTGTTATTTTTTAACTCTGTGATTAAATCAAATAATTTTAAAATATCTTTGTTTAACACTTTGATTAATTCTTGATTGTAAATTGTAGCTGCTGGATGAACAGTTAGAAAATACAATTGTTTGTCTTTTAGAACAATCTTTCCCCTGAATTTTGTAATCTCTGATCCTCCTAAGAGTGAATTGAATGCTGTATTTCCCAAAATACAAATAATTTTGGGTTTTATGATGGATATTTCTTGTTTCAAATAATCTTGGCATGTTTCTCTTTCTGTTGAAGTTGGAACTCTGTTTTTTGGGGGTCTGCATTTTACAATGTTTGTAATGTATACATCTTCTCTTGACACACCTGCGGCTTCTAGTGCTGCTGACAATTTTTTCCCTGCAACTCCTATGAATGGTTCTCCGTTTTTATCTTCATTTCTTCCGGGTGCTTCTCCTACAAAGATTACACTTGACTTGAAATTTCCTTTCCCTGGAACTGAATTTGTTCTAGTTTTACATAGATCGCATTTTACACATTCAATAACATTTTGTTTGATAGATTGTAATTTTTGGTTCATTTTTAATTAACACTCTTTATTGTTGCAGTCCCTCTGATTGTTGGACCGCCATTACCCATTATCATTGATTGCATTGGATCTCCTTTTCCACAATTAGTAATTGGCCTTACAGTAAAATCATTACCACATGCATCAATTGACTCAAAAAATTCTGGCGCTGTGCCCATAACGATGACGTCTCTTAGCATGTCTGTGATTTCACCGTTCTCGATTTTTTGCGCATACTGGCATGATATGCTCCAGTTGTATCGTTTCATGTCTATGGAAGGAATTTTCATATTTGAAATCAAATATCCGTGCTTGACTCCTTTGATTATTTCATCCACGTCCCAATCTCCGTTACCTATGCATGTGCATGCCATGCGAATAAGTGGCATGAATCGATAATTTGTTGCCCTCATGTTGCCTGTGGGGTTTGAATTGAATATTTTTGACGTTTCTCTATTTTGCATGTGGTTTTTTAAAATTCCTTTCTCAACTAGGGTTGTTCTTTTAGTCTCTACTCCCTCGTCATCAAAATAGTACCACCCCAAACTCTCTTTGATAGTTGGGTCATCAAACACATTCAGGTTCTCTGATGCTATTTTTTCTCCTAGTTTGTTTTTCCACCATGCCCCTCCTGCCCATGCCATCTCTTTTCCTAAAACTCTGTCTGCTTCTGATGGATGTCCAAGTATTTCATGTGTGAGCAATGAAACAAAATCTGGGTTCATTACTAGAGTTGCTTTTTCTTCTTTTACTAGTTGTGCATTTGTCAATTGTGATGCTTTTATTGAAATCTCTTTTGCGCTGTGTTGGATTTTATTTTTGCTAGTTATTTGTTCTAGGCCCCCTCTTCCTCCTTCAGTTATGTTAATTGACTGTGTAATTCCTGATTCTTGAGCCACTGCAGTCATTTCTATTATTGTATCTGTAAAATTCTGTTCAATTTCTGATCCTTCTGTGTTTACAAAATATTTTGAATTGATTGTATATCGTGGATTAACAATAGACTTGATGATTTTTGGTGTATCTAAAATAATTTTATTGCCTTCTAGTCCTAAACTAATTATGTTTTCTAATGTGGGCTTTTTTAAAACTGGGTAATTAATTTTTGTTTTATTTGAAATATTTGGATAAAGGTCAATATTGTTTTTTGTGTTATTGGATATGTCTTTGACTGATTTTTCTATCTTTTCTTTGATTTGTTCAAATGATTCTGGGTTGGTAATTGAAAAAAATCTCCAGGTTCCATCCTTGATGATTCTTATTCCTATTCCTCTATCCTCATTTGTTCTAACGTATTCTATTTCATTATTCTCTATTAACACTGATTTCTGTTCCTGTTGCTCTGCCCTGGCGTCGCAATATTGAACTCCTAGTTTTTCTGAATATTTGACTGCCTTGTCTGCAAAATCTTGTAATCTTGAATCCACACCATCTAGAATTCTATGCGGTTCGTAAATCTTATGCTATCTATGACTTGAAATTGCAGGCATGGTGAAATAGTATTCATCCTCGAAATCATAGTCTGTAGTGCCTTTTTTACGTAAAAATTCAAAATATTTGGTACAATTATCGTAAAACTCTTTATTTTTAGCCGTGATTTCTTCCATACTTTGGTTTTCAAAATATCCATTTTGTTAAGAGTGTGAGTGATTTTAGTTCTGAAAGTATGTTTTCTTTAAGCAGATTATAGTGGTGTTCTGTTTTCAGCAGGATCTTCTTTTGGAATTGAGAATGAAAATGTAGCCCCTTGATTAGGAACACTATTGACCCATATTTTCCCATGATGGTTCTCTATAATCCCTTTACAAATGGCCAGTCCTAATCCACTGCCTCCTCCCTCTCTTGTTAGTGTCGCATCCACCTGATAGAATTTTTTGAACAGATCTTTTTGCTTATCTTGTGGTATTCCTTTTCCATTATCTTTAACATGAATTCTTACTTCTTTTTGATCATTTTCTATATTGATCTCAATCTTTCCTTTGTTAGGCTCTACTGAATTTAAGCTGTTTTTGATTAAATTTGTAATAACTTGTGTGATTCTTTCTGGATCATGTTCTACTTGAATATTTTCTCCTTCTGAAAAGATTTCTATGTTGTTTGAATCTGCTTCTGTCTTTAGTGATTTTATAGCTTTATCAATCGTGTCTCTAATTCCACTTTTTATTTTTGTCATTCTTAATTGCCCAAGTTCTAATTTTTGCGCATCAAGTAAATCTGAAATCATTGCAAGCAGTGTTTCAGAACTTGATTTGATGATGGTTACTCTTTCTTTTTGTTTGTCAGTTAATTTCCCCAAATGTTCACTAAGTAAAATATCTGAATATCCTTGAATTGGAACTAGCGGCGTTTTTAGTTCATGAGTGATCATTGCTAAAAATTCATCTTTTGCAATATCTGTTTTTTTTGCTGCTTCTTCTTTTTCTTTAATTGTGTTGGACATCATGTTGAAGTTCTCCACCAACTGTCCTACTTCGTCTGTGCCTGAATACTGAATCGTTTCTCCATATATCCCGTCTTTAATCTTTGAAATGGCTTGAGTTATTGATTCAAATGGTGCTAATGATTTTCTAATTAAAAATAGCACTAAAAAGAAAATTACTACATCTATGATTGAAATTATTTGAATAATCATTATTTCATTAGTTTGATGTTTTGTAAGTTCTATGTTCCAGCTTTGAAGAATATCGTCAATATCTGAGTAAAACACTTCTTTATTGGCAATCATGTCTTTTTTTGCTGAATTGAATTCTGGAGAAAGCAATGCACGTTCTTCTAAAATTGCTATCTTTGGTTGCATTGATTCCCATAGTGGATCAAGTTCTCGCAATGAATTGGATTTTTCTCTTGGCAATGGAATTAATTCTTCATGTTTTTCTCCGACACTTTCTACATCCAAATCCAAAGTGGATATTTGCAATATTTTCCTAATTCCTATTTCGAATTTTAGTCTCTTCTCTTTCAATTCTTCTTGGGCATTAGTATCTTCTCCAATTGAAATCAATAATGTCTGCTGTCCAATGATCTTACTGTATTCTGCTAGATCCTTTACAATTTCTTTATGTCTGGTGTAATCTCTATCCAAATTTTCTATTTCTTTGAAGAGATTGTTTGTTGTTAAAACTAAATCGTTATTTTTATTTAAAATATAGTTAATTGCATCTGAAGCTTCTTGATCAAAAACAGTTATCTCTTCAACTTGATTTGTAGAGTCTTTAAAATTTTTCCATGAGGTTGTTAATTTTTTATATTTTGAATTTAATGTTTGAGGACTTTTTTCTGCTGTTCGTCCATCTAGTAATCCACCGGTTCCTATGGTATTGATTGTTTTTTCAACTTTCTGAGCTTTCTGTTCTAGTATTTCTCTATCTTGTGTGTTTCCACTAGCTACTGATATTGCCGACGTTGCAATTATTTCAGAATTTACTTTTACATCTGCCAATTTTAGAATTGCAATTGATTGGTTTGTCTCTGTATCGCTGTCCTCATAAAATAAGAACAAGTTTACCCCTGCTGCAAAAATTAGTATTGTTACTAGCAAGTATGTCTTACTAATTAATTTCACAACTTGTTTTCTTTACCACAGAGTATAAAAATAATGGCACAAGTTCCCAATTATCTGACATGTCTGATGAATTCTTGGATGTTGCTAAAAGAGAGATAAATGAAGAAATTGATGCATTAAATGATCTTTTGGCTGGGTGTAAAAATGATCATGATGTTGTTATGATTGCTCCCCAATTACAGAATCATACTCACAAGATTATGGGGCTAGCTCCTATGATGGGCAAGGACCCTCTTGGAAAAGTTGCAAAATCCAGTGATTCTTTATTGAAAAAATTGGTTGATGTTAATGCTGAAGGTGTATTTTCTTTATTATCTGAAATCTTTCCTTTTATGATGTCATTGATGATTGAGCCTGAATCTGATTCTAAAAAAGTAAATGAAAAAATTTCAAAAATCGAGACTTTGTTATCTTAGTTAATCTTTTTAAAATGGCATTGAGTCTATTTTATCATGGCAAAGATTTTGATTGCTGATGACTCTGATGCAATTAGACTTGTTATGAAAGATATTCTCACTATTGGAGGTCATGAAGTGATTGGTGAATCCATTGACGGTGCGGAGTCTGTTGCAATGTACAAGGAGATAAAACCTGATTTGATTTTGTTAGATTTGGCAATGCCAAAAAAGGATGGATTGTGTGTTATTAAGGAAATAATTGCATTTGATTCTAAAGCTAAGATAATTCTCATTACTGCTAGTGATGATCAAAAAATTATCCAGGGATGTCTGGATAATGGCGCATCATCTTATATCTCAAAACCTTTTGATTTCAAACTTGTCTTAAAAGCAATTACTGATATTTTAGCAAAGTAATTTAGGCCATTGTAATAATTCTAGTTGATAAGGTCTTGACAAAAATTGTATCTGATACTAGCGTGATAATTAATGGTCAATTAATTGCACAAATTGAATCTGGTAGTATTAGAAATTCCGAAATTTTAATACCTCAAGCTGTTTTTGATGAACTTCAATCTCAGGCATCAAAAAATAAAGAGCAAGGATTCATTGGACTGGAAAGAATTCAAAAACTCAAGTCTTTATCTGGAAGTCATGGGCTGAATGTTGTTGTTAGTGGTTCTCATCCTTCATCTGATGACATAAAACTTGCCAGTAGTGGTAGAATTGATTCTTTGATTGTCGATATGGCTAAACAGAATGATGCTATATTGTACACTTCTGACAATGTTCAACATTTAGTTGCTCGTGCTGAAGGTGTTGAAACGGTATTTTTAAAATCAGAAATTAAAAATGAATCTTTGGAATTTTTAAAATTTTTTGATTCTGACACTATGAGTATACATCTTAAAGAAAATCAATATCCCTTAGGAAAAAAAGGCAAGCCTGGAGAATTTGTGTTGACGAAGATAAACGATGAGATTCTTTCAAAAGACTATTTGGAAATGATTTCATCTCAGATTTTGGATGTAGTTAATGTACATGATTCTAGTACGTTGGAGATTTCTAAAAATGGTGCTTCAGTAGTCCAACATGGAGATTATAGAATTGCAATTACATATCCTCCTTTCTCAGAATCTTTTGAGATTACAATCGTTCATCCTATTGTAAAATTATCCCTTGATGATTATACTATTTCTGAAAAATTAATGAAACGATTTTCTGATAGTGCAGAAGGTATTGTGATTTCAGGTGCTCCTGGGTCTGGAAAAAGTACACTTGCATCTGGCCTTGCAAATTTTTACCATAACAAAGGAAAAATCGTAAAAACATTTGAATCTCCACGTGACTTGCAAGTTGATCCTGGGATTACCCAATATAGTAAACTTGATGGAAGTTTTGATAACTCTGCAGATATTTTACTACTTGTAAGACCTGATTATACAATTTTTGATGAGGTAAGAAGAAAAGAAGACTTTGGAACTTTTGCTGATTTACGATTGACTGGAGTTGGCATGGTGGGTGTAATTCATGCAAATTCTCCATTAGATGCAATTCAACGGTTTATTGGAAAAATCGAACTTGGAATTATCCCAAATGTTTTGGATACTGTAGTTTTTGTAAAAGACGGTGGAATTCAAAAAGTATATGATTTGGAATTAAAGGTCAAAGTTCCAACTGGTATGACTGAATCTGATTTAGCAAGACCTGTAATTGAAATTAGGAATTTTGAAGATAATGTTTTGGAACATGAAATTTACACATTTGGTGAAGAAAATGTCATTGTTCCTGTAGGGAAAAAGGCTGATAAAGTTGGAATTGAAAAACTAGCTGAAGATAAAATCAAAGAAACATTCAAGCGATATGATCCACGTGCGGAAGTTGAAATTTTATCTGATAATAGAGTCAAAGTCATGGTTAATGAACAATACATTCCTGCAATAATTGGCAGAGGAGGCTCAAACATTAATGAAATTGAAAAATTACTTCGAGTCCATATTGACGTAGTTCAAAAATCATCTGATGAGATCTCGCTGACTTCTAATGATTTACCATTTAGTTTTTCTGAGTCAAAAACTGCATTACTGTTAACTGTCAATAGAGATTTCAGTTCAATGCATGCTGATATTTATGCAAATGAGAAATTTATTGCATCTGTAAGAATTGGGAAAAAAGGACAAATCAAAATACCAAAACGTTCTGATGTTGCACGCACTTTGATGGATTTTACAAGATCTCAAAACGATATCAAAATTTATCTTAAAGATTTTTAAAATTTTCAATGATCTTTGGATTTGCTTTCAAGAATGTAATGAATTTTCTCAACTGTTTGATTGTCTTGGGATTTAGGTGATGCTCAATTCCTTCGGTATCTTGATTTGCTGTATCATACCCTACTCCCAAAATCTCAAAGAATTCCAATAATATTCCGTGTTTTTGCCTAATTCCCTCTGCAATCTCTATTCCTTTTTCTGTTAGATTAATCCCGTGATATTTTTCATACTCTAGAAATCCATTCTCATCTAATCTCTGAAGCATTTTGGTAACACTTGGTGCACTGACATTCATATATCTTGAAATATCTAATGTTGTGGCATATCCTTTCAATTCAACTAATTCTGAAATTATTTCCAAATAATCCTCCATTCTTGTACTAGAGCGGGTTCTTTCTGACTGGTGTGCTGCTTTAATTGAATCCAACCTTTTGGAATTTTTAGATTTCATGTTGTCTTTGTATCTAAATTAAATCTATTATAATTGAGTGTCTTTTTGAGTAGAATTTAGTTACTCTTTGTTGACTTGAGTGTGACCGGAGTTGATCTTTGTTTCTTAACTATTTTCTTCTAAATCAAGGTTGGAATGGTTGACCCCTTAAAGGAACGTCTAGATAAATTAAAAAAATTCTCAGATTCTGCCAAACGAAGAGCAAATTTGTATGCTGAAGTAACTAATATGGATGACAAGCATACTGCTCGTTCATTAGGTGCTCTACAAAAAGCTCCTGCCCCTGGTAAAAAATTACAGAAAATTGGATTTCTGATGTTATGGATACCTGAACCAACTGGAGTTACTTGTGCTATTGGAGGACCGATGATTCTTGCAGGGCGGTATCTTGACAAAAAATACAATGGCTCTACTATACATGACATTGGGAATCAGACAAAAAATACAATGTCCTCAATTAGTGATTTTAAGAATTCAGTAATGTGATCTTAGAAGACCCTATTATGATATTTGATTCTAATCTTTTTGATTTTTTATTTCTCTAAATTTTAATGCCTACTAATTCAAAGCAAAATAATTATCAGTAAGAAGAATTGAAAGTTGTTATGAATCTGTTGGATTATTTAGTAAAACAAGATGATCAGACTTCAATGTCTATTCCTGAATGCGATAATATTGACACCGATGGAAAAAAAGATTATGACATTGCAAGTCTTGACTCTGATTAATTTAACACATGTTTAAAACAGGAAATAAAAATACTGCTAAAATAATTCCAATCCCCAACCGACAAATTTTCTATCCGGAACGTACGTGAAAATTAGTACAACAGCTTCATTGATTTGTATCACATTCTTTTTCAATTCTGTGTCCGCAAATACCGCATTCACAATGTATACTCATAGTCTCATTGCATGTTTTACAGATATAACTGATCTGTACTGTGAAATAATTTGGTAAGAATTTCTATAGTTTGTATTGTCAGTTTCGTATGGTGACTTGATTTCCAGTCGTATGGTTGACTCCTATGACCGCACCTGGATTGGATGTTATTATCATCAAAGTTTCACAAGATAGACATAAAGTTGATGGAACATAGTCTGCATATTTCTCAGACGGTCCAGTTGTAGCTAAAACTGCATCATCTTTAAGATCTGTTTTTTGGCAATTAATACAATAAGTTGGTTTTTGTGGTGTGTGCTTAATTTTGCTAATAAAATAATGGACCAACACAAAATCTATGCAGTTGGAGTTCTTAAATTGTCTGCTATGTGAGAATCTTTCAGTATTATTATTGACGTTTGAACGATTGTTGGGTATTAGGCGCTCTAACATATTTTAAAAGGATTAGAGTAGGCTGTCTATGACTACTCGTGCTCAGGCATTAATTCCTATAACAATAGCTGCTGTGATAATTGGAGTCATTGGGATACTTACTCTTCCTAGTGATAGTAAATTAGAATCTGTTGAATTTCCAAGAGGTACAATTTTGGTAGATGATATTGCACTTGAGGTACAAATTGCAGACTCTGAACCAAGACGTGTCCGTGGATTAATGTTCCAAGATCAACTGCCTTATGATCAAGGAATGATATTTGTATTTGATGAACCCGGACTGTATTCTCTTTGGATGTTAAACATGCAATTCCCTTTAGATATGATTTGGTTTGATCAATACGGGAACATTGTACATATTGAAAAAAATGTACCTCCTTGTAAAACTGCATTAGAAATAACTACATGTCAAAGTGTTGTTCCTGATAATGAGGCATTGTATGTTCTTGAAGTAACATCTGGATTTATTGATCAAAATAATATCACCAAAGATTCCAAGTTGACAATAATCTCAATTTAGTATTGCAAAACCTTATCTTTGAATAAAAAATTCACAGACTATGAACAAGTTAATCATAATTCCTGTTTTTATCATAACCATAATTGCAATTCTAACTTCGTTACTTCTCTATGACACACCCTCTGAATCAAAATCAATCTATGGCTCTGGGTTTACATATTATGATATTGAAAAAATTCAAGATTCTTTGACAGAACAAAATATTTTTGTATCTGCACCTGCCCCTATCACCGATCATACCATTAGTCAGTACTGTACATTTTTTGAAGATGGACTTCTACGAACTGTTGAATATTGCACCACTACTGCTGTATTAGATTCTGAAGGGACTCCTCTTGGAAACATCAACATCGGAGGTGACATACAATCACCCTTTATGGCAGTAGCTAATATTGAAACTAAAACTTTGAATTCTAATCCTGATGAGATCTCTGCAATATTTGAGACTATGATTAAAAATCTTGTTTGTGATTGCTGGGAAGAAGAATCTGTAGATTATCCGTCAATTACTGCGTGGTTGGAGGCTGCTCAGAAGTTTTATTCTGATTCCAATGGCCGAAACATCAAATCAAAAATTGATAATTTACATGGGCATCAAATAATATTGGAAATAACTTCCAAGGAAAATTCTGTTTTACAGACATTGGTCATCTTAAAGTAGTTTAATTATATAATAGACCATTTTCTGATTGACATTATCATGATTGATCAACTGTGGTTAATTCCTTTGGGGTTTGCTGCTGGGGTTTTAGGTTCAATGATTGGTCTTGGTGGTGGGATAATTGTTGTTCCTATTTTGACATTTCTAGGATTTCCCCCAACTGTTGCTGCAAGTAACAGTCTATTTGCTGCATTAAGCAATTCAGTTGCATCTACAATTTCTTATTCAAAACAAAGACGAATAGAATATTCTTTAGGTCTTAAACTTGGATTGTTGTCCATTCCAGGAACTGTTTTGGGTGCATTGTTTTCTACTAATGTCGCCCCAGATGTTTTTAAAATATTATTTGGATTTGTATTGATTGCATCTGCTGCATACATATTTTTGAGAAAAAAAATTGAAAGCAAAGAGAAAAAAACATCTAAGCAATTAATGATTTTTGCTATTGGCGCAAGCTTTTTTGCAGGAATTATTTCTTCATTTTTTGGCATCGGTGGTGGAATAATCTTTGTTCCTTTAATGGTGGCAGGTATGGGAATGGCTATGAAAAAAGCTGCTCCTACATCTCAAATGATCCTTTTGTTTGCATCTTTCTCCGGTGTTATTGTACATAGCTTGTTAGGCCATCCTGACTTTCTTCAATCTGGTTTGCTTGCATTTGGTTCTTTTATAGGAGGTTTAGTTGGAGCAAGACTATCACTTGATATCAAGGAACGCTATCTACAGATTCTTGTTTCACTTGTAATTCTAATTGCATCTGCAAAATTATTCTTTGACTCTTTATCTGGAATTTACTTTTAATTGTGACTAAACGGAGATAAAATACAGTTTGAAATGGCTGACTATTGTGTTTCTTTAACTTTTATCTTGGAGGTTCTTTCTTGATTCTATAGATATTTTTTTTTGAAATTAAAATAGTTTCATCATTCTGATTCGTTCCTTCATAATCGACAAAAATTTTACCGTACTCTTCGTCAATGTCTTCTTTTTGAGATACTGTAAATTTCAATTTCAATACTTCGTCTGTGTATAGTGGTCTAAGAAATCGTGTACTCCTATTTTCCCATTCGGGATCTCCGTTTGTTCCGATTAAAATAATATCATTGCCATAAATCTGACTTAATCTTGTAAATTCTCCCTCCATTCTTGACAGTGCTGCTCTTCCAGAAACTAACTGTTGCTCTCCCTTTCGTTTTTCTTCCAAAAATGCATTTTTTACTCTTGAAAATTTTAGGTACTCTTCTAACTCTTTATCTGAGATACTGCATGTAGAATAAAATGAATCCCCTACTCTAAACTCTGAAAATTTTTTCATTCTTATCTTGATTCATCAACACAAAAGACAATTTCTGCTGATGATAATGCATTGTCTGTTACTAGGAAATTAAATGCGTCTGCAATTTTTTGATTGTTTGGTTCTGAACCGTCTACTGTTCCTGGGAAAATTGTAAACATTCTGATTTTTGATTTTAGAACATCACTTAGTTCTTGATTAACCGTAGTTGTGAATGGTCTTAGTGCACCTCTGAAAACTTCTACTTGTGCTCTTTGTGTTCCTGTAACTTTCTTACCTATGGGCAAATCTGGACCAATTATCATAATAGATCCTCTGGCATCCTTGTAAAGGCGAGGATCTTTACTTCCTCCTGGGACAAATTGCTCTAATGCTCTTTGTGCAACAGTTGCTGGGGTTGAAATGAATTTCTCAGTTAATGATTCCCATTCTGTTCTTGTGACTTCTGTTAATTTTGGTATGTTTGGAAGATTTCCAGTTATATGAATCACGCCTAAAATGTCTCCTATGTTGGTTTTTGCAGTGTTTAACCATCTGGCAACTTCTTCTGGATTCTTCAAATCCACTATGTGGGAATGGAATTTGCTACTGATGTATTCCTGTAGTTCTGATGATGTTGTCTGTGAAATGAAACAAGCTACTTTTCCCCCGTTCTTCTCAACATGTTGTGCCAAAAACTCTACTCGCTCTGCGTCTGTCTTGTCTGTTGCATCAATTGTAAAAACAACTGCTTTTCCTGTAAAGTCTGGTTGATGAACTCCCGGTGTTGCAGTACCGATATGTGGTTTAACTGGATAAAATACTCTATCTCCCGGAATTACTTTGCCGTTAATTATTTTTGCAATTTCATCATCACATAAATTGAGAACAGTTTCTGCCACTTGTCCTTGTGAGAGAAATTCTTTATTTGCAATCATATGTGATGTGTTATTTTGAACTTTCTCTGCAATGATTTGTATTTTGTTTAGTAAATTAGTAAATGTCTCTGTAAGTTTTGAAACATCTTTGCCATTTGCAAGTTTTGCTGCTGCTGCTGCAATCCCTTCTTTGATGACCTTTTCATCTTCTCCTAATAATGGAAGCAACTCTTTATTTGCTTCATCCACTTCAGTTGGAATTAGGTCTTCAAATCCACTTACTCTCATAAACTCTGCTGCTGCTTTTGGATATACTGTTTTGTAAATTCTATCTGAATGAACTGGTCCCGGATTTGTTGCTATTGAAATTATTCCTTTATCTGTTAATTCCCAAGACATCAACTCTGCCAATCTGTTTTTTGCACCTTGTGATGCAGTATATGGACTTCTAAATCTATATGGTCTTTGTTCTAATGGTTTTTCTTCTGTGAAGAATGTGGAGATGGTGATAATTTTACCTCCTGGTTTCATGACTCTTAATGCTTGCACAGAACCCCAGAATGTGCCTGTGAGGTGAATGCCTATCGTGCTTTTGAATTCTTCTAGTGATGCATTTGAAAAACATGTAACAGGGCCTGAAACTCCTGCATTGTTAATTATGTAATCTATTGTTGTATTTTCATTTTTTAATGTGTCAAACATACTATTCATTGCTGCCTCATCTGCAACATCTACTCCTGCAAAAATTCTAACTGAAGCATTGCTGCCTTGGGGAATTTTCCCTTCTAGTTCTTTTGCTGCTTCTTCTAATGGTTCTTTTCTTCTTCCAAGAATAATTACGCTGGCCCCTTCCTCAATGAATTTTGTGGCGATGGCTTTGCCTATTCCAGTGCCGCTTCCTGTAACCAGAGCAATTTTATTTTGAAATTTTAACATTGGATAACGTACCAAAACTTCTGTGATATTTAATTCGATTGATCTCTGTCGTTTTTCTTGATATCTTTATTTGTGGGTATGATTCAAGATGAATAATGCATGATACAGAGTCAGACACATTTGTCTACCAATCATGGCCTGAAAAATTTGCTGATATGTTAAAAGAGATCGGTGTTGATTCCGAATCCAAAGAAATTGGAACTGATGAAGTTGAAAAAGATGATTACTATAGTCGATATTTTGCTCAAACACCTAGAATGGTAACTAATCGCGGATGTATTGATATCAAGAATTCAAATATTGATGTTGTACAAATAATTCAAAAGGGATAATCATGCAAGATCCAAATCCACTACCATGGGGCGCTTTAGATAGATTTCAAGCTCAATTCATAGTAAAAAAAGAAACTGGCCGTAATTACAATAACTATGTTGCAAAAACTAAACTTACTACAAAAGGCCATTTTGCCTCAAAATCTGTGACAAAGGTTGAATGGATTGGCTCTGGTAGTCTAGCATCAAAACTAAATGCTGATACAGAACTAAATGAAATGATAGCAAAACAATCTGTTAAAGATGCCACTATCTATGTTGAACCTACTGTAAAAGCAGTTAGAATTAGAAGTAAATGGGACAATCACATTGCTTTTGGAATTACAAAAGAGCTTTTTGAAATTTATGATAAAATAGCAGGCCACATAAAGTCTGTCTAAGCTTTCCACCAGTCTAACGCTAAAAAATCTACTTTGTCTTTGCCTTTTGGAATTGCTAAAATGAATTGCTTTTTTACTGATGATGCTAGTCTTCCTGCCAGAACAATTCCTGTAGAAGTGATTGGTTCGTTTCGTGTGTATACTTGGATTAAAAATGGCGCATGATCAATTCCTGGCCCTTTCTCATAAACTGCAAAGTCGCATCCAAATTTGATTCCTGGATTGATGATGTATCCTTTGTCTCTGAAATTTTTGTATACTAGATATTTTTTATCAAATTCATGAACTTCATTTTTACAAATTTCAACTAGTTGCTCTGTTGAAATTTTTTGTTTTGATTTTGTAATTGTGATTTTTTTATTTTCCAATAGATATAGTCCTTCTATAAGATCTAAAATTAACGGTGCATCTATTTCTTCAATTTTTGGTTTTGGAATTCCAATTGGTTTTCCATAATATCCTTGGCTGAAAAGTTTTCGTGAATTTTCAATATCCCATACTATGATTCTATTTTCAATTAGTTCACATTTCATTATAATTGGATGTAATTCTCTGTATATGAATTCTCTAATAAGATGAGGTATTTTTAGAAACTAAAATAAAGTGAAAGTGTGAGAATTTGGTTGATTATAGGCTTAATGCTAATAGAATAAAAGAATCTGACACTCTTTGACATTTGTCTGACATTTCTTCAATTCCTTCTATTACATCTTTGATCAATAACAGTTCTTTTGTGTTTGTTACTTCATTGAGAAGTTTAATTGTGGCTGCTCTGTATTTGATATCTATTTCTCTTTCAATTGTTTGAGTTTCTTGAGCTAACTCGATTGCATTTGCAGTGTTTGTATTAAGACTACGAATGATTTCATTTAGTTTGTAAACTTCGTCTACAACCAACTCAATCAATTTTGTAATGTCTTGGTCCAGCTTTGCACTTTTCAGGGTAGTGATTTTCACATTTGATAGTTTGAATGAAATGCCTGTGATGTAACCTGCAATTTCATCCATTGTATATGCCGTATTTAGAAGATTTTCTCTGTTCATGATCAATCCTCCAACATCTGCAACTTCACGTGTGATTTTTCTTCTCAAGTTCTCTACTTCTTCTTCAATTGTTGAAATTTGTTCTAGTGTGTTTTTGATTCCAGATTTGTCTTTTTTCATCATCAATTCAGGAAGTGTTGCAAGCTCTCTGGATGCATTTAGAATTCTGTTGATTTCGTCTTGTAAAACTGCTATAGCCTTTCTTTTTGCTTGAACTTCAAGCTCTCCGCTATACATAACATAAGTGAAAATACTTTGAGGTAATTTAAATCCTCTATGGTTTTTGATATTTTTTGAGCACGATTACATCAAACTTTTATCATGCGCTACTTTTTTCTGCCCTTTGTATAATGTGATGACTTCTTCATTAGTCGATGCATCTTCAACTGCTTTTTCAACTCTGATCTTTCCTGTAAATTTTGGAAATCTCAAAGCTAGCCCTGAGCCTTTTCGAATTGTATTGAATGCCGCTTTATGAATTGGACTGAGTGTAATTTCTGATGCAACGATCTCTATAACCAACTCTGGTTCAAACCATACGTCTGCTTCCATATCACTAATGATGCGCGGATTTTTTTTAATTGAAACATTTGGATGTAATATTTGATATAGTTGATCTAAAGATTCGTCTGAAAATCCAGTTCCAACTTTACAAATGCTTGGAAATGCATCTTCGTCTTCATCATAAGTTGCTAAAAGCAACGTTCCATAATTTCCTGTTCTTCTGCCCTTGCCAAAGAATCCTCCTATCACTACAAGATCTAAACTGTCTCCTAATTCGTTTCTGTATTCTCGTTTTAGTTTTAACCAGTGACTTCCTCTAGAGCCTGCTTGATATGGTTTGTCTAGCATCTTTAACATCAACCCTTCACTACCTGCGTTGATGCTGTTTTCCATAAAGTCTTCTATCTCATTCTGGTTTTTCACTATCTTCATTGGGATATATTTTGCAAATTCGTCTTCTTTAACATGTTTTTCAAGCTTTTCTCTTCTTTCTTTGTAACTTAATTCTACACAACTTTTCCCATTACAATATAAAATATCAAAAAAGTTTACTGTGATAGGATACTCTGTTACAGCTTTTTCTATTTTGTATTTTCTTCGTCTGTGCATTAGTTCTTGGAATGGTAGAAATTCTCCTGTATTCTCATTGATTGCTACTGCTTCTGCTTCCAAAATTATATTGTCAGCTTGAATATTCTTGGGAATTTTTTCTATTATGTCTGGATAATAACTTTCAATTCTTTCTAGACTTCTAGAAAATAATTCTACTTTATCTCCTTCAATATGTAGTTGAACTCTTTCCCCATCTAGCTTGTATTCTGCTGCAAATTCATCACCCATTTTTTCAATTGCTTCTTCTTCACTTCTAACTCTGTCAGCTAGCATTGGTCTAATGGGGTTGAATAAAATAATTTCAAATTTTTCGATTCCTTCTAATCCTTTCGTTGCAATTGTTTCTGCAACTTTACCTAAATCACTTGAAACATTGTATGCATGTTGTAGTTTTTTCCTGTTCTCTTTATTGCCTGAAAACGCTACTGCTAATGCATCCATCACTGTATTTTCTGCAATTCCTAGTCTAAGTGTCCCCAGCAAAATTTTCAAAATGAAACTTGCTTCTAGAGGTGTTGCATCATTTAACAAACTAGAAATGTATTTCATTTTCATGTCTTGAGACCTAGAGCCGCCTAACTTTGCAATTTTGAATAGTGTTTCGTAGACTCTTTCAACTGTAATGTCTTCTACAAGAAATGTAGTTTGAGTTTTTTGTTCTAAAATTATTGAAGATGCATGCCCCAAGTCTCCTCCCTTTCTATACTCGTCTTCAATTTTTTTTATTGGAATGCCTGATGATTTTGAAATGGCTCTTATTGCAAGTTTTTCTGCAACCCCTAACTCTATTCCTTCAAAGTCTGGCCTTAACTTCCCCTGAATCAGATATACTATTTTTGAAATTGTTTCGTGAGGTGTTTTTTTAAATAATTCTACTAGGATTTGTGTTAATTCCAATCTTTTTGCAGTAGATTCCATCTTGTTAAACGATTCAGCTAGAATTGCAAACTCCACTTCATTTCTCTATGTAATCTTGAATAAAAGTCTGAATTAGATGTATCTGAAGATTGTTGGTTTGTCTGACTTTGGAAGATCTGAAACTAGTGCAAAGTTGTAAAGTGGGTATGATTCTTTGTATTGCTTCATAAAACTCCATGCTACATCATGTGTTGTAAATTCTGTTCTGATGCCTTCTATCATACTCTTTTTTCCAAATACATCAAATGGGATTACAGAATATTTCTTTGGACGATTATGTGGTTTTGCTTTTAGGAGCCACGCTAGTGCAAAAATAAACACTGCTCCTAAAATTACATATTCTCCAGCAATTTTAAAAAATGCTAAAATAATCCCTGGGATTGTCTGTCCAAATAATACTGCCACAAAACTTGAAAAAGATATGACTGCTAGTGCTGTAAAAATATACGTTTTCCAATCAAAAATCTTCTGAAAAGCATTCATGACTATGTCTTTACTATGTGGTTTTTCGATTTAACTATTTCTTATGATTAGCAATATTTGAAATTACTAGTCTGGATCTTCATAGTTTTCTTTCTTTTCACCACTGGATGTTTCTTCCATTGGTTTCATTTTACTTTCAAGAACATCCATTCTTGCCCTATACCCTTCAGCATATTCTAATTCTGATGGTACTAGAGTTGCTGGATGAATGAATCCCTGACTTCGAATTGCCATAGCTTTCTTTGTTGCATTTTCTCTAATGTAATCCCAGTCTGGTGTTGAGAATCCGTCAAATGGACCTGTAAGTTTTCCGTTATGCATGCTGAAAACCAAAGCTTCTACAATTGGAATACAAAAGTTGATTGTTGCTGCTGAATTTAGTTTTACAGGCATTAGTGGCATGTTGTGACTGCCTCTTGTATTGCCTGCAACATAGTGTGGATTGTTAAATACACTTCCTACTTCTTCTGTTGCTGGGAAATTCTTTTGAGTTCTAACTATGCATATTGGATCATCTTTTCCAACATATGTTCCTGCAATGTTGTGTAGTCTGTCAGTTGATGCATCAAGTATTGGTTCACCATCTTTTGTGTAAACTGAATCTACGACATATCTTCCTGGATACATTAATGCAGCTTCAATTGTTGGCTTGTCCTCCCATAGATGTAACTCTGCAATCTGAGCTTTCTCAACATCCATGATGTTCATTACTACTCCTTTTGCTAGACTTTTGTTTACGATAAGTCCTGTGTTGCTTAATGCATCTACAAACATTCTGTAAATTGGATAGTTGAATGCACCTGGTTCTGTTTTATCTGCTGCAAATACAGTAAACGCTTCATTTGGTCTTTCTTCAAATTCCATTTCTGCAACACCTGGACCCATTCCTTTTACATTTCCTGAAAAAGAATCTTTTAGCAAGTCTTGTCCTGCACCGTAGAGTCCTTCTTCTTTTGCAACTTGAGTTCCTGCCATGAATGCATCCCATGCTAATTTGTGAATTTGCTGATTATCTACTCCATGTGTATGTGTCATTACGATATGGGTATCGTCACCACAATATCCGATGTAATAATCAATAAGTAAATCTGATGACTTTTTGACGGTATTTCTAATTGCTTCTATTAGACCATCACTTGGTTTTGTATGTCCGCCAACTCCGCCGACATCTGCTTTGATAACTGAAACTGTAATTTTCATAAATCTAATTTTTACCCCTTTGATTTATGTGCTTTTAGCAAAGTTTTATGATCTGTAATTAATTGAAAATTTTCTAACTTTTCTTAAAAAATTCATAACAGTAATAAATGCCCTCGATTAGGCATTTCATATGGCAGATAAACCACACTTGAACCTGATTGTTACAGGACATATTGATAATGGAAAATCAACTACTATGGGTCATTTTTTGATGGATCTTGGAGTTGTAGATGAAAGAACAATTGCAGCTCACGGAGCAGAATCCGAAAAGACCGGAAAAGGTGATACTTTCAAGTACGCTTGGGTTATGGATAACATTAAAGACGAAAGAGAGAGAGGTATTACAATCGATCTAGCTTTCCAAAAGTTTGAGTCACCAAAGTACTTCTTTACTTTGATTGACGCTCCTGGTCACAGGGACTTTATTAAAAACATGATTACTGGTGCTTCTGAAGCAGATGCAGCCATTCTAGTACTTTCAGCAAAAGAAGGTGAAACTGATACTGCTATTGCAGCAGGTGGACAAGCAAGAGAACACGCATTCTTGCTCAAAACACTCGGTGTAAGCCAACTAATTGTTGCAATCAACAAAATGGATGCAGTCGAATACAAAGAAGATGCATACAATGCAGCCAAAGAGAAAGGTGAAAAACTAGTCAAATCCGTTGGTTACAAATTAGAAAATGTACCATTCATTCCAGTTTCTGGATGGAAAGGTGATAACTTGGTTAAAAAGACTGAGAATATGCCTTGGTACAAAGGTAAAACTTTGTTAGAAGCATTTGATGACTTTACTGTTACTGAAAAGCCAACAGGTAAACCATTACGTGTTCCAATTCAAGACGTTTACTCCATCACTGGTGTAGGTACTGTACCTGTAGGTAGAGTAGAAACAGGTGTCATGAAAGCAGGACAAAAAATCATTGTGATGCCTTCAGGTGCACTAGGTGAAATCAAATCAATTGAAACTCACCACACTGAAATGCCATCTGCAGAAGCAGGTGACAACATTGGTTTCAACCTTAGAGGTATTGAAAAGAAAGATATCAAGAGAGGAGATGTTCTTGGTACTCCTGATGCCCCACCAAACGTTGCAAAAGAATTCAAAGCCCAAATTATTGTAATTCACCACCCAACAGCAATTGCTCCTGGATATACACCAGTAATGCATGCACACACTACACAAGTTGCAGCAACTGTTACTGAGTTCCTCCAAAAGATCAACCCTGCATCTGGTGCAGTTGAAGAAGAAAATCCAAAATTCCTTAAAGTTGGAGATTCTGCAATTGTCAAAATCAGACCGGTGAGACCAACATGTATCGAAACTTTCCAAGAATTCCCTGAAATGGGTAGATTCGCCCTTAGAGATATGGGTGCAACTATCGCAGCAGGTATTGTAAAGGAAATTACCGAAGAGTACAAACCATAGGCGTATTTTTATGACACAAACCGCCCGTGTTAAACTCACCTCTACGAGTCTACCTAAGTTGGATGGCGTATGTGGCGAAATCATGGGTATTGGTAAAAAAACTGGTGTCAAAGTCAAAGGTCCAACACCACTTCCTGTAAAGAGACTACATGTTGCAACTAGAAAATCTCCATGTGGTAGTGGAACTGAAACTTATGAGAAATGGGAAATGAAGATGCATAGAAGAATTATCAACATAAATGCTGATGATAAGGCAATTAGACAATTAATGCGACTAAAAATTCCTGATGACGTTTACATTGAATTATCTTTAACATAATTTGGTAGCCTTAAATTATAGAAATTTTGATGATAAACATGGTTGACGAAGAATTAAGCGAAGTGGAAGAAACTCCTGTTGAAACTTTTGAAGTAAATTATGCTTGTTTGAGATGTGGAACTGTTGTTTCAAACACTGAGTTGTCACGATTACCTGAAATCAAATGTATTTGTGGATTCAGAGTATTTACTAAAGTAAGACCACCAGTAGTCAAAACAGTAAAAGCAATCTAGTTATCTGTCTTTTTTGTAACTATGTTCTCTTTGTAAATGAGTTCTCATATCTTCCATATTTGAAAAATATTTGTTACATTCTTTGCAATCGTATTGTAAATCTTTACCGTGGATTATCTGTTTATGATTCATTCTCTCTTCTTCTTTTGAAAATTTTTTTTCACACAAATCACATTTGATTTTCTTAAAGAATCCCAATTCATCCAAACTCTGCTTTTTTTTCATCCCAGCATTTTCTACATAGCTGACCTTCAATTTTCCAGCTTCCCTTTGGATTGTATCTGATTAAGCCCATTTTACCTTGGCATAATGAACAAAAGTTTTTCTTCTTACCGTGATCTTCTTCTTTGCCATCAAAACATTTTTTGCATAACAACCCTTCCATATCCCATTGCCATCTAGGCTCCCACAAATCAGTGATTTTTTGAGTTGTTCCACAGATAACACATGGTTGTCTTACTTTTCCTTCATAGTATTCTTTTGATTTGTCAAAATGACAATCTCCACAAAGTGGACCTTTGAGGTTCCATTCTCTTTTTGGTTTGTGTTTGTGGGTCAGTTCTTTGTTACATACACTACAAAATGATGGTTTTTTGCTAAATAATCCCATTTTCTTTGATCATTATTATATGATATAATCTATAAATGTAAATAAAATAAAAATAACAAAAAAGCGTTTATTGGCTTAGAATTTTCTCAAGAGCTTGACTTGCATTTAACATGCCGTTTCTCTTTGCAAACTCTTCGATCATTTTGTACTGTTTCTCAGTGAAACATACTGGCATTGAACGTCTTTCCATACATTATGTTTACATTTTTTACTAATATCCTTTTCTCTTGGAAAGATATTTCAAACCACTTTCATAACTTTGATCATGGCAAAGAAAAGACAGATCTTGGTGATTGGTCATAATACTAATGGGTGTACTCCAGAACACGAAAAAGTAGCATATGATGTTGGAATGGAGATTGCAAAATCTGATTCTGTCTTAATCACAGGAGGTTTGGGGGGAGTAATGACTGCAGCTGCTCATGGTGCAAAAGATGCTGGTGGCCTGACTGTGGGTATAATTCCTCAAGCAGATGCTTCTGAGGCCAACGAATATTGTGATATTGTAATTCCTACTGGCATGGGTCTGACTCGTGATTTTTTGAATGCTCTAACTGCTGATGGTGTCATAATTGTAGGCGGTGGTTCTGGAACTCTGTCTGAAACATGTGCTGCATATATGAACAAAAAACCTATGGTTGCAATTAGAAATCTAAATGGGCCTGTAGCACAATACATTGATGGATATATTGATCACAGAAAAAATGTAAAAATTTTGGGTGTGGATAATGCACAAGAAGCTGTAAAGACGATTTTAGAATTAATTACTGCATAGATACCAAAAGCGGATCTGGTCTGTAAAATTCCCCGTGTTTATCAGCTAGTTTGTTTAATTCTTCTACGATCTTTTTAATGCCTATCTCTTTTGCTGTTTCAAATAATGGTTTTTTGAGGCCTAATCCCAACTGTGCTGCTTTTTCAATTTCTTCAATATCACTTGCACCGTTTGAAACAAGCCATGCTGCATTGTTTAGAATATTTGCAACAATCTGAATTGGATCACATTTTTTTGCTAATTCTTCTGACAGTGCAACTCTTTCATATTTGTCATCAGAATATTTGTAATACCCTTCTCCTGACTTTTGACCCAGTTTTTTCTCATCAAACATTTTTTCGACAAGTGGGTGTGGATTGATTACTTTTTTGTCACGCAAATGCATTTCAACTGTTGCTTTGTGAATTACATCCATTCCAGTAAAATCTGCTAATTCAAAAATTCCCATTGGAAAACCTAGTTTGAATTTTACTGCTGAATCAATTTCTTCTAATGATAATCCTGTTCTGTCTTTCACATAACATGCTTCATGAACCATTGGAATGAATAATCTGTTGATGATAAATCCTGGTACATCTTTTCTACATAGTACTGCTTGCTTGTTAACTGATTTTACATATTCTTGTGTTAAATCTGTAATCTCTTGTGCAGTTTTTTCACCTGGAATCACTTCTACTAGTTTCATTAATTGTGGAGGATTGAAAAAATGAATTCCTATGAATTTTTCAGGACGAGATGTTGTATTTGCAATTTCTGTGATTGGCAGTGTGCTTGTATTGGATGCAAATATCACATCGGGCCCTGCTGCCTTGTCTAGTTCTGCATATACTGATTTTTTTAACTCCATAATTTCTGGTACTACTTCAATTACCAACTCTGCATCTTTTACTGCTTCATTCAAGTCTACTATTGGTTTAATTCTTCCAAAAATATCGTCTCCTTCTTCTTTGGAAATTTTTTCTTTGGCAACTAGTTTATCTAAACTCCATTTTATTTTCTCCATTGCTTTATCTAGAAATTCTTGTTTAATGTCTCGTAGAACTACATTATACCCTGCAGTTGCTGAGACTTGAGCAATACCATGCCCCATTACACCTGATCCTAAAACTGTGATATTTTTTACTGTCACAATAAAGCAAAAATCGTGTATCCTTTATAATGTATTTCATGATTGTTGATCATATTTTATTATTCTAGAAAATGATTCCAAAAATTCCAATATGATATGCTTTTTAACTTCTATGTTATGGGTAGATCTGATTCTATGGTTGTTTCAAAAGAAAAAGATGGGTATCATGATTAAACAAATTTCTGGCGTGTAATCTCATCCATATTCATTATTTTTCCCAAAAAAGTATCTGAATACCTAGGGTTTGAATAATACAAAAAAACTATGAATATTTTAAATGGTGTTTCAGATACTTTTTAATGTATTTCAAAATTTTATAAAATTATGGGCTTGTTTAAACGTAAAAAGGATGATGAACATAAAACAAAATGTGATGTATGTGGAACAGAATTACATGATCCTGAACGATTAAAAAAACATATGAAAAAAGCACATGGAAACGTACCTGCCAAAAAGATGGATCCTAATGCAGGCGATGGCGGTACTTGGTAATTGGAACTCAGTTCAGGTCAAAAGACTAGTCTTGTGTTTGTAGGTGCTTTCCTTACTGCTGGAATTGTATTGTCTACTCTGGTTTTCCCTTTTTGGAATTTAATTCGTGAAGATGTCTATGAGGAAGTGATCATATTGACAAATGACGATGGAGTTTGTTATGTGGAAACTAAAGATGCTATTCCAAAAATAATTGAAAATTGCACGTTGAAATCAGGAGATGTGACTACGATCAAATTTGGAAAAGATTTGGCCTGGGCAACTATTGTTGAACCTTAATCGATGATTTAATATTTTAAAACATTTGTTATATTATTGTGGATTGTGTATTCTGTAAAATTATTTCTGGTGAAATAAAATCAAAATTTCTAAAAGAAACTCCTTTCTCTGTTTCTTTTCTTGATGCTTTCCCTCTTGCAGCGGGGCATGTGCTTGTCATTCCTAAAAAACACCATCAAAAAATTCAAGATATGAGTCTAGAGGAAAATACCGACTTGTTTTCCCTAGTACATGAAATTATATCTAATGTCGATAAAATTACTGGCTCCACACTTGTTGCAATACACAATGGAAAAGATGCAGGCCAGGAAATTCCACATGTTCATGTTCATTTAGTCCCAAGGAGCAAGGATGATTCTGCTGGAGCAATTCATAGTATGTTTAATTCCAATGTGAATTTATCCGAGTCTGAAATGAATGAATTATACAATAAACTAAAAATCTAATGTGGAAATAATTTTTCTTTTGTAATCTTGTTTTCCACTTTAATTGCTTTTGTTGGGCATGTTTCAGCTGCGTTCATTATTTTATTGATTCCTGCACCTTTCTGATTAATTACAGATGATTTTGGGTTTGATTTGCTGGATTTGTTAATCTCAAAAACATCTGGAGCGATTATCTCGCAACTACAACATCCTATGCACAAGCTTTCATCTACATCTACAAAAAGTTCAGGCTGTTTTTTGGGTTCTTGTGATTTTTCATATTCTCCATTTCTTCCATCTGAACGTATTCTTGCATTGTATTCTTCCCAAAATTTTTTTTCATATTCTTTCCAAAAATCTGGATCTCCTTCTTCAAATTCTCGTGTATATTTCCCCCAATCTTGTTCTGGAATCTTTTGTTCGTTTGGTGCTCCCCATTGAGGTTTTCTTTTAAAATTATCTGTGGGTTTTTGCTTTGTTTCAGATGTACTGTGATATGGTGAATGATGCTGATTGTAATTTTTCTTTAGATGGTTATACGCCTCTGTAATTTTCTTAAATTCTGCGTCTTCTGTATTGCCTTGTTTTTTGTCTGGATGATGTTCTAATGCCAGCTTCCTATATGCTGATTTGATTTCTTCTTGTGATGAACTTGAATCAACATTTAGTACTCTGAGTGCTTGATATGTATTCACTAGATGTAGAGATTTGTTATATGTTAAAAATAATTGCTATTGTTAGGGTATCTTATTGCTCTAGTATAATTTCATCATCTGCTTTCCATGCGGGTTCTACAATACACAGAAATTTCAAATTTATTGTTCCTGAATTTTCAATAAATTGCTTGGAATTTGGTGGAACGTATACTGAATCATCCTTTTGCAATGCATGTTTTTCCCCTTCGATCGTCAGATTTCCTGTACCTTCTATAATATAGTAAATTTCTGAAGATTTGATTTTGTGGAGTTTTGATTTTTTTCCTGGTTCTAACGTAAATTGAGCTAAACTGTAGTTAATTCCATTTAATGTGTTGTGGGGGTGAAAATATTGTTTAATTTTTGTCCCTTCACTACCTTCAATAAAGTTTAGTTCAGAATCTTTAAGCAATGACATTTTGTCTAAATTATTTTTGAAACTCTTGTTTTAAAATCTGATTCATACCATTCTGTTTTGTATGTTGCATTTTTTCTTGGCAGAATATTGATTGCAATGTGAGAAAATTCTTTTTTCTTATCTGTAGAACCGTGTGTATGTAGAGTTTTTGCTGGAATGTGTACAATGTCTCCTTCATTAAGGCTAATTTTTTTAATTTTTTTAATTTTAAAATTATCTTTACTTGTGCCGTATTTTTTAAAAATCTCTAGACTTCCTTTCCCTTTTATTCCAATTAACACTTGATTCCCATTATGTTTATGTAGTTTAGTTCTTGATCCTTTCTCAAAATGAACATGATAAATGTCTTGATCTTTGGATTTAATTTTCTCTGATAATACTTTCATCCATGTTTTTGCAGTAAACCATTCTGGATTTATTTTTCTTTGATCATTAGTGCCTGAAATATTTGCTTTTTCCATTTTAAATCCTAGATAAAATTTTCTTTTTCTTTTCTTGGAATTCTTTTTCAGTTAAAATTCCGTCTTTTCTTAATTTTCCAAGCTTTTCTAGTGTTATCAAATCTTCTTCTGTTTTACCTGTTGCTTTTTTTGCAGCAGCTATGCTTTCATTGATTTTTTTAATTCCTTTTGATTTGATCTGTTCTTTTTCTTTTAATGCTTTTCTAGTTAATTCTTCACTTGTTTTTTTTGCTTGAGCAGCTGCCATTTCTCCAAATTCTACCGCATCTTCAAGTGCTTCATCTGCTCTCTTAATTCCATCATCAATTGCTTTATCTGCTTTTTTCAAAAATCTCTCAATGTATCCTGTTTTCTTTTTTGCTGCCATATCATTTAGATAAGAATTCTATTATTTAATCTCTAGTAGAATTGGTTTAATAGGTACAAACACGTTATTGCAGTATCTTTGTCTAAACCAAAATATGATGTAAAAACAGTTGTCTTTAAAAAAAATATTGATGAAAAAGAAGCATCCGAAATTGTGGAACAAAAAAAGACAACTCTTTTCAAATCTCTTTTATCTAGACCCAAAAAAGAAGATGTTCATTTTCATTCTTTAAAATTATACTATGAATGCATGTTGATAGTATCTGGGAAATACACTGCAGATTATTTTAGAACGGCAACTCATACGATTTCTGTTGATTCAAATGTACATGAGGTAATTCTGGGCGATGGTGTGTTTCCGGTTCGTTCTAAATCTACCTTGGAAAAGGCATTTGTTGGAAAACGAGGCAAAAATAAGGTTGACATGGACTTGGAAGAACATGTATTTGTTGAAGAAGAAGATGAGTTGACTTTTGATCCTCATGGAAGAGAGATAGAGTTTCAATTCAAAATCAATTCCAATACCATGGAAAATTATCCTAAAGAATTACTGGAAGAAAATATTTCTAATGTAAAAAAACCTGAAATGGCTCATGACGCAGCAATTGATATTCTTCAAAATCATTTGAAAAAACCTTTGGAGGCTGATGTGAGAAATCTTAATGAAGAATTCATTTTACATGATATTTCTGAAGTTTACGTACCTATTTTTGAAGCAAGATTGATTGGTCCAAAAAAGAAAGTCGGGTTACTCAGAATTGATGCAGTACGTAAAAAAATACTTTGACTTTATTCAGAGTTTCACTATTTTTCTAAATTGATCATTGGCGTGTAGTTTGACAAATATGGGCTCTTCTTTTGCCCATGAACGAATTATTTTGGGGTTTGCAGAAACTGCCTGTTTTAACAATTCTAATGATTCAGGAAATTCTTCTAATGCTGCCTTGCTTCTAGCCTTTGCATAAATTACATTAACATTGTTTTTGTATTTTTTTAAAATCTCGTCAAACACACCTAATGCTTTCTCATGTTGTCCTAGTTCTGCTAATTGAACACCTTTTTGAAAAAATGCATCTTGATTATTTGGATATTTTTTACAAACATTCTGAAAACAATTCAACGCTTCTTCATGTTTTTTTAATTTACCGAGTACAATTCCCTTGTAGATCAGTGCGTTTGGTTTTCTTGGTTCAATTGCTATTGCTTTATCCAGAATCTTTAACGCTTCTTCATGTTCTTGGAGTTTGTCAAGTAAGACACCTTTGTTAAAATATGATGAAGCATTTTTTGCATCCATTTCTATTGCTTTATCATAACATTCTGCAGCGGCTTGAATATTTCCGTTTTCTGCCATTGAAATTCCCTTGTTATTCCACGCTTGAGCATCTTTTGGGTTGATCTCTAGCAATGTATCAAAACACGTAATTGCATCACTGTATTTTTTAATCTGATTTAATGCCAAACCTTTGTTAAATAATGCTGAAGCATTTTTTGATTCTTGTTTTAGTATTTTGTTAAATAACGAAATTGCTCCTTTTGGCTGGTTTTTCTCCATCAATGACATTGCATTATACATCAAATCTTCTACATTATCTTTGGAACCGAACAATCCCATGATTTCTCAAAAATGATATTGCTAATGAAAGTTTGGCTTTATCATGATTGTTTTAATCTCGTTTTACATCTACAATGGAAGTTGATCTATTAACATTTGTATGATGGTGGGTTCTTATTTCATTGTTGACTGATTTTCTACTTCATTATGCTGTAAAAAAAATCCATGTTCACAGGTGGCCTATGGATTCTCCTATGTGGAGTGATTCTATCAAAAAGAAACTTGACGATTCAATTAATAAAAATCTCCGTGAAAAAACAGTCATCCTTAAAGAAAATGAAATCCAGATTGAAAATTTCAAATTTAAATCTCTTAAAAAAATTGGAATTACTGTACCTTTTTTCAAAAAAGAATGCACCCTAATATTTGAGGGAAAATTTGAATCTTTTTTTGCACATGTTCATGTTACTATAAAATCTGAAAATTATGTCGATGTTTTTACAGAACTGACTTCTTGGAAAAATAGATTTTTCTCAAATGATCCATAAATACAAATCTGTTCTTACTCTTTTTAAAATAAATAATTGATATGAAATATCCAATTTTACTGTAGATTCTAAACTTGTTTTTGATAATGCTGATATTATTTTAACAAATTATCTACCTGTTTTTTTATTTCATCAAAAATATCTGCAACTCCTTCCATTATGCTATTTGGAACACATTTCCCATTTTCAACATGTGTGCCCTCACCACATATCAACGAATTCAAATCTTCTGATACAAGATTTTTCTGAATTTCTGCATTCATCTTGTTTTTCACCTCGTCATAAATTGAAATTTGTTTTACTGATTCAAAAGATACGGGAATTCTAAATCCTAATAACTGAAAATATGCGGTTCCTTTCACTTTGATATCCATCAATCCCTCTGAGTCAATAATGGAAATAGATGCTGGGGCTATGCTGGTTTTTTGAATATTTTGAAACGATATGATCTCTTTTGTTTGACCTGGATTGATTGTGGCGTTAATCTTACTGTTACCGCTTCCTATTGAAATATCGTTTACTAAAACATCATAATGCAAATCTGGGATGTATATCGGAAGAAATCCGTTGTTGCTTAGACTGAAGATTAAATTCAGATTAATACCTTGAATCAAACCAAATGCCGCATCAAACCAATTCCCTGATAAGACGTTCAATCCTATTTTTAGTAAAATCTCTTTGTCTATTGGCTCCCAATCTATGCTTTGAAATTCTACGCCGTTGAGACTAACCGCAATTTGTGTGTACGAATATGCAAATAAAACAATAATTGTAATTATTACTAGAAAAATTATCCCTACAATTACAGATTTTTTCATATTCTCTGTGAGGCTAGAACCATCTTCTCGATGTCTTCTTTAGAGTGGGCATTAGATATCGCACCTAACTTTCCTGGCAAGAAAAATATCTTATCATGTGCTATCATCTTAAAATGATATTTCTGTAGAGCGGAATTGTCACATTTGGCAGCATCTGCAGAATTTTTGATTTCTGTAATTCCATTTTTCACAAAATGAGTCATAAACAAAGACCCTTTCCCTGTGACTATTACTTTACCATCAAAAACTTTGGTTAATTCTTTTCTTGCATAGTCTCCCAAATTGTTAATTTTGGAATATATTGATTTTTCATTTTTTAAAACAGACAAAGTTGCAAATCCAGATGTCATTGTTGCAGGATTTGCAGAAAATGTTCCACCACCAACATAACTCCTCTCGGACTTTTTCTTACCTCTGGTGTCTGCAAACTCCATGATTTCTTTTTTACCTGCCATTACTCCAATTGCCATACCTCCTCCAACAATTTTCCCCAAAGTCACAATGTCTGGATCTAATTTCATTGTAGGATATAGGCATCCAAATCTAAATCGAAATCCTGTAACTATTTCATCTAAAATAAACAACGAGTTATTTTTCTTGCAAAATTCTTGTACTCCTTTCAAATAATCTGCATCTGCTGGAATGCATCCTCCTCCTCCTAACACTGGTTCAATGATCACTCCTGCCAAATCTTTAGAATATTTTTTCAAGATTTTTAGAGAGTTCTCTAAATCATTATAAGGAATTGAAACAATTTTTTCTTCATTTACTACTCCACTGCTTTCAGATTCTATAAATGGCCAGTTCACACTCTTTAGCAAGTCTGATGTATATCCGTGCCATCCACCATCAATTTTTGCAATAACTTTCTTTCCAGTAACAGAACGAGCTAATCTTACTGCATACATTGTAGCTTCAGTACCTGATGTGACATAACGAATTTTTTCAGCGACAGGTACTGCTTTTGAAATTATCTCTGATAGCTTTATTGTTTGCTCATTTACTGTTCCATACATCCAGCTTTTCTCAATTTGTTTTTTCAAAGATTCTTTGACTTTACTGTGACCATGGCCTAAAATCAAAGACCAATGACCCATCCAATAATCTGTGTACTTGTTGTTATCTACATCGATAAGGCTTGTCTCTTTAGATGCTTTTACGACAAATGGATATGGTTCATAAAATCTTATGTTATGAGAAACACCATTTACATGAAGTTTAGATGATTGTGCAAATATTTTTGCAGATGTTTTTGTATTCTTTTTGTATTCTGAAATATAACTCAAAAGCAATTTTCAGAATAAGATCTGTCATTTTAACTATTGACCTCTATTGTTTACTCTGTGGCAAAAATTCCCTTCAAAAAACATGTAATTTTTACAATTTTTTGTCCGATCAGGCATAATTTCACGTATGGTTTATATGGTTTCTGCATTCTTCGGCTTCTGCATACGTAACGCAATAGGCGGCGCTCGTGATGAAGTATGGCAAGATGCCACTTTGTGATTCATGGGCCTCCAGTTACGCATACAAGAATGAGGATTTGATCAAGTGATCAATATCTGAAATGTGAAGATTATGTGCATCCGTCAATTCCAATTAAAGTACAAATGTACTTCAATAATCAAAATACAAAAAATAAATCAGAATCCGGTTGATCCTGCCGGACCTGACTGCTATCGGATTGATACTAAGCCATGCGAGTCATTGTAGCAATACAAGGCAGACGGCTCAGTAACGCGTAGTCAACCTAACCTATGGACGGGAATAACCTCGGGAAACTGAGAATAATGCCCGATAGAACACTATATCTGGAATGGTTTGTGTTCCAAATGATTTATCGCCGTAGGATGGGACTGCGGCCTATCAGTTTGTTGGTGAGGTAATGGCCCACCAAGACTATTACAGGTACGGGCTCTGAGAGGAGTAGCCCGGAGATGGGTACTGAGACACGGACCCAGGCCCTATGGGGCGCAGCAGGCGAGAAAACTTTGCAATGTGCGAAAGCACGACAAGGTTAATCCGAGTGGTTTCTGCTAAAGGAACCTTTTGTCGGTCCTAGAAACACCGATGAATAAGGGGTGGGCAAGTTCTGGTGTCAGCCGCCGCGGTAAAACCAGCACCTCAAGTGGTCAGGATGATTATTGGGCCTAAAGCATCCGTAGCCGGCTCTGTAAGTTTTCGGTTAAATCTGTACGCTCAACGTACAGGCTGCCGGGAATACTGCAGAGCTAGGGAGTGGGAGAGGTAGACGGTACTCGGTAGGAAGGGGTAAAATCCTTTGATCTATTGATGACCACCTGTGGCGAAGGCGGTCTACCAGAACACGTCCGACGGTGAGGGATGAAAGCTGGGGGAGCAAACCGGATTAGATACCCGGGTAGTCCCAGCTGTAAACTATGCAAACTCAGTGATGCATTGGCTTGTGGCCAATGCAGTGCTGCAGGGAAGCCGTTAAGTTTGCCGCCTGGGAAGTACGTACGCAAGTATGAAACTTAAAGGAATTGGCGGGGGAGCACCACAAGGGGTGAAGCCTGCGGTTCAATTGGAGTCAACGCCAGAAATCTTACCCGGAGAGACAGCAGAATGAAGGTCAAGCTGAAGACTTTACCAGACAAGCTGAGAGGTGGTGCATGGCCGTCGCCAGCTCGTGCCGTGAGATGTCCTGTTAAGTCAGGTAACGAGCGAGATCCCTGCCTCTAGTTGCCACCATTACTCTCAGGAGTAGTGGGGCGAATTAGCGGGACCGCCGCAGTTAATGCGGAGGAAGGAAGGGGCCACGGCAGGTCAGTATGCCCCGAAACTCTGGGGCCACACGCGGGCTGCAATGGTAACGACAATGGGTTTCAAATCCGAAAGGATGAGGTAATCCTCAAACGTTACCACAGTTATGACTGAGGGCTGCAACTCGCCCTCACGAATATGGAATCCCTAGTAACTGCGTGTCATTATCGCGCGGTGAATACGTCCCTGCTCCTTGCACACACCGCCCGTCGTTTCATTGAAGTGAGCTCTTAGCGAGGTGACGTCTGATTGGCGTTATCGAACTTGGGGTTCGTGACAAGGGAAAAGTCGTAACAAGGTGACCGTAGGGGAACCTGCGGTCGGATCACCTCCTTAGACATGGAAAGTGTACGGGTGTACATAATCTTCACATTGAAATCATCGATGCAATGCATCACCAAAAGTGATGTATGAAGGATGTAGTGGGTCCCTGCCAGGGGACTTGCAATGATCGTCGTGCATAGTCGTGTAATATGTGGCTGAATATGCCGGTGTAAAGACGGTAATAGGTGGATTGCTAGGCTTGAGGAGAGATGAAGGACGTGGCAAGCTGCGATAAGCTCGGGGTAGGCGCACGCATCCTATGATCCCGAGATGTCCGAATGAGAATCTTGTGCTTATGCACATTCCAGTACACAAGTATTGGAAGTCGAACCGTGGGAATTGAAGCATCTTAGTACCACGTGGAAAAGAAATCAATTGAGATTTCCCAAGTAGAGGCGATCGAAAAGGAAAAAGCCCAAACTGAATCCTTCGGGAGATGTGGTGTTTTGGTATGATAATATGGAATCCTGGAACACAGCTGAAATGATCTGAAAAGTTCTGGCAAAGAGGGTGATACCCCCTTAGGCGAAGTGGGAATGGTCCTATTCATACCCGAGTAGTTGTCCTTGGTAGTGGGCAATGAATATGGGTGAAAGTAGCATCCGAGGCTAAATATTTCTCAAGACCGATAGTGGACTAGTACCGTGAGGGAAAGCTGAAAAGTACCCCGGAAGGGGGGCGAAAAGTGCATGAAACCTATTACTTACAGACGTGCGTGGCATGGAAGGTGATTTTTTCAGATTAGAGATTCTAGCAATAGAGTTGAAGATTTGATGTTCAAATCATCAGTGTCACGCGTTCCGTCTCGAAACACGGGCCAAGGAGCTAACTGTCATGGCAAGCTTAAACTTTCAAAGTGTAGGCGAAGGGAAACCGAGTTCTCGCAGCTTCGCAAGAAGTCAGGGGAAGCGTGTGAAAGTGCGTAGAGTCATGGCGGCTAGGCTAGAAGCCAGTCGATCTATTCCTGAGCTAGATGAAGGCGGGCGAAAGCCCGCTGGAGGTCTTAAGACGTTCTGACGTGCAAATCGTTGTTGTGACTTGGGAATAGGGGTCAAAAACCAATCTAGACTGGCGCTCGCTAGTTCCAACCGAAGCGTCTCGCAGGGCGTGCTTTGTGGAGATAGTGTTTCCGGTAGAGCACTGATAGAGAGGCGCGGGGGAGAAATCCCTCACCTCTCATTCAAACTCCGAACGGATATACATCGTAGAAGCAAGGACACGGGTTCATGTGGCGTAAGGCTCATGACCGAAAGGGGTTTAACCCAGACTGAAGTTAAGGTCCCCAAATTTTTGCTAAGTGTCAAGCTAAAGAGTGTGTTCTCGCCAAGACAGCAGGGAGGTAAGCTCAGAAGCAGCTATCCTTTAAAAAGTGTGTAACAACTTACCTGCCGAGGGGGGATGCCTCAAAAACGGACGGGGCTAAAGCAAAATACCGATACTTTGGATAATCATCAATGGATGATTCGTGGTAGGTTGGCGTAGTGATTGGGTCGAAGCAGGGCGATAACGTCCTGTGGACCGGTTTCTATTGCAGATCTTGGCGGCAGTAACAGCATAGTATAGTGAGAATCTATACCACCGTAAGCGCAAGGGTTTCCAGGCAATGCGTTATCAGCCTGGAGGTAGTCGATCCTAAGATGTACCTCAACAGAGTACACCGAATGGGAAACTAGTTAATATTCTAGTACCTTGTATCAAGCGTTTGAGCTATATGGTTCGCTTCCGGATAGGGGTTGTACAACTATCGTTGTATCCAACTATTCGAGGATTGGGGAGTGTCGTAATGACGAGAACCAGTCCGAGGTAGGAATGGCTTCGCGTTAGCGAAGTTTCCTCGATTCCAGGAGACCATGAAAGATTGTGTAGTTAGCAAGATACAAGTTCGTACCCAGAACCGACACAGGTGCGCTGGCTTAGTAAGCTAAGGTGCTACGGGTATACCGTATGGCGAGGGAATTCGGCAAATTAGTCCTGTAGCTTAGGTATAAGGGATGCCTGCGGTCTTCATGAGGAATGGGGACCGCAGGTTGCAATGACAAGGGGGTTTCGACTGTTTAATAAAAACACAGGCGACTGCTAGTCCGAAAGGATTTGTATAGTCGCTGAATCCTGGCCGGTGCCGGTACCTAAAACTTGGGTTCAACCGAGCTAAGGGCCGGTTAACGCCGGGAGTAACTCTGACTCTCTTAAGGTAGCCAAATGCCTTGTCGGGTAAGTTCCGACGCGCATGAATGGAACAACGAGAGCCCCACTGTCCCCGCCTACAACCCGGTGAAGCCACATAAGGTGGACGAACAGTCCATCAACTTCCATCGGGGAGAGAAGACCCCGTGGAGTTTTACTGCAGCTTGTGCTTGTGGTATAGTAAGAATTGCACAGGGTATCTGGGAGCTATGCCTAACATTCTCTGGGATGTTAGTGAAGCAACGATGTAACACCAGACTCTTTTTGCAGTACCACTTATCCAGTGAAGACCGGAGACACGTGCAGGTGGGCAGTTCGGCTGGGGCGGCACCCCTTTGAAAAGATATCAAAGGGGCCCAAAGTTGAGTTCAAACGGGGCAGAAATCCGTTGAAGAGGGCAAAGCCAAAAACTCGACTGAATGGATTTCCAAACGCACGGAATTCATAGACGAAAGTCTGGCTTAGCGATCCTTCGTGTGCCCACTATTGGGGCCCGGAGGTGACAGAAAAATTACCCCAGGGATAACAGGCTCGTCGCGGGCGAGAGCTCCTATCGACCCCGCGGTTTGGTACCTCGATGTCGGCTTTTCCTATCCTGGTCCTGCAGCAGGGGCCAAGGGTGAGGCTGCTCGCCTATTAAAAGGGAACATGAGCTGGGTTTAGACCGTCGTGAGACAGGTCGGTCTCTGCCTGATGGAAGCGCGAATAACTGAGGGGAAGTTGCTCCGAGTACGAGAGGAACAGAGCAGCGTGGCCACTGGTTTACCGGTTGTCTGATAAGGCAGGCCGGGCAGCTAAGCCGTTTAGGCTAAGTGCTGAAAGCATCTAAGCACGAATCCTATCCCGAGACAAGTTATTCTTTCGTAAGATGAAGGTCGGCAGCAAAATACTGCGTTGATAGGAAGGTGGTGTAGATCACAAGCTTCGGCGAGTGGTGAGCCAGCCTTTACTAATAGACCAACACATCGGTTCAGCCACTTACATAGAGACTATGCGCGATGAATCATTTCATTCATCAAGTGGATTACATAATACACGACTTGTACGATGATTTCATTTTTAATCATACATAGCGAAAGCTATGCATTTTTAATTTGATCATTTTTTCTAGCGTAAGCTAAAGATGATTATTTGAAATTTACCTAGTGAAAACTATACACGACTATTTACAATGTTATTGAAAAATACATACAACTGATTGTATTATATTCTATGAATGTATTAGCAGAACATTGGTTCAAAACAAATCCAAAGAAAAAGAACTTGAAAAACGTCTTTTGATAATGGAAAAAAGACTAACTAAACAAAATGAAGATTTAGTTTCAGAAATAGAAAGAAAAACTAGTGAACTTGTAAAATCTGAGAGATTGGCAACCATTGGTACTATGGCAAGTAGAATTGCACACGATTTAAAAAATCCATTAACAATAATGCACACATATGCTGAAATGTTGACTCCTGAAATTTTGGCAAAGCTTGACTCTAAAGACAAAGAAAAGTGGCTAAGAATGCAAAATTCTATCTTTGATATGGATAGAATCATTGAAGACGTATTGGATTTTGCTAGAACTACAGAAATCAAAAAGAAGTCTAATTCTTTTTCGAGTATTCTGAAATTGGCAATGAACCATGTAAAATATTCTTATGGGGTCACTATCAATTTGCCTGAAAGTGATTTCAGAGTCAAATGTGATGCTCGAAAAATAGAGGGGGTCTTATCTAATTTAATCAATAATGCTGTTCAGGCAGTAGATGGACATGGTGAAGTTGATGTTTCTGTTTCTTCAGATTCTAAATTTTTAACTGTAAAAATTTCTGATTCTGGTCCTGGAATCCCTGAGAAAAATCTAGAAAAGATTTTTGAGCCGATGTTTACAACTAAAACAACTGGTACTGGTTTAGGATTATTGATTTGTAAAAGTATAGTCGAACAACATGGTGGAGACATCTCTGTGAGTAACAAACCTACTACCTTCACATTCACTTTGCCACTATAGGATTGTTTTTCGATTATTATTCTTCTAATTCAATATCTCTCTGAAGTTCTTTTGGCAATCCTATCCACCATTCATTTTGATTTTCAGACATTGAACAAAATGATCCCAACTTGCTAATAGATCTGTTGCTTAATTCTTCAAAGTAATTATTCAACAAAATATGACTAAATTCAATCTTTTAGATATTTCATATCTGATACATCTTGAGAATCTTTAATTTTTACAGTTATAGTGTCTCCCAATTTGTTGAAAACCCTTTGTCTTTTCTCATTAGTCAAAATCAATCCTAGAATTACATCAAATGGCAACAGGAATGATTTTCCAAAACAACTAAGCAGAATTCCTCCCAACTTTGGTTTTTCACCTTTAATGTCTGTGACTTTTAAATTAAGAATTTTTTTCCCTATTGTTTGACCTGTTTTGTATTCTAAAATCACCCAATATGCAAAAAACAAGATGCTGGCTGGAATATATTGTGTATTTTCCGCCCATAAACCCCCTTCATCAAATTCATAATAAATTGACCCAAACGATAAAAAAATTATCATTGTAGAAACGCTTGAAATTATTATGAAGTCAATTAACCATGCAAGAAACCGATCCGTCCATTTTGCAAGTATGATGTTGGAATCTGTTCCATAATCATCATTCATGTAATAACTGGATATTTCAAATTAATAAAACATGTTAATCATTGGTTGACATTATTTGCAACACAGTTGATTTATCTTCCATTGCTGGTGTTAATTCATGAAAGCAAAGTTTGCAACATCCTGTTCTTCTTGCGGTGATAAAATACAACCTGGAAAAGAGATTGCAAAAAACAGGGATGAAAATTGGGTTCACAAACACTGTGTTGAGGATTCAGAAGGGTTACCTTAGAAATTAATAGTCATATATTTAAAATAATTTAGAATTATTTTTGATATCGATAAACCCTTTAGACTTATTTTTATGGACATTTCGCAGAAATGAAAAAGATGTTGTGAATCTTTACACTTCTCTTTCTCCTGTTATGCAATTAGCCACAGGAGGTTCTATGCTTAATTTTGGATTTTGGTCACAAGATCACTCTGATCCGATCACTGCACAAAAAAATCTCTGTCGTATTTTTGCAAATATGGCAGAACTATCTGCAGGAATGGATGTAGTTGATGTTGGCAGTGGTCTATCTGCACCATCTATGATGTGGAGAGATGAATATCCTGATCTTAAATTGTATGACGTAAATATCAATTTCAAACAATTACTTTTTTCTGGATATCAAAAAAATATAGAATTTTTGAATTCGACTTCTACAAAGTTACCCTTTCAAAATAATTCTGTTGACCGTGTATTTGCATTAGAATCTGCACAACATTTCAAACCTTTGTCTGATTTCATTCTTGAATCTAAGAGAATCTTGAAATCATCTGGTTTACTTATGATGGCTATTCCGATAACCACCAAAAATGCTTCCTTCAAAGATCTTGGTCTCTTGAAATTCACTTGGTCTTCTGAACATTACAATATGGATTATCTAAAAAATCTGATTTTAGTTAATGGTTTTTCAATTTCTGAAGAAAAATTAATTGGTTCAAATGTCTATGATCCTTTGGCAAACTATTATGTTAAAAATAGGGAAAAAATAAGGGACGCGATTCTGAAAAGTTATCCGTCATATGTTGAAAAAATATTATTCAAGTCAATTCAAAAAATGAAAAAAGCATCTGAATCTAAAATAATTGATTATGTTCTCTTGAAATGTCATTTGTAATTATACCCTTAGTATGTCTCTTGAAATCAAATTTTCTATGGCTCGCAAATATTCTAACTCTGAAATTTTTTCTTCCAATAACCATATGGTTGTAATTTTCAACCATCCTGGAATTTTTGTTTGATGTGTTTTTCCATTATATTTTGTATCAAAGAAATTGGTATCAGTAATCTTTGTTTCATCTCCTACTGACAAAACATCTGTTTCATGAAATTCATATAAAAAAACAAGACCTGTATTCTTGTCGATAATTTTGACATTTTGACCTGTGCTATCCTCAGCTAACCATACATGTCTGGTTTGATTATCAACTGTAAATGTCGTTTCAGCTATGATTTCCAAATTTTTTGAAATGTTGTCTCCTAACTTTAATGGTATTGGTATGACATATTCATAAAATTTACAGCATTGTTCTGATTTGATCAATCCATTCCAATTAAGATTCATCTGTGTAGTTACGGTTCCTTCCTTTGATGTTTCTGTAACTTTTAAAATTATTTCATCATCAATGATGGAATATACTTCGTGTTTTACTGTGATAACCTCTTTGAATTTATCAATATGTGAATATTTGATAAAATCTGTTTCTTCTAGACACAACTTTTTTTGTTCACATTTTTTTTCTATTGGTTCTGAAAAAAGGATGCCTGCTTTAATCATAGTTCTAATACCATATGCAAAATCTGTATCTTGATTTACGTTATCTATCCACAGTTGAGATTCTTTCTTAATCCAGTTTGGAATGGTCTCAGAAATCTCCATGTGTCTTTCTTTAATGTAACTTGAATCTCCAAGATATTTTTCAATTTCTGATATTAATACTATATTTCTAGCTGGATGCGTGCTGTTCCATGCTATATGATTGTATAAAATAACACATGCTCTAAGATTGGGAAAACTTGGATGTTGTTGAGATAAATTGTCTACTCCTAGAAGTTGATATTCGTCATAAAAAAATTCACAAAAATTTAAGATATCTACTACAGTATTTACCTGAAAATCTGGATCATGTCCATAAATATTTTGAAGGCTGAAACTTGACACTAATACAATTACAATGATTCCAAAACCTAGTATCTTCAATAATTTTATGGTTAATTTTTTACTTATTAATTCCATGTGAAAATTTCTTAAATCTTGTGGCCAATCTGGATCTTTTTTGGATTCTCTGATAAGTTTACTCTTCTTTACATCCATTCTAAAATTGACTAGGTTTTTATTTTTGATATCTCAAATGTAAATATCATGTCTGATACTGGATTGAAACTATATACTGAAAAATGCAATCAACTCTTAACTGAATCTGAGATTCGCTTTGCAGGAATTGTGGATAAAGATGGCCATCTGATAGCCGGTGGCTTCAAAAAAGGCCTTGTGCCTCATGAAGGCGATGAAACACGACTGCAATCCTTTTTAGAATTTGTTTCAAAAGCATCCATAAGAAAGGAATATGATGAAAGTTTAGGTCCTATCAACTACCTCGCAGCTCGAAGAGACAAGGCTGTTTTAGTGAGTTTTCCGTTCCCGATCACACAAATTCTCTTGTTAATTTCTGCTGAACCTACTGCTAACATTGAAAGTTTGGCAAAAAAGGTAGTTGAAATTTTTACCGATGTAAATTAGATACGAGTCTCTTCAATCTGACGAATTCTTTAATTATATGTGAATAAATCTAATCTCTGAACATGCGTTCGTTTTTTGTATTTTTTTTATTATTTGTTTTTGCATTCTCTAGTTTTACATATGGTTTTGCCGCTGTTGGTGATTTTACTACTGACAAATCATCATATTCTACTGGCGACTTGATTAAAATTTCTGGAACTGTCGATTATGATCCTGCATTTTTTTCAGTAATTGTTCAGATAATCACTCCGAGTGGGAATGGTCTGGCTCATATTGATAGTGTTGTGCCAAAAAGTGATGGAACTTTTACAAAAACTATACGTGCTGGAGGTCCAACTTGGGATGAGAATGGCAAATACAAAATAAAAATTTCATATGGTGGCAATCTTGAAAAATTAATAGATTATCAAAAAACATCTGATTATACTCCGCCACAATCAACTGAACCAAAAAATACTGCTCCCAAAAATTCTTTGACTGACATATCTCCAACAGATGAAAACCTTCATGAAAATTCGAGCATCTCTTTTACAGAGAATCCAAAAATGAGAATTTTGGGATTTCCTTCATTTGATAAATCACCACAATACTATATTGACCGATACAACAATGAACCTGAATACCAATCTTGGTTTGATTCACAATTTCCCTTTTACACAATTGATGAAGTTGTAGGTTATGTCCCTACATCTGTTGAGAATTTCCCTTCATTTGATAAATCACCACAATACTATATTGACCGATACAACAATGAACCTGAATACCAATCTTGGTTTGATTCACAATTCCCAGAACAAACAATTTATGATGTATTGGGATTTTCTACATTTATTCCTGATTGGATAAAGACATATGCAAAAAATTGGGCAGTTGGTGATGTTTCAGATGATGAGTTTATGACTGGCTTGGATTTTATGCTTCAAAATAAAATCATAGTAATTCCTAATTTTTCATATGGTGATTCATCCATAGATCATATTCCATCATGGTTTAGAAATACATCTCATTGGTGGTCAAATGATCTAATTTCTCAACAAGAGTTCATTAATTCCATAAAATATCTGATTCAAGAAGATATTATATTGATTGAATGATTTAGAATACTTTTAATTTGATTCACTACAATTTCTTGCATGAAAGCTACATTTGCTGCAGGATGCTTTTGGCATGTTGAAGATTTGCTAAACAAAACAAATGGTGTTAAATCCACGGCAGTAGGTTACATTGGTGGTCAACTACCAAATCCCACTTATGAAGAAGTGTGTACTGACAAGACAGGACATGCTGAAGCTGTAGAGGTAGATTATGATCCTAATGAAATTTCTTTTGAAGAACTTTTAGATGTATTTTGGTCTAATCATAATCCTACCACTTTAAATCGTCAAGGTCCAGATATTGGAATTCAATACCGTTCTGCAATTTTTTACCATGATGAAAGACAAAAAGAAATAGCTGAAAATTCAAAACATTCTCTTGAAAAGTCAGGGAAATATGATAATCCTATTGTTACTGAAATAGTCCCTGCCCCTACATTCTACAAGGCAGAAGAATACCATCAAAAATATTTCAAAAAACACGGATTTTCTTAGATTATTTTACAACAACTGGAATTTTTAGATCTATCCAATGAAGCCAAAATTTTTGAAATCTTTTGTTTTATCACAATCTTTCTCAAACATCGATGTTGAAAAACACACTTCAAACATCTAAAAATTTCCATTGTCTTTATTGTGACTGATCGACAAATTTCTGAAAACTTATCTAGTCATGACATTTCTTGCTAAAATAATGGAAGAAAAATTCCTCAAAATTGACGGAAATAAAATTCGGTATTTGGAATCTGGCAATTCCAAAAACACTCTTGTTTTGCTCCATGGATTGGGGGCATCCGCTGAGAGATGGCTAAATGTACTTCCACTTTTTTCAAAAACTTATACTGTGATTGTTCCTGATTTGATAGGATTTGGATTAAGTGATAAACCTCAGACTGATTATACTCCTGAATTCTTTTCTGATTTTTTAGAAAAATTTTTTGCGCAAACTGGAATCTCTCGTCTAAACTTGATTGGATCTTCCTTAGGAGGTCAAATTGCAGTTACTTATACTTCAACGCATCCTGACGAAATTGAAAAACTCATTCTTGTTTCTCCCGCTGGAGCTATGCAGCAATCAACTCCTGCACTTGATGCCTATGTCATGGCAGCACTATATCCTAGTGAAATAACTGCCAAAAATGCATTTGAATTGATGGAGGGATCTGGAGAAGAAATTCCACGCGAAATTATTACTAGTTTTGTTGAGCGAATGCAATTGCCTAATGCAAAACTTGCATTCATGTCTACTGTATTAGGTTTGAAAAATTCTAAACACATTTCTACAAAACTTGGATCTATTAAGACTCCTACTTTGATAATTTGGGGTTCTGCAGATCCTGTAATTCCTATTGATTATGCTGATAGTTTTGTTTCATCAATCCAAGACTGTAGATTTTTTAGAATGGATGGGATTGGCCATACTCCTTACGTTCAAGACCCTGAAACTTTTGCTTCTAAGGCTTTGGAGTTTTTAAATGGGATTTAGATCTGTTTAAATACATCTGATTCCATTCATTACCTATGAGTGGTAATCAAAACCTATACGACCCTTCTGAGATGTTTAAATCTTGGATTCAAAAAAGTGGACGTGCTCAAGCAGAATTTATGAAAAATTTTGGTTCTTTGATGACAAATCAATCTGGCCAAACTTTCAATCCTTTAGAAACTCTCAAAGGCGTTTCTGAAACTGCACGACAAACTCAATCTAACATGATGAATAACATGTCTACTATGCAAAGCAAAAGCATGGATACTATGTTTAGCATAGGACAAATGCTTCCATCTTTCATGAATTGGGGTGCTTACAAAACTACAATTAGTAGCAATGGCAGAATCTCAATTCCTGAAGCTGAACGTAATGCCCTCGGTTTAGGTGATGGTGATTTAGTTCAAGTCATTATTTTGCCTATAGCCAAAAAATCAAAAAATAAGGAGGTGAAACAATGAGTAAAAACGAAACAACACAAACAAATTCCAAAGATGTATTTTCTGTATATCAAGAAAATATTGACAAACTCTTCAACGGTATTAAACAATCAGTACCACAATATCATCAATCAATCACTAATGTGCAACAGGAATATCTTCAAGCATATGAAAACGTAGTAGATTCAACTATCACACTACAAAAAGAATATGTAAAGAAAGCAGGTATTGCAGCAAATATTCCTGAAGCAACATTAAAAGTAATTAATGATACTACAGAAGAATTTGTAAAGGCAGCCTCTATACAAAATCAAGTGACCCTTGCAACTATCGATGCAACACAACAAAACATAAAGACTTTCAACGATAATGCAAAATCATTTGCTGACCTAAACAGAAACATTCTCCAATCTTGGATTTCTGCATTCACTACAAAAGCAAACTAGTGAATAACCTATTTTTTTAATTTTTTTCCTTTTTTATGATCTTTCAGCTAACCATTTTCCTAATTCTGGTAAAACTTTCTTTTGTGACAATGAGCTAGCTATCATTCCTACATGGCCTGTGGGATACATTCTCAATGTTTTATCTTCACTTCCAATTGCATAGTGTAGCGGCATACTGCACTCTGGTGATACTAGATGATCTCCTACTGCAATTTGTGTGAATGTGGGCATGTCTATTTTTTTCAAATCTATGTGTTCTCCTCCTATGTGCATTTTGTTTTGAATTAACAGGTTGTCCTGATAGATGTCTTTGATCCACTGTTTGAATAATTCTCCTGGAATTGGAGGTGTGTCCCCTAACCATTTTTCAACTCTGAGAAAATTATCTACGAATTTCTTGTTATCAATATTTTTGAAAAATTTAACGTATTTTTCTATTCCTTGCTCAAATGGCTTTAGTACTGAAAAACAATAATACATAAACTCTGGAGGCATGTTGCCTATGGTTTCAACCATTTTATCCACATCCATGTGCTTTGCAAGATTGCTTATGACTGTAGTATCTCGCCATCCATCAATTACAGGCGCCGTGGCAATGTAATTTTTCACACTTTCTGGATGTAATGCGGTATATGCCGTTGAAATTGTTGCTCCAGTACAATATCCCTGCAATGAAATTTTTTCATTTGATGATTCGTTTTTAATATATTCAACAGCTGAATCCAGATACCCATTAACATAATCATCAAAATCAAGATATTTGTCCATGCTGGTTGGCGTTCCCCAATCTAACATATACATGTCAAATCCTTGCTGAAGAAGATTCCTTACCCAGCTTTTTTCTGGTTGAATATCTAGTATGTGATATCTGTTGATTAATGCATATGATATTAGAAGGGGTGTCTTGTGTTGTTTTTCTGTAAGCGATTTGTAATGCAATAATCTTGTCTTGTCTAACTCAAATACTGTATCGTGAGGTGTCACTTCTAAACTGATTTCATCAGGTGCAGACACAAGTTTTGGGGCATCAATTACATTCTTACTGAATTTCAAAACTTCTTCTATGATTTTTGGATCAATTTTAGATTCACTTTGCATTTTTCTTTACCTCTCTTTTCTTTAACTCTAGTTCAAGCTTCCCAACTCTTTTTTTCAATGAATGAAGTTCTTTGTAAACTTCATCAATCTCTTCTTTGCTTGGAAGATTTACTGATTGCAAAACTACATTTGTAATGTTGTTCCAGTGCTTAGTTAATTCTAATTCTTTTGATACTAATTTTCCATAATTTTCCCCAAATTCCTTAGAATCAAATAATTCGGTAAAGTCGTTATCGAATATATCGATCCAAATTCTCTTGAATGCTTCAATTTGCTCGACATCTTGCGGGACTTCGGGGGCTTTTAGATTCACTTTCTTTTGAGCAACTTCCCATGCGCTTGCTAATTGTTTATAATATTCTGTAAGGTATTGGTTAAATCCCATCAAATCTTCGTTGATTTCAATTAGTTCTGTAGTTACTTTTTTTGAATTTGCCGCAAATGCCCTCATTGGTCCTGTGGATGTCAAAGCCTGTGGTTTGCTGGACATCAAATGTATTAGGTCTGTCCAAAATAATGACAGGTGTTTATAGTAATCCATTGTGGTTTTTGAAGAATCTGTCTGCACAGATATCTATTATTACAGAGCGCAATAAATAGTTCGATTGTTAAATTAGACTAAATGTACTGAATGTGTCTTCAAAATACCAAAATCGATTTACAATGTGTATTTTCACAGGCTCGCCAATTTTGAAACCTTGTATTGTGTGGGGTTGTATATTTTCTTGATGGTTAGAAACAATGTAAGATGGTGTTTACAAATTGTTGTTCAAAGGTTGCTAATGATAAAATTCTTCTTTGGATGTATCATTCACAACAACTTAATCCTTCTAATCTTACGACTAAATAATGTCTACACAAAGTGTTAGTTGGGATGAGATTGAATCTCTTGTTGAAATTCTTGCTAAAAAAATTCTAAAATTACCACGAACTTTTTCTAGCATTACTACTCTTAGCAGAGGTGGATTAGTTCCTTCACGTTTACTTGCAGACCATCTTGGCATTAAGAAAATATATGTGGATAAAAAAAAGATTTCATCCGATTCTTTGTTTGTTGATGATATTTTTGATACTGGGAATACCTTCAATGAAATGATTCCTAAGGTTGATAATCCTTCAAAATTAATTTTTGCTACTTTATTTGCAAGACGTGGCAAAAAATATCCTAAACAGATTGTTTATGCTAAAAAAACAAATAACAATGCATACGTAGTTTTTCCTTGGGATAAATTAGAGTTTCATAGAACACAAGAATGATACTTTGTGTTTTTAATCATTAAGCATTTTTCTCAAACCTGAACATCTATTTCTAATTGTTACTTCGGTAACTCCTGATGCAATTGAGATATCTTTTTGTGATTTAATTTCTCCTGTGCTAATACATGCCAGATAAAGTGCTGCTGCGGCAATTCCCATTGGATCTTTTCCTGCAACCATGCCTAGATCTTTTGCTTGATTTAAAATCGTAATTGCTTTACGTTTACTTTTCTCACTCAAATCTGCAATACTTGCAATTCTTGATACTCCTTTAACTGGATCAACCACTGGCATTTTTAGTTCTAATTCTCTGAAAATCAATCTATAGCATCTTGCAACATCTTTTCTTCTGATGTTTATTCCCTTTGCAATATCATCTAACGTTCTTGGTGTTTCTGTATTTCTACATGATGCATAAAGACATGCTGCAACTAATCCTTGAATCGAACGACCTCGAACTAATTTTTTTTCCATAGCTTTTCTGTAAATGTAAGCTGCTTTCTCAATCACTGCATCTGTTAAAGCAAGTTTGTCTTTTAATTTGTCCATTTCATTTAATGCTTGTCTTAAATTTCTGTCTGCAGAAGAATGTGCTTGACTTCTGCTGTCCCATGTTCTCAGTCTTTCAATTGAGCTTTTTACACTTGCAGATAATGGCTTTCCAGTTGCATCTTTGTTTGCTGCCCCAATCACAGTTGATAGCCCCATATCGTGCATTGTCAGAGATGTACCAGCTCCAGTTCTTGCCTTGTTACCTTCATCGTTTGAAAAGGAACGCCACTCAGCACCTGTATCTGCAATCTTATCTGTAACTACCAATCCACATTTACTACAAAATAATTCTCCTGTATTTTGGTCTGTGACCATTTTTTTATCACCACATGATGGACATTTTGGTCCTGCAGTCATTGGATTTTTAAGCATAATATTGATAATTTCAAAAATACCTTATTATCCATTTTACATACTATCTGCAGGTTAATTGTGTGTAGGTCAAGCTAACACTCATTCTTGTTTCTTAGAATGTCTATTGGTTTTTCAATCTTAACTTAGTAGACAGTATGCATATGATGGAGTAAATGATGTATACATGATGTTGTTTTTGTCGTTTACATGGATCTGTCCAACTGAATGACCTAGTTCATGTGTCATTATTCTTTCAACGCTGCTGAGATCGTATAATTGGAATCTCCCATCACAATTGTAGTCTCCCAATGTGACTTCTACTACTCCTTTTCCTAGATGTGCATGGCCTAATACTCCATTTCCGATATCTCTGACTACCCATGTTACCCAAATGTTTGCCTCGTGTTTGAGATTTGTAATTTCAAATTTTGCTCTTGTACTTTTTTTGGAGATGTCTAAATTCAACTCTGTGTCTTCCCAAAATTCAAAAGAATTCTTTAATGTGCTAACATGATCTAATGGTAGTCCAGATGGCTGTTCATTAATGAAAACTTTGTAATGAATAATGTATGTTTCATCTTCAATTTCGATTATTGGATAAGGGAATTTGTCTGATGCTGTTTTTACCTCTTCTTCAAAATTCCATCTTACGTAATCTCTGAGGAATTTTTTTATGACATCTTGACTTGGATTAGCATATTCTATGTATCTTTTCTCTTTAGAAATATTATTTGAAATGTCTCTTAGGTATTTTTCAAATAAATAAAATTCGTGATCTAATTTTTCTTGAGATTTTTGTGATGTATTATCAATGTTAACTGTAATAATTCCATTCTCTATTAAATGCTGGATGCCTGAGACAAATGCTTTGTCATCTATTTGTTTGTCTGCCCACCATCCTGCATTATTTTTAATCCACTGAGGGATTTTTTCATCTGATTTTCCAAATGCTTCTACATGAGGAATTTGAATTATCTTCTTTTCGATTAAATAAATTAATGCTGAATTGAATTCAGAATCTTCTATATTTCCTTCAGACCACCATTTTGCAATAGGCCGTACCCATTCTGGGATTGATGTGATTTCTTCTAATTCTTTTGGTTTTTCGGTAGGTATGTATGGATATTTTGAAATTACGTTATTGATAAATTCTTTATAATTATTTATCACAATGCTATTTGGTTTTTCTTTTGATGCTTTTTCAAAATATGTCATTGCTTCTTGATATTCTCCAAGATTTCCAAAACCTACTCCCATTCCAGTTAATGAGATAGCATCATTTGGTTTGTGTTGTAATATTTTGAAGAATTGTTTAAGTGAACTAGTGTGCTGCTCAAGATTACTTTGAGCAATCCCTTTCATTTTTAATGTTGAAATATTATTGGGAACAATTTCTAATATTTCGTCATAAATGATAATTGCTTCTTGATATTCTCCATTGATAAAATGCTCTTTTGCTAAGTAAAACATGGTTTCTGGATCTTCATTACTTTGAGCAGTAGCATTTTGAAGAAAAAAGGATGAACTAAATAAAATTACAAATAAAAAATAAACAATTTTCATCTTATGTTTAAGCATGTTTGATTTTGTTTATACTTTATTTCTAATTTGTACTCTTCCAATGTCCGTTTCAAGGATGTCTCACTAATTTCGATATCTTGGAAAATCTTTAATTGATAATGATTATGTATTTTTATATTGACAAATCTTGGTGCTGGCGAAATCATTTATGAATTACGTAAAAAGATACAAGAAATTCAAACAAGTTTAGATGAATTGGGCGAACCTACAACTGATATCCCTCAAATGATTCAAACTACTAATTTACTACGTTCAAACGAATATCTCTCAAAAGCCAATGAAAAAAAATCTGAATTGCTAATTGCATATAAACAATATTCATCGGCCCTTGAAGAATTGTTGTCTTCTGTTTTTGATATCCAAAAAGATCTTAAGGATATTTTGAAAGAACAATCTTCTCTGATTGTAGATTCTAAAAAAACAACAAAATCTAAAACAAAATCCAAGAAAAAATAATTTTATTTTGATAAATGTACAATATCTCCAGCAATAATTTTGTGTGTTTTGCTGTTTGCTGTGATTATTAATGCCCCGTCATCATCGATCTTGGTTGCTTTTCCAGTGATTTTTCCATCGGTGGTGTCTAATTCTACATTTTTTCCTATTGTTGATGACCTTTTTGTCCACTCTGAAATAATCTTCTTTGTTTGTTTAGCATTTAATAATTTGTAAATTTTTTCTAATTCTAGCAAAAATGTTTGAACAAGTTGTACTGGTTTGATTTCTTGTTTTTCTTTCTTCAATGACGCCACTCCATAAAAATTGGGAGTTTCTTTAAGTGATTTTTCAATTTGTTTTACATTAACATTAAAATTAATTCCAACCCCTAACACCAAGTTTTCAATCTTATTTGACTCCAATGATACGTCCACTAACATTCCTGCTACTTTTTTGCCTTTTATTGTTAAATCATTAGGCCATTTTAATTCTGGTTTTATAAAAAATATTTTTTCTATTGCAATTGACAATGCAAGTGCTGATGCTATGGGAAATAATGTTGTAATCGAAATGTCAAATTTTGGTCGAAGGATAATTGAAATCCAAATACCTCCTTTAGGTGAAACCCATTTTCTGCCAGATCTGCCTCTGCCTCCTGTCTGTTTTGCTGCAACTATTACTGCCCCTGCATTTGCAGGTTCGTCTGCCATTTTTAATGCCTGATTTTGAGTTGAATCTATTGAATCAAAATAGTATGCCTGTTGTCCAATTGTCTTTGTTTTTAAATTTGTAGTAATTTCCCATGGCAGTAATAATTCTGAATTTGAGATTAACTTGTATCCTAACTTTTGTTTTGATTCCACAATATATCCTAATTCTTGAATTTTTTTGATATGTTTCCATACTGCTACTCTGCTTATGTGCAATACATCACTCAAGTCTTGACCAGATAGATATTCTGTATTGTGAGTTTGTAAAAATCTCAATACTTTGACTAATCCTGGGTTGTCAAAAGAATTGTAAATCAACTATGATTTATTTTTCGTTCAAGTATAAAACACAAACTAGAATCCGATGTCAAAATCAAATCCACCATCATCCATTTCTGCATCCCCCATGCCTCCATCTGCTGTGTCTGGCATATTTTCAGGCGCAACATAATCAGACATTGCCATACCCATCATACTGAACATCATAGAAAACATCATCATATCCATTATCCCAAAGAACATCATGGTAGGAATGAATGATTTGTTGTTTTCCATCTCTTCTTTTAGTTTGTCTTTATCTCCTGTCTTGTACAATAATGACATTTGGTTCCATTTTGTTTGAATCTCATGGACTCTTTCATCTACTTCTTTGTTGCCTTTGTCAGTAGTTGTAATTTCTATTTTTGTCCCAAACCATCCTTTTTTCTCTTTGGCTTGGATGAGGCCTCTTTTTTCTAACTGTTCTAAAATTAAATTCAACTCTTTAGGTTCAATTTGAGTCATTTTTTGGATTTTTTCAAATTTTTTTACTCCGTGTTTTATTGCTCCTAATACTATGAGGTCTTTAGGTTCTGATTCCACATCTTTTTTATCTCGTCTCTATTAAAAAATTCTTTGTTTACATGATTCAAGTTCAAAAATTATATTCATGATTCTTTTATGATTTTTGTGGAACAAGATCCTTCATCTGATGATCGTATTCGTGAAATTCTTTCGTTAAAGAAAGTAGTTGTAGTTGGCATGTCAAAAAACTCTTCAAAAGCTGCACATTATGTACCAAAATATTTGGCAGACAACGGCTATGATGTCACTCCAGTAAATCCAACAACTGATGAAATTTTGGGAAAAAAATGCTATTGTTCAATTTCTGAGATTAATGGTGAAATTGACATAATTGATGTCTTTAGACCTTCTGATCAAGTATTGCCAGTAATACAAGAAGCAATAAAGAAAAAACCTAAAGTGATTTGGCTTCAAGAAGGAATTCATAATTCTGAAGCTGAAGATCTGGCAAAAAAAGCAGGAATCAAAGTGGTTTTTAATCGATGCATGTTGGCTGAACACCAGAGATTATTACAATGACTGATTTTGAAGATTTTTACCATGATTTGTTGGAATTTACAAAAAAATATGAAAATCAAAACATTCCTCTAAAAATAGAAAAAGATCTTGAAAATGACATTGTCAAAATATTTGGTGAAAGAATTTCTTCTTTGGCAAGAGCTCAGAATGGTCTTGGTGATGTAACTGAACTTGCATATACTACTGCAGAACATCATCCTTTTTGGAATTTAATATACAATTGTTCTGAAATCACAAACACAGTATTGGAAAAATGGAAGTCTTCTCTTTCTGAAGAAGATATTTCTGATATTGAATGGGCAATTAAAGAATTGAATCAAACCTTGGAGAAGATCAAAAAGAAAAAAACTTCCTCTTGCTAGGCAGAGATAAATATTCTGAACTGATAATAATTTCATGCCTATCAAGATTGGATTAATCGGCAAGACTAACACTGGGAAGACCACTTTCTTCAATTCTGCAACTTTATCCTCAGAAGAAATTTCATCATATCCCTTTACCACAAAATCTCCTGTGTCTGGAGTTGCACATGCTATTTCATTATGTGTTCATCCTGAATTTAAAATTCAAGATAATCCAAATAATTCTAAATGCCTTGATGGCTGGAGATATATCCCAATAGAACTAATTGATTTGCCCGGTTTGATTAAAGATGCCTGGAAGGGAAAAGGCCTTGGAAATCAATTCCTCTCTATTGCTGCACAGTCTGATGCATTACTTCATGTTGTAGATGCTTCTGGTGGGATTGATTCAACTGGAAAAATAACTGAAGTTGGAACTGGAGATCCAATTTCTGATTTTGCAGATATAGAAGAGGAATTAATCATGTGGTATCATAAAATTCTAGAAGGAAACCGAGACAAAGTTTCAAAATTGATAAAAACTGGTACTGATGTATTAGATGCTATTACTGATCTCTATCGTGGTATTGGTGTGACTAAAACCCATGTGAAAAATACTTTTCATGCAACAGGTCTTGAAGAAACCACTTTTGATGATTTCAATATGGTTGACAGCAAAAAATTTGCATCGCATTTACGAAAAATTTCAAAACCCACACTGATTGTTGCAAACAAGGTTGATGTTGAAGGTGCTGACAAGAATTTTGCACGATTAAGAGAAAGATACAATGATTCTATCATAATTCCTGTCAGTGGAGATAGTGAATTTGTTCTCAGACGCGCAGAACAAAAAGGATTGATAAAATATTCTCCTGGTTCTGAAACATTTGAAATAATAAAATCTCATGATCTAAATGAAAAACAACGCAATGCATTGGATTTCATTAAAAGTGAAATTATGGGAGAATATATGAGGACTGGTGTTCAATTTGCAATCAACGTTGCAGTATTCAAACTTCTTAAGATGAATTCTATTTATCCTGTAGCTGATGAAAAGAACATGGCAGATAAAAAAGGAAGAATATTACCTGATCTGATTTTGTTAAAAGACGGAGCAACAATCAGTGATCTTGCAAAGGAAATTCACTCTGATTTAACAAAAGGACTTCTTTATGGGAAAGATTTGCGATATAATCTGAGACTACCTGTAGATTACCAACTAAGGGATAGAGATGTAGTCTCTCTAGTCAGTGCAGTAAAAAAATAAACTTTATTGCTTTTTACTTCTTGGCTTTGTTCGCAATACTGCCTTGCAGCAAATACATCTTGTTTCATCTATTTTCAAAAAAATTCCGCAGAAAGTACATCTTTTCTGGCCTATTTCGTACCTGACTTTGTTTGGTACTGATTCTGCCTTGTGCATCTGGCAAATTCCTCTACACGTTCTACCCATTAATTTCACCTCCTATTTTTTCTTTGATTTCTTTGGTTCTGTCTCTGATGGTTACAGCACTAATTCCGGATGCCTCTGAAATTTTTAATTGTGTTACTTTTTCATGATTCATTACGGATGCCAAATTAACCGCAGCTGCTGCCATTGCCATTGGGTTTTTACTTGTTGAGACTTTATTCTGAATAGACAAGTTCAAAATTTTAAATGCCAATCTTTCTGTTTTTTCTGATATGTTGACCTCTTTTGATATTCTGTTGACAAATTCAGTTGGATTGTATGCCTCAGGATGCAAGTCTAATTCTTTTGCAATAAATCTGTAAATCCTTTGCAAATTCTTTTTCTTTATATTTCCTGCATCTGCAACATCTTGAAGTGTTCTTGGCGTATCTGTTAATCTACATGTAGCATAGACTGTTGCACATAACATGGATGTAGTGGATCTTCCCGCAAGAATTTTTTTAGATGCTATTTTTCTAAACAAATAAGCTGTTTCTTCTATTACTGATTCTGGTAATGCTAATTTTGAACCAATTCCATCTAATAATGTAAATGCTTTTTGAAATGATTTGACTGATATTGCAGAGCGACTATTTCTATCCCACATTCTTAGACGGTAAAACATTCTACGATTTTCATTTGATAGTGATTTACCTGTAGAATCTCTATCTTGAGATTCTATTATTGTAGATAATCCTCTATCTGCCATTTTTAACGATGTCTTCATACCTATTCTTGAATTTGATTGATATTGCTCTGAATTAAGACCTGTAGTTTCTGCAGTTTGGTCTATCATTTTTTCAGAAGATACAGAACCACAACCACTACATGCAATTTCACCCGTATGGAGATCTGTAATAACTAAATTTTTTTTACAATTTTTTTGGTGCACTAATTCTGTATACATGAATAGATTATGGTTTTAAATTATTTAAGCCGGCAATAATTTACTATCTAGTGCTAAAACCTACCAAAAAGTGGTTATCTTATATGAATTTTGGCACTAGTGGATTTTTTAATTCTTGTATAAATAAAAAGATTGCAAAGACTTTGTAAATGCCTCACATTGCCATGGATAGAAAGATTGATCTTTTTGAATTTGCAAATTTTTTTTCACCCGTATTTCAAAAGTCTCCATTGATAAAAATTTCTACAATATATGTTGAAAAGAATGGCTTGAATGCGTTACTACCTACGGTTGTTATTGATGAAAGACATCAGGAATATTTTATTCAAATATTGACTACTGAAAATAAAACTACTATAAGATTACTCCCAATTACCGATCCTGTAAAAACTGATGCTGTAAAATCTTCTTTGGCAGAAGTCTATTTTTTAATTAAACAATTTGATTCTCAAGTTAATATTTCAAAATCAAATTTGTGGGATTATGTTAAATTGGAAGCTGCATAATGAGAACTTTTAATCTTTTAAGATACAGCAAATTAAATCGGGATATTATTTTTAATATTAGTACAAATGTGTCTCAATTCCATAAGATAATCCCAAATTATTTTAAATCTCTAAAAATCATCAATGTTGAAAATTCTGAACAAACTGTTCTTGAAAAAATATCTTTTTTAGGGAAAACTTTGGATGTCATAACTAAACATGTAGTTTTACCTCCTAACATGCACAAAGTATTAATTTTATCTGGCCCTCTAAAGGGAACATCATTTATTGAATATTATGAAATATTTGAAAACGGAACTGAAATTAAGATTTGTATATCCTTGCAGCTTAATGGATTTCTAAAACTCATTCCTTTTCTGGATTTAATTTTGGCAAAAAAAATGGATGGGGTTATGAGTAAATTTATTGCCTGCTCTGAGAATTATGCTAAAATAAATTCGGGTTATCATTAATTAGCACTATGACAAAAAATTGGCACTTGTTTTTATATTGAAATTGTAGAATTTAACCATGAGCACCCCCATAATTGTAATTGGTGCTGGCATTGGAGGTCTGACTGCTGCTGCATTATTAGCCGAAAAAGGACATAACGTTCGTGTTTTGGAAAAATCTTCAAAATTGGGTGGCAGAACCGCCTCGATAAAATTTAAAAATCATATTTTAGATAATGGGTTTCATATTATGCCCTTTTATAAAAAATCTGCAATATTTAGTGTATTAAAAAAATTAAAAATCGAATCAAAATTAAAGCTTGCAAAAGTTGATGATATTGCTTTTCATTCTGAAAATGAATTCCATAAATATCCAAAAGGTATGTTGGATTTACTAAAGCTTTCTTTATTGCCTCTAAAAAGTAGAATCAAACTTCTGAAATTACTTCTTCCTCTTGCATTTACTTCTATTGAAAAAACAGAATCTTGGGATAATGTTTCTCTGACTAGCATTACTTCCGATTTAGATTCTGACACAAATGCTTTTTTTGAAGCAATATGCATGTTGGCGTTTGCTGACACTGCAGATCATATATCTTTAGGTGAATTCACAAGAACCATAATCCGAGCTAATCCGTTTAAAGGAGGAACCAGTGAATTCGCATATCCTGCTAATGGTGGGTATGATTCTATCTCTCATGTTTTATATGATTATCTTCATTCTAAAAATTGTGAAATTAAAACAAGACAATCTATTAAAAAAATAATTATTGAAAATTCTAAAGTCACTGGTGTTGTCGTAAGAGGACTATCTGGTGATGATGAATTAATTCGTACAAAATGTGTGGTTGTTTCATACCCTGCATATGATGCTTTAAATGAATTATTTGATAAAAATATCATTGAAGAAGAGTTCCTTCAAAAAATTAACAAGTTAAACAAAACCACTTCAGTTGTAGAAGTTCATTTTGCATTAAAATCCAAAATAGATTCTCGCCAAGTGATATTTCCTGTAGGTGATCAATATACTACTAAAGGAATATTCTTCATTTCTAACATTACTCCTTCCGTCTCGCCTCCTGGAGAACATTTGATAATTGCAGGCACTCCTGTTCCTTCAGAAGATACGGATAATCCACAAAAAATTAAAGAGATTGTAAATAAAATGAAAGAGGAAATTTCCTCAATTTACCCTACTTTTAATTCTGAATTAATTTGGGAGCGTCCTATGGCTTGGAAACTTGTGGAATCTGTAGTAAAGGAGCCTGGAAAAGTTTGGAAATCAAAAATGCCTCATAATATACCTGGAATTGAAGGCCTTTTCTTTGTGGGTGATTCTACAATTAGTTATGGAATAGGCACTGATTCTGCAGCACACAGTTCTATTTTATGCGCACCTAAAATCGAATCTTATCTAAGATCATAATCTACTATGCAGTTCTAATTATTTTTGGGAGTTCTTCTAATGTTGAATTAACGACTATTCCGTCAAACTTTGGCATTTTTTCTGATTGCATTGCATAACCTCCTATCAGAATGGGGATCTTGTACTCCTCCTTAATTTTCTTAACTAGTCTCTGTCCCGCAGAAATATTGTCTTGCAAAGTGATTGAAATGAATATGATGTCTGGTCTATTATATTCTATAAAACTCATTATTGATTCTGTTGGAAGCGATGTTCCCATATTGTAAATTTTGAATCCTTTAATTGATAGATATGTTTCTAAAACATCACAACCTAAATGATGCTCTTCTCCTAATGGTACACATATCAATATCTTTTTCTTGTTTGCAGATCCTGAAACTCTATCCATTATTATTTTTACTAATGTTTGTGCGATGTTGCTGGCTACATGTTCTGTTGCTATGCTGATTTTGTTTGTTGACCAATGTTCTCCAATGTCATACATTACTGGTTTTAAGATTTTGTCAAAGAAATCTGCTGAGCTAAAAATTTTGACATACTCTTCATAAATTTTTATCGAGTCTTCTATGTTTCCTTCTGTCAGTTTCTTGTAGAGTTGTTTTTTTGATTTTTTTGTAGCTTCTTCTCTCTTTTTGATATCTTTTGGATTAAATGATGCTAGAACTGATAGCAATTTAGGATCGTTTCTATATTCTATTGGGATGTCGTCTTTAATTACATCTGAGGCTTTTCCAAGGTATTTTAGAATCTCTTGCTTAGATGTTCTTTTTTTCGAATCCCATACACTTTTGACCAGATATAGATATTGATCTGTTTTTACCTTTTTAGCCCTTATGTAGACCATGCTGATTTTTTCACTGAATACTATTTAACTGGTGCTAATTATGATAAATAGTGCTAATTAACCATTTATTCTTTATTTTATAATGTCTGCAGGTTCTTCATAATACTGTGTTTAGCACTAGTATTTTTGATTACCACTAGTTTAAATAATTTAATTATGGAAAATGTCCATGAATTACAAATTGGATAGTTTATTGCTCTTATCTTCAGTGGATCTTCAATAATCATGCCACAAATCTTGCCCCAAAAAATATTTGAACAATCCTCTCCTTACTCAATACTCGTTTCAGGTTCAACTGGTTTTATTGGTTCTAGATTGATCTCTGCACTTTCTTCTCGTGGATACACTGTTACAGGTTTAAGTAGAAAAAAACTGAATGATTCTAAAAATGTAAAATATGTTCAGGCCGATGTATTTGACAAAGATCAGTTATCTAAATCTATGAAAGGGATAGAGGTCGCTTATTATTTACTCCACTCTATGGAGGGAAGTAAAGATCAATGGATGCAATTTGCATCTAGAGAAAGAATCCAAGCTCAGAATTTTCTTTATGCTGCAACTAAAGCTGGTGTTAAAAGAATCATTTACCTTGGAGGATTAGTAAATGATAGTTTAGATTTATCACCACACATGAAAAGTCGCAAAGAAGTAGGTGAGATACTTGCATCTGGTAATATTCCTGTAACTGAATTTCGTGCATCTTTGATTATTGGTGCTCAGGGAGGCTCATATGCGATGCTCCGATATCTTGTTGAACGTCTTCCAATTATGGTTTGTCCTTCCTGGGTAAAATCTTTGGCTCAACCTATTGCTGTTGATGATGTGATTTATTATTTGGCAGAATGTCTTTCAAAATCTGATACTGAAGGGCAAATATTTGAAATTGGCGGTCCTGATAAAATGACTTATGAAGAATTAATGAGAGTATATTCTTCATTTTTGAATAAAAAATTATTTATTTTACAAATTCCCTTCTTGACAACTCGACTTTCTTCTTATTGGGTCGATCTAATTACTCCTGTCAAAGCATCTCTTGCAAGGCCACTAATTGACAGTCTTGTACATGACACAATTGTAACAGATAACAAAATCACAAAAATTATTCCTTTAAAGTTGAAATCCGTTCGTGAATCTATTGAAATTGCTACAAATGAAATGAAGTCATCTCCTCCTGAGTTAAATTTGAAAGAAGAAAAGACTGGTTTTAAAATTAATCAAAAATTGATTCAATTTTCTCTTATTGCATTGGCTATAATTGGGACATCATATTATTGGCTTGACGATAGACCTGAAGTCTATCAAACACTTTGGTTAATTGCATCTACCGTGTGGTATGCTGTTATTTTCATATCCATACTTTTGATTCGTAATAAAACACGTTTGGGATATTTTTTGGCAGGTTTATTATCTTGGACAACACTCGCATTTTGGTTACTTGATAATTTTTATGTCGTTTTTGAAACCTCTTTGATTGCAGCTCAACCTGGTGAGTTGATGACTGTGAGAAATTTCATTGGGATATTCTTTGCCTCTCTAACCGTTATATCTTCCCATAATCTATTCCATAAAGTAATAGATTATCAACATAAGGGACATCCTCTTTAGATTTTATATGATTTCTTTTTTCAATTTCCCAATTACTTCATTTGTCATTTTTAACAAATCACTGATTTTGGCATCTCCTGCAAAATTTTTCATCATGTGATAATTCTTTTAAAATTGGAGATAACCAGTAGTGTGTTATGTTATGTGACAGTCTTTTTTTGAGCCTGTTTTAGGCCCTCTTAATAATCCTGAATCCTTTATTCGAGACTTTCAAATTAGCAAATTTTTCAGGCTGAATGATTTTTGCAAGAATTTCTATTCCCTCAACTGTTCTAATACTTGGTTTGCTAAAAAATGAATTTGCGTCTACTGCAAAAACCTTGTTGTTTTTTACTGCCGTTAGTGAATTCCAAGCATCATTATTTTTTAGGATTTGATTATATTCCAATATTGTTCTTTTTGAATCAAAACCGCATGGCATTAAAACAATGATGTCTGGCTCTGACTTGATTATTTCATCTATGGTCAATCGTCTGGAATGTTCCCCTGTTTTACTTATCATGTTGATGCCTCCTGCAATTTCAATCATTTCTGGAATCCAATGTCCTGCAGTAAAGAATGGCTCTATCCATTCAATTGCAAGCACTTTTGGTTTTTTTATATTAGTAAATTCTTTGATGTAGGAAATTCTTTTTTCAAGTGAATTTGTAATGTCTTTAGCTTTTTGATTGCATTCTAGAATTTCTCCTAATTCTCTAACTGTTTCTATGATCTCTTTCATGTTGTGAGGATCCATGGAATAAAGAATTGGTTTTGTGTCTAAAATTTCCATTGCCTTGCTGACTAGATTGGTATGTGCAGCGCACACTTCGCAGATCTCCTGTGATATAATTAAATCTGGATTGGCTTTTCTTAAGTTCTCTTCATCTAGTACAAAAATATCTTTTCCTTCATTTAACAACTTACATGTTGTGGAATCAATTTCTTTGCTGGTTAATTTTTCTGAATCAATAACTGTGTTGATTAATTTGGATTTGTAACCTGCATCTTTTGGGTATTTGCATTCATGTGTGACTCCAAAAATCTTATCCTGTTCTTCTAATTCATAAATTAATTCAGTCGCACTAGGCAAAAATGAAACAATTCTATTTACGGCCACTGTTTTTCTTATTGGTGATCCTTTAAACACCATCCGTTAACAAACCATCAATTTTTCTCACTAGTCACGTTAATAGGCTCATTTTAAGCACGAAAAATCATGTCTTCAGATTCTCAAAATATACGCCGTGAAATCTTGTCTAAATGGCATGAGTCTATTTCAAAATATGGAAATCTATTTTCATCTGATTCGGTAAGTGGTACTAGTCCTCCTTCTGTTTTTGTTGGATCTTATGATTATCCTAAAGTCTTTGTTGGTCCTATGGTCCCTCCAATTCATGGTGATACTAGTTTGCTTGATAGTCCTGAACGATGGAAGGGAAAATCATTAGAGGACATAGTAAATTTTAGACTAAATTTAGTCAGGGGTGTGCAAAAAATCTCAATAGACCAAACTGAAGGACGTTATATTGAAAATCTTCAAGAAGTTACAATGTCTTCAAAAGCTACTGATGCTGATTTAATTTTTCAAAAAACCACTTCTCCAAAAGTCTCATTAGATGGCGAAAGTGCTCCTTTTGGTCCTATTGGTGAAATCAAAACAGCAAAATTTTCTGGAACTTCTTCTGTAAAATCTATCGAAAAAACATACTATGATAAAGATTTGAAAGCTCAGGATGCTGTTTTGAATTTGTATAATTCTGGAATTGAGATATCAAAAATTCAGAAATGTTTTAGCATTGGAATGTTGGGTCAGAAAAGAAAATTAGTTCCTACTAAATGGAGTATTACTGCAACTGATGATATTATTTGCAAATCTCTTACTGATGATGTTTTAGATTATGGATTGATTGACTCTCATCGGATTTTTTCATATGAACATTTGGGAAATATCTTCACTGTTGTGTTATTTCCTCATCGATGGGTCTATGAGATGATTGAGGCTTGGTATTCTGATGGGATATTGGGATTTGGTTCAGATTATGAGGATGCTCGTGGGATTGATCATCCCCCTGCAATTGCCGGTGCCTATTTTGCAGCAAAATTAGGTGTGTTGGAGTATCTTAAAGAAAAAAAAATTCAGGCTGGTGTTGTAATTCTACGAGAAATTCGTCCAGAATATACTATTCCTGTAGGTGTATGGCAGGTTAGAGAAGGTATACGCGAAGCAATGAATCAAACTCATATGATTGCAGATAATTTTGAAAATGCATTGGTTTTGGCATCAAATAAAACTAGTATAAGTAAATCTGAATGGATTTCCCATGGCCATATTGTAGAATTGATCAGACAAAAAACAATTTCTGATTTTTTTTAGAATCTTTTCTATAATAATTTAAATAAATTTTGAGGTTCTGGATTTGAATATAGTAAAAAATATGTCTGACTGGCAAGATATGTGTTGTCAAATCGATATACTGTTGGATTTATTTCATAAAGAATTTCTCCAATTGATATTTCTTCATTTTGAAATTTTGTCAATGATTCAAAAAATTTCTTTTTTTCTTGATTACTAAAACTGTCTGAGAAATACCCGAAAATGTGCATGATTACGTTGCTATGTTTTTTTATTGTGGGTTGGCTCTCAAATACCTTTTTCAAATGTTCTTCATATTCTTGTAAAATGTTTGAAAAATTATTTTTTTTATTACTTGCAACAATATTTCCTAAAATTTTTAATTCTTGCTGGCTATGCACCATAATCATGTATTTGTTCATGGCTTGAAATGATACTAGGTTTTTTACTTTGTTTGATTTTTTTACCTCTTCAAATCTTTCAAGCACATATTCTATTACCTCCTTTTCTGAGACTTTTTTGATTTCAAGATCTGATGATTTTTTTTGCACTTTTCAAGTTCTTTTCATTTTATATATAAGGAAAATCTCTTTTTCAATCCTTTGGCACTATACTTCTTGCAATGATGTTACCACTAGCTTGTTTATTGGCACTAGCTTAAATACTATCAGCGAAAAATAATCCTAATGAAAACAACGATTATGGCAATCGCTGCAATGATCATAATTGCATCAAATGTTTCATCTGTTTATGCAGAAGTTCCATCATGGGTAAAAAACAACGCTGGATGGTGGGCAGATGGTACAATATCCGAATCTGAATTCATTTCAGGTATTGAATTTTTGATTAACGATGGAATTATTACAGTTGCTTCAGCACCCGTATCTTCTCAAACATCTGATGGTGTTCCAGATTGGGTAAAAAACAACGCTGGATGGTGGGCAGATGGAATCATCTCTGATGATGAATTTGTAAATGGAATTCAACATTTGATTTCCTTAGGAATAATAAATGTCTCTGAATCTATTTCTACAGAAACTTCCAATCTTTCTGATGATTCAGAATTAGGATTACTTCAGGCAGAATTGAATAGATGTGCTGAAATAACCAAGGCCTATGATAGACTCAACTGTGAAAGATCTGCAAAACAGTTGATTGCCTCATATGAGTACAAGCTGATTTCTCAGTCTTATCAAGCAGGTCCAATAACTTACTATTGGGCAGGACTTGATACTGAAGGAAGTAGTTTTGAAATTACCTCTTCTGGTCAAGCAATGCTTTATCTTAGAATGTTAGTAGAGAATACTGGTTCTAATCAAAACGAAGCACTGTTTTGTACTGGACCTGCAATCTGTAACTATGATGTTACAAACGGTAATTCTGATTACAAATACTCTCAGATGGACTTTACAAACGGTCAGTTGGTACTAAAACCTGGGGAACCAAAATTCTTCAACTTCTTCTTTGGACCAAACATTGGTGGTGGTGGAACTACTTTTGAATATGATTCAAGTAGGGATTACTACTTTAGAGTAAGTGAAGGATTTGGAAGCATTAGCATTCCTCTATATTTGGAGTAAAATCCATTTCTTTCCTATTTTTAAATACATTATTTTTTATGATACAAGAGATTAAATTCAAGATTTTATTGTTAATGTTGAAAAGATGAGTGCTGAAACTATGGATAACACTTTTTCAAATTATGGATTATATGATATTGGTGAATCTCTAGACTTAAACCTCCCAAATGTTGAGATTAAAATCAAAAAAATCAGTGAAAATGTGTTTTCATACACAAGAAGAGATTCTGAAGATGATTTGATTGAGAAGATAATTCCTATCAAATCGTCTAAACTTCAAGTTGAATTGTGTCCAATTAGGCCTTTGAATTTTCCTGCTATGAGAACTTCTTTCATGTATTTGGATATTGACACGCCTGTCTTTTTGTCTGAAGATTCTTCTGCAACTGTTTTCTTACGTTGTCCTATTGAAATTGGTGTTTTCCTTGTACATGATAATCATAAGGACTCTTTGGATTGTTTCACATGCGATCCTCTAAATTCTCGATTCTGTCTTTATGGTCCTCCTGAATCTGGCACTTTGTGCAAGTATGCTAAAACTGAGATAGTCGAATCATACGACGATTCCATTCCTTTCATTAACGCTGTTTTGAAAATAAATCTTCAAAATCAATTATCTAAAGGTCTCAGTATTGGCAAAGTTGTTTTTCAAATGTCTGAAAATTCCATTTATTATAAAGACTCAAAAGCAATATTTGACTCTCTATTTGCTGTGATGAAGAAAAAACTTACCATTGAAATAATTGATGTAAATTCTGAAAAAATTCAAACTGATTTTATTTTATCCCCAACCTATGAAAAAATAGAAACTGTAAAACATATGGATATGGGTGTTGAATGATGGCTTTGGAATTTCTATCCAGTTTATCTGATATAGAGATCACTGGGGGGCTGACACTTCTTACATTATTCATTGGCGCAATTATCATGGCAGTTGGTATAATTATTGCACGAACTGTTCGAGTCTTATTTACAAAATATTATGCTCCTAAATTACCACAAGATTCTGCAAAAAACTTTGGCAGGCTGATTTATTTTGGAATCATAATTCTCTCATTTTTGGTTTTTACGTCTACTACTGGCGTTGACTTTTCTGGATTGCTTGTTGCTGGAGGGATTTTTGGTATTGTAATTGGTTTTGCAACTCAATCTGTAGTTTCTAATTTAATCTCAGGAATCTTCTTGATGATTGAAAAACCTGTAAAACAAGGCGATAAGATTGAAATTCCTGGCTCTGATGTTTCTGGCACTTTGTTAGATATTAGCACTTTTTCTGTTCGTGTTAAAAAATTTGATGGAACTATAATTAGAATTCCTAACGAATCTTTTTTCACTTCAAATATTCGCTCATTATCTTCCACACCTGTAAGAAGAACTGAGGCAATGATTGGAATTGCCTATAAGGAAGATATTGAAGGTGCAATATCTGTAATGGATAAAGAAATTCGTAAATCTATGAAATACGTTCTAATGTTACCTAAACCTGAATTTAGAATCAATGAGCTAGCTGATTCAAGCGTAAATATCGAAATTTTAGTCTGGCATCCTAGAGATGATTGGGATCAGGTGGGTCCAATTTTACTCAAAGTTGCTAAAAAAGCCTTGGATGATAATGGAATAGAAATTCCATTCCCTCAACGTGTAATTTGGAATGCAAAAAATTAGTTACTTTGCATTTACAGATATCTTTTTTTGAGCTTTTTTCTTCTTGAGCAAACTAAACATGATCATTCCTACATTTACAATTGAAATGATTTCAATAAGGTCTACTCCATACAAGAACCAATCAATTACAGGATGTACTCTTGAAACAAGACCTGCTTCTAACATAATGTCTGCATTCCATATCATATGAGGTACTTGAATGAATTGAATAATTGCAATTACAATTACACTTCCAAGAATTTTATTTTCATACCAGTTCCAAAATTTATTCCATACATTCATGGAGTTACTTGGTTTTTAATTCTATTAAACAACTCGAAAATTAGACAAAACTAATTAGACTGAACTAATTTTTCTGTGCGTAAATTTTCTAAAATTAGCTTAAGCTTTTATTTTCATTTTTCTTTTTTTTATTATGATTATTGTTGGAATAGTAAACAGCATGAAAATAATCACAAATAAAATTGCTATTGAAACATAATCATTTACAAATAATTTTGTGTCTAACCATGCTTTGGGTAATAATGTAAACATATTTTCACCTGAAAAATCTTCAATTGTCCCAACTGCCAAACTATATTTTCCACTCTGATTTTTTTCGTCTGTGACAATAATGAAATATTTTCCATTGTCTGGTATTTCTGCTTTTAATTCCTGTCTTTCCCAATATGTCACTTGACCAAATGGTTCATAGAATTCATTTCCTGGAAATCCTTTTTCATAAATAATTTTTTGTATGTTTGAATTATTCTCTTTCATTAATACGAGTGTTGGAGAATAATTTTCCAACCCTTCTATTTTTGGAATTACAATACTCGCATAGAATGGGTCTCCTTGTTTGGCATCAAACGTATAAAATTTTGCTTCATTTGTGCCTAAGTTTTCATAAATTGCCCATGAAATTTTATGATCAGGAATTTGTAATGCAGTATCAAAATCTCTATGGGAATCATCATGTGGAATGAGCTTATGACCAAATGCAGGATTAATTGAAACAATAATCAAAAGACCAATTCCAAAGAAAACAATTTTTTTCAAAGAATTTCACTTAATCTCTTTAATTTTTTCAAATCTCTAATTTCGATATGGCTGCTTAATGTAACAATTTTAGCTAATTTGGGATTTGCATCTTTACCAATTTTTAACACCGTCTTACCTTGTAGTTGAATTTCCAAAGTCATTCCGCTCTTGTTCATATTTTTAGCTAATTCTTTAGCTTCTGAAAGCTTTTTGATAATTCCCTGTTTTCTAGGAATTTTTATTGGAAGATCAATTATGTTAATTACTTTTAGATTGCCACTTACACTAAAATGAATTGAAGGCTTATCATCTGTGGATATTTTGAGATTTCCATTTTGTAAGTAAGATAAAAAATTGGTTGAGAGATTATTTTTGACCATTCTCACAAACCTCATTTTGCTGTAATTGTCAATTTCCCTTTAAGAGAAACTGTACCTGTTGGAACAACTTTGCCGTTTTTTTCGACTTTACCTTTCATCTCTAGATCGTCAAAATCATAAGTGATTGAGGCATGTTTTTCAGTTAGTTTGTCAAAAACTTCAGCAAGTAGATTTGCCCATTCTTGTTCTTCTGCCATGTGACTATTGCGCGCTAATTGTATTTAACTAGTGATAAATATCATTCCTAGTGGTAAGTTGGCACCAGTTTATAAAATTAACACTAGTTATATATGATTAAAACCATATACGAATATGGAATTAAGAATATTTTCAACTTGCAAATCATGTGGCAAGACATTTCATGAATGGTCTTGTGATCATTGCTATACGAAATCAGTAATTGGAAGATCTGGTGAATAATTAATGCAAAAAATGGATAAACTTAGTTTTGATCACTTGATTTCTGATCAAAAAATTCCAATCCGATTAGCTTTTTTGAAACCTGATGGAACTCCAAATATTATTTCTCTTTGGTATGAGCAAATTAATGGAAAAATATATTGTGCAACTAAAAGTTCTTCAAAAATTGTCTCATACTTGCTAAATAACCCTGAATGTGGTTTTGAGATTGCAACGGACAAACCTCCATACAAAGGAACTCGTGGTAATGGTATTGCAAAAATTATACCTGAGGATGGAGAAAAAATTCTTTTAATTTTGATGGCAAAATACCTTGGAGAGAAAAAATCTATTTTATCAGAGTATTTAAAAAATAATGCAAAAACTGAAGTAGCAATTGAAATCACTCCTGAAAAAATTTTCAATTATGATTATTCTAAAAGAATGAAGGATGTTTGATATTTTGACAGAATTAAGGTGTCCTACATGTGGTTCTAAAAAAGTTAAAGCTGTAACTACATCTGAGATAATTGCTTCAAAAAAATGCTACAACTGCAAAAAATTTTGGTTTGAATAGGATTATGGATGATACTAAATGAGAATTTGGGATCCGTAATGCTCGTTTTCACATTGACTCCTTGGAATATAGTTCCAACACTAGTTACTGAAGACGTATCGGTCATTGCTGTTACTGATTATGGCTGTGTTGGTGAATCTGTTTTAGGTTATTCTGTTGTTGTGACAGATTGTGATGCAGGTGTTGGAGATGTAATTTCTACAACATTTTATGTTCCTGCTATGGACCAAAATGGATACTATGACAGAATCGAGGGCAAACTAGCAAAGGTTAATCCTTAATTCTTTTCTTTATTTTTCAGCTTTGATGTTTTCTTTTTTCATCCAGATTGTCTTTCCTTTATGATCTATTAATTCCACATTCATCTCATTGAGTTTGTCCCGAATTTGGTCTGCTTCTCGGAATTGTTTTTCCTGTCTAAATTTTTCTCTGTTTTGAATCATGGTGTTAATCTCTTGTTTCACACTGTCTGTCATCTCTGGAATGTCTAGTCCTAAAATTTTCAACATTCTTTGAAATTCTGCCTTGATTATTTTTGCATCTTCTTTTCCTAACTTTTCTTCAGCAGCTAGTCTATTTGCTTCTTTGACTAGTTGGAAAAACGCTGATAATGCTAGATGTGTGTTAAAGTCCTCTTCCAATGCTCTATCAAATTCTGAGCCTAATTTTTGAACCATTTCAGTTGCATTCTCATTATTTTCACCATTTGCATGAATTAACTCATAGTAGCAAGTTTCTGCTTGTCTCCATTTTGTTAGATTCTCTTTTAGTAATTCTTCAGAATAATCTATTGGCTTTGAATAGTGACCAGACAAACAGAATAATCTGATAATGTTTGATCCCCAATTTTCTAACACGTGCTTGATCGATTTGATGTTTCCAATGGATTTTGACATTTTCTCTCCATCAATTGTTACCATTCCTACATGCATCCAGATTTTTGCAAATCGATTACCTGTAAATGACTCTGACTGTGCAATCTCATTTTCATGATGGGGAAATATCAAATCTCTTCCTCCTCCATGAATATCGAAATTCTCTCCAAGATACTTTATACTCATTGCTGAGCATTCGATGTGCCATCCAGGTCGTCCTTTTCCCCAAGGGCTGTCCCATACTGGTTCTTTGCTTGATAATTTCCACACTGCAAAGTCTAATGGATCTTTTTTTTCCTCATCTACCTCGATTCTAGCTCCTGATTGGAGCTCATCAATTTTCTTTTTAGATAACTTTCCATATTCTGGAAATTTTGATACTGAAAAATACACTCCATTTTTTGTTGGATATGAAACACCTTTTTCAATTAATTTCTCAATGAATTTTATAATTTCAGTAATGTGCTCCGTTGCTTTAGGATAATTTGTTGCACGTTTTACATTTAATCCATCAAAGTCATTATAGTAATTTTCGATATATTTTGTGCTAATCTCTTCTGCAGTTTTATTTTCTGCATTGGCACGATTGATGATTTTGTCATCTACATCTGTAAAGTTTTGAATAAACTCAATTTCTATTCCCTTGCTTTCAAGGTATTTTCTAAGGACATCAAAAACAATAATTGTTCTTGCATGTCCTATATGAGATTCATCATAAACTGTCACTCCACAAAGATAAATTTTGACTTTTTTTGAAATGTCTACTTCTTGCAATGCCTTTGATAACGTATCTTGGATTTTCATTCTAATCTCTATCTGGTTTCTGTGATGGCAATCTTTTATGTTCACTGTTCGTGTGCAATTGATTTATTCTCTCAATTATTTTTTTATCGATCTGAATGGTTTTTTCAGTTTCATCAATTGACATCTTTTTTTCAAACAGGCAATACAAAATAGAATCTATTTCTTCATATGATACACCTAACTCTTCTTCTGCGTCATGATCTTTCCACAAATGAGGACTGCTTTTCTTTACAATCACCTTTTCTGGCACCCCTAGATATTTTGCAATTTCTCTTACCTGTAGTTTGTACAATGAAATAATTGGTGTGATGTCTGATGCTCCGTCTCCAAATTTTGTAAAATACCCTATCATGTATTCGCTTTTATCACTAGATCCTAATACAAGGTAGTTCTTTGAATTTGCATAATAATACAAAATGTTTGTTCTAATTCTGGCCCTTAAATTCCCCTTTGCTTTCTCGTTTGGTTCAAGATACATCGAATATTCATTTACAATCGGCTTGATGTCAATCAGCTTGTATTCTATTCCTGTCAGTGAAATCATTTTGAGTGCATCTTCTGTTTCTGATTTTGGAGTAATTGATGTATCTGGCATTATCAATGCAAGCGTTTTGTCTTGTAATTTTCTTTTACAAATGTATGCTAAAACAGCTGAATCTATCCCTCCACTTAATCCTAAGATGACTCCTTTTGCGTGATTCTTATCAATTTGTTCTAAAAGAAACTTTTCGATAATCTCCGTAATTTCAGAATAATTTTGATTTTTAATATCATCTATGATTTTTTGATTCAACAATATTTTTTGGAATGATGTAAGAATAAAACTTATTCCTGATATCCAATCATAGTTTGCTCATTTTGAACACACAATATTCCATATACTTTGTTGGCACAATACAATTACAGAATAATAATCTGTGCCCAACATAACCCATACCTAGCACTAGAGGGGGATTGGTCCCTCTCTTTTGCTCCCATAACTATAGTTCAAACCTTTGCTGCAAATCTTAATTGTTTTCTAGAATCTCAAATGTAGTTGATGCAATCTCGACTCCTCTATACTCTAGATTTACTTGGTGAACTCCAATTTGAGAATCTTGTGTAATGTGAAGTATTATGTAGATGTCTCCTTTTTTAGATGCATATGTGTTAATTGCATTTTGTGTTCCATCTGGAGAAATTATGTTGATTGTGACCTGATCTCCTCTAGCATAATCTTCAATAAATCCCAAAAATACTATTTCTTGATTATTGTATTTTGATTTTGGTTGCTCAAATTTCTCTTCATCTACTGCAATGTGTGTTGTTTTCTCTATCTCCTCGGCAAACACAATCTGTGATGTTCCTACCACTATAATGCCTAAAAGTATTGAGAAAACAATTCTATTTTGCATAATTTAATGATTTATTCTAGACATAAAAGAAATATGCAAACATTCCATTAGTGGAATTTCATCTATTTTGTAATTTTTTGACATTACAAAAATCATGACCGAAATTAGAATGTCTTTTTATTAATTTACATACGAATTTTATGATTAAATATCGATATAGATTCCGTCATCTCTGGCTTCTACTGGATATGTTTCTAGTTTAACATCTTTAAGATAGTCTGTTAGTTCCCCTGTCTTGATATTATAATGCCAAAAATGGAGTGGGCACTCTACAATATCTCCATCAAGTTTTCCTGGTGCGATAGATCCATCTTGATGAACGCATAGATCATCTATTGCATGATATCCGTCTTGATTAAAAATTGCAATTTGTTTTCCATCTACTTTGAATGCTTTTCCTTTTCCTGCTTCCACTGCGCCTTTATCTGCAATTTTCTTCCAAGTCAATATTTTTGTGTGATTCTTGTCATTTATTTACATTCGCATGATAGAATTTTATAGTCATAAAGATGGTTTGATTTATTGAGCAAAGTAAAGTCTAGTCCAAAATTAATCAAAGAAGGAAAACTGTCTTATGAATGGGCCAGATCACACATGCAAATTCTTGATAATACCATTAATCGTTACAAGAAAACAAAACCTCTGAAAGGAATTACTTTGGGATTTTGTCTTCACATTACTAAAGAGACATCTGTTTTACTAATGGGTGCAAAAGAATTAGGAGCAACGGTTGCTTGCTGTGGTGGAAATCCTTTAACTACCCAGGATGACATTGCTGCATTTTTGGCTTCTCAAGGCATTCATGTTTATTCTTGGCATGGACAATCAGTAAAAGAATATGATTGGTGCATTGATCAGGTATTGAAACACAGTCCAACAATTCTCACTGATGATGGTGCTGACATGAACATCAAAGCTCATTTTGATAAACGATTTAAAAATCTGAAAATTTTAGGAGCTACTGAAGAAACAACTGCTGGTGTAACAAGAATTAGAGCAGTAGAAAATCAAGGAAAACTCCGCTATCCTGTTATCTTGGTCAATGAGGCATATACAAAACACATGTTTGACAACAGGTATGGCACTGGACAAAGTACAATCGATGGTTATCTTCGTGCAATGAATCTTTTGATGGCCTCAAAACGTGTTGTTGTTGTAGGTTATGGTTGGGTTGGACGTGGTGTAGCTTCTAGATGTCAAGGAATGGGTTCTAAAGTTATTGTCACTGAGGTGGACCCAGTAAAAGCACTTGAAGCTCATATGGATGGCTTTGAAGTGATGCCGATGGCACAAGCTGCAAAAATTGGTGATATGTTTATCACATGTACTGGAATGACCAGTGTAATTCGTAAAGAGCACATCATGCAAATGAAAAATGGTGCAATCATGGGCAATGTTGGCCACTTTGATGTTGAAATTGATAGTAAATTTTTACTCAAATCATCTAAATCTGTTAAAGAAGTAAGACCTAATCTTGATGAGTGTACATTGAAAAACGGAAAAAAAGTATATCTCATTGGACAAGGCCGTCTTGCAAATCTAGTTGCAGCTGAGGGCCATCCTCCTGAAGTCATGGCTCAGTCTTTCTCAAATCAGATTTTGTCTGTCCTGTATATTCTTAAAAATCACAAAAAGATGGAAAATAAAATTATCAATGTACCTGAAGAAATTGATAAACAGATTGCAGTTGATGCACTAAAAGCAATGGATGTAAAAATTGACAAACTTACTCCAGAACAAGTAAAGTATGCAAACAACTGGTAAAACTTCTTAACCCCGATCCAGTCACTGGCTTGTATCAAATGAATAAAAAAGCAATCATTACAAGTGCTCTACCTTACGCGAACGGAGAAATTCATCTTGGCCATGTTGCCTCTACATACCT